>NZ_JBFRJJ010000005.1:0-159656 GCF_041468785.1 Shewanella sp. 10N.286.52.E4
AAATGAGTGGCGTAGCTGTGACGTAAATTATGTGGGCTGATGGATTTATGGATATTGCACTCACGGATAACCCGTTTTAAAGCTTTCTGAATACCGCCTTTATCTATCAATGAATCAGGCTGGCTATCTTTACCAGGAAAAATCAGTCGAGGATGGCGATGAGTTTGCCAGTAATATCGCAGTGCTAATAAGGTACGTTGTGGCAGCGGAACTAATCTGTCCTTACCGCCTTTAGCGTTACGAATATGTACCTGCATCATCTGTGAATCGATATCACCAACCTGCAGTGAAATCGCTTCACCGAGACGTAACCCCAAACTGTACAAGGTGAGAAAACACACTTGATATCGCAGCTTATGAGTAAGACTAATAACGATTGAAACTTCAGCGGGCGTTAGAATGTCGGGCAGTCTATGGACTTGCGGCGGCTTAACGATATTAAGCCACTCCCAGTGCTGGTTAAGGACGTGCCGGTAGAAAAACTGTAAGCCATTACGGTCGAGTTTCACGGTGCTCCATGAATGTGAATCAATTAAACTGACAAAGTAGCGCTTCAAATCATCCGTTGAAAGGTTATCAGGGCAAGCATCGAAATAAGCACTAATACGCCTAACGGCGCGGCTGTAGGCATCGATGGTCGCAGGCCGCTTGCCTTGCAGGGTTAAGTTGGTAAGATGTTGTTCATAAAGAAAATCAAAGCGTTGTTGCTCGTGAGTGTTCATGGTGATACTCCTAGATAAGTGCCAAGGTAGGCAGGGTCTAGTAAGTATTTAAGATGGGAAAATAAAGGTGAGCTTTTATCTTTTCTGCCGCAGAGCTGCTTCGTTCAACAAGAAAATCAACAAGGACACGTAACAGTTGGCTACGCTTCTCTACACAATTTTAGCCAACCATTACTTAGCTTGTTATTTGGGCGTTATGTGTACAAGGAGGTTCCATGGGTAGCATACATAGTTACTATTTAGTTGGGTTCATGCTTTTATCAGCAATGTTAAATGCGTTCATAGAGCATGAGGAAGTCGGAATAAAGTTACTTTGCTTACTTTTATTATTCACGACTTTCGTCTTTGCTTCTCTATTTCATTCTTTAATGGTTAAAGTTGCAAAAGAGAAAACAGCAAATGTCGAGTAAGGTAGACATACAAGCTGTTTAACCAGAAAAAATATAGTTGGTTTTTTCGTTCCTCAACATTTTAGCCAACAATATTTTGCTCATAAAACAGTGGCGTTATGTGTTGAGGATGATTCGCAGTAAATTCAAGGATGAGGAGCCCGAAATGAGAGTTAATAAATTTAATCAAGCCAAACTAGGTGCTTTAACCATCTGCTTAGGTGTTTCACTTGGTATGTCTATTTTCGTTGGAAGTACATCACCTTACATTGGATCAATGCTCGGTATAATTACTGTCGGTGTTTTCGTAATGATTGTCTCAGGAAAGTGGGGCACAAAAAGCACATAACCAGTTAATATTTAAAGCTTATATATTGACGAATTTCTCAGGCTTTATACTTTATCTCTCCATCGTTTATCTCTCCAAGCTTTATCTCTCTGCCATTTATAAAAAGCTGGTCATTAAAAAAGAATAACGAGTGCGATAGACACTTATTGAATTCCAATAAAAACAGCCAGCATATCGTTTAACGAAATATGCTGGCTGTTTGTATTGTACCTGTTAGTTGGTTTTCTCTGCTTGGTATTGTTCAAACCACCATAAGATATGGGCAACTTTTGACATTAAGTTACTTGGTCGTTCGTATATACCATGGGGCGCATCTGGGATCCTGACCATAGCGGTATCAATATTGCGTAATTTAAGGGCTTGATAAAACTGCTCAGTTTCAGCAATAGGGGTACGTTGATCCGCTTCTCCCGTTAATAGCATGGTAGGTGTTGTGACATTACCTACATAACTGATTGGTGATAACTTCATATAATGCTCGCTATCTTCCCAAGGCATTTTCTCAAACCAGTTCTTAATTACGAAGGGATAAATATCTGTCGTTAGCACAAAGCTATACCAATTGATCACAGGTTTGGCGACTACGGCTGCTGCAAATCTATCTGTATGGCCGACAATCCAAGCTGTCAGTACGCCGCCGCCTGATCCACCGGTGACAAATAATGCCTCTTCGTTAATTGCTTCTTTGGCAATAACACCATCGACTACCGACATTAAATCATCATAATCTTGGCTAGGGTAATTGTTATAAATGGTTTGTGCGAACTCTTTACCGTAACTGTCGCTTCCACGTGGGTTAGCATAGACAACGACATAACCACTGGCTGCCATTAATTGTACTTCTGCAGAGAAATGAGGGCCGTAGTTCGTTACTGGACCACCATGAATCTCTAAAATTAGCGGGAAGGTTTTGCCTGCTTTTTTATCCGCTTCATAACCTGGTGGATAGGCTACCCATGCTTGAATATCTCTATCATCAAAAGAGGATTTCACGTTCAACTCTTTTATTGAAGCTAAGGTTTTATAACTCAACGCATCATTATTTAAATCGGTAAGTTGGTTAGTTCTTCCTTTACGGGTAATGGCAATATCTGCGGGACGTTGAGGGTCTGAATAGGTAAATGCGATAGTGCCATCTTCAGCGACATCGAATTGGCTGCCCGTGTAAGGTCGACCAAATGAAAGGCCACCAAGGTTTTTAGCGGCAATTTCACGCTTACCTTTTAATGACTGATACGCCACATAAGTTTCACCTTTATCATGATAACTCATGTATATGGCTTTACTGTTATCAGCCCATTTTATGCTGTTAATCGAGCGATCTAAGTCGGCAGTGATAGAACGTTTATTACTACCATCAATATCCATGATAAACAGTTCAGTATTTTCATAGTTTTTGAAGTTTTGATCGTAGCCTAAGTACGCAATCATTTTGCCATTAGGTGACACGATAGGGGAGTTATCTGGTCCGACTCGATCAGTAAGTTGGGTGACTTGTTGATCATTAATATTAACGGCGTAGATATTGGTGTCTGTCCATTCTAAATCTTTCTCTGCGCGCTTATTGCTCGAGTAAATGAGCTGCTTACCATCTTTAGTCCAACTGATATTACTACGATGATCAAATTTCTCGTGGGTGACTTGTCTTGCTGCGCCGCCATTTGAGGACATCACAAAAATCTGACTATTACCTGCTTGGCTAAAACCTGCGCCATCAAAACGATAATACATGTCATCAATATAAACGGCAGGTTTTGCCCATTGGGCATTTTGTGGCTTACCAGGCAGTGAAACAACAGATTTAGGTTTACTGTTTACGAAGCGATTAAATGCGATGTACTTGCCGTCTGGTGACCAACTTAAATTAGATGGAGATTGGCTAAAGTGACTCATTTGGCTGCTTTCACCGGTTTCTAGCCATTTCATATGGATTTGAGCTGAGCCACTGGCTGTTGAGATATAAGCTAGTTTACTGTTGTCAGGTGATAGGCTTGGTGAGAAATCAACATGCAGGCCATTGGTAACAGGGGTAAGGCGCTTGTTTTTATCGACTTTCCAAATGTTACCTAGCTTTTTATCCGTCTGAATATCCATGTAATTACGTACAAAATACACTTCATCGCCTTCAGCGGTAATGGCTAAACCAGATGCATATTCTAAAGAAAACACATCTTCGAGCTGCAGCGTATTATGGACTTGGCTGTTATCGACATCATTTTGAGCATATGCCATTGTCGATGTTATAGCCGCAACGAGTGGCGATATCATGCATACCAGATAAATACCTTTGTTCATGAGTAATCCTTGACCTTAAATTGAACGATGAATATTTGTTATTAGTAACCCTAACTGAGTTATTGGAGATGAGTCAGCTAGAGAATTATTGATATTTATTGAATAAATTACCATAAGCTTAATAAAACACAAAGTTATGTGAATTAATATTTACATTAATCAAAGCTTAGGTATATTAATGAACAAGATTAATAACAATAAGCTGTAATGCCATGACTTTATTTCCATTTTCAACAAAACATAGAATAACTGAGTTCAAATCGTTCATCTCTACTACAGATTCAAACTCTAACAATATCCAAATCCTTAAGAATGATAAAAAAGCCTTTTCGCTTAGCGCGTTGGTTTTTGGTTGTTTAATGTCTCACTCGGTAATGGCTGATACAAAAGTCATTCATGCAGGTGAGTTGCTTGCTGTACCAGGTAAGGCCCCTTTAACAAAGCAAACTGTGGTCATTAAAGATGGTGACATCATTGCGGTTAAAAAAGGTTTCGTTGAGGTAAATAAAATTTCAGCTGATGCCACCTTGATAGATTTATCAGATAAGTTTGTTATGCCGGGCTTGATGGACATGCATGTTCATTTACAAATGGAGTTAGGACCGAATAATGTGTCAGATACTGTAAAACTATCTGATGCCGATGTCGCAATGAAAAGCGTTCACTATGCCAAAACCACCTTATTGTCTGGGTTTACTACAGTACGTGATTTATTAAGTGAGCCAGAGCAAATGTATGCACTGCGCGATGGTGTTGAAAAGGGCTGGATTGAAGGCCCACGTATTATTGCCGCAGCGGGTGTCACTATAACAGGTGGCCATTTAGATGCTGATGGCATGGCACCTGATATTTTAGCGATGAAATCCCCTAAAACGATTTGCGATGGTCCATATGAATGTCGAAAGGCGACGCGTGAAGCCATAAAATATGGCGCTGATGCCATTAAAGTGGCCTCAACTGGTGGGGTATTATCAGATACCGATACTGGTACTGGTCAGCAAATGACTGATTTAGAATTAAAAGAAATTGTAGAAACAGCTCACGGTTTAGGGCGTAAAGTGGCAAGCCATGCTCATGCAACTGCAGGCATTAATGCAGCGCTTCGTGCTGGCGTAGATAGTGTTGAGCACGGCAGCTATGCCGATAAAGAAACCATTAAACTGTTTAAACAAACGGGTGCTTATTTGGTTCCTACTTTGCTAGCTGGTGCAACGGTTGTTGAGATGGCTGAAACGTCAGATTTTATGTCTACACCTATTAAAGCCAAAGCCATTAGGGTTGGACCTGACATGCTAGCTAACTTTGAAAAATCATATAAAGCGGGAGTCAAAATCGCTTTTGGTACAGACAGTGGCGTTTCTAAGCACGGAATAAACGCTCAAGAAGCAGTATTGATGCATCAAGCGGGAATGCCAACCAGTGACATTTTAAAATCAGCGACTGTAAATGCTGCAGACCTTATTGATATGTCAGATAAGCTTGGCACTATTGAAGTAGGTAAGTATGCCGACATTATCGCAATTGATACCAGTCCACTTGATAATATTGAAGCCTTATTAGATATTGGTTTTGTGATGAAAGATGGTGTGGTGTATAAGCAGCAGTAATCATTATCTTTGGTTCAATTGATAGCAAAAGTGATTGAATAAACAATTCATACATCATTTAATAAAAAAGGAGCTTAGGCTCCTTTTTTATTAGCATATTTAATTAATCTTAATTTAAATCATTCTTCTAACTAAGCGTGGTAACGTAAAGCTAGTTCGAACTCACAAGGAAGGGACATGGTAAATTTAACTGAGGTCAATGGTGTTGAGGTTATGCCTAAGCATAGAGCCAGTTGTCATTGTGGTTTAGTGGTCATGGAGCTTTCTTTACCAAATGGAATACAGGATGTTAGGCGCTGTGATTGCAGTATGTGTCGTCGTCGAGGTGCTATTGTTGCATCAATCAATTTAGGTGATATTCAGTTTATTCAAGGTGAACACGAGTTAAGCGTCTATCAATTTAATACCAAAACAGCTAAACATTATTTTTGCCGTCATTGCGGTATTTATACCCATCATCAACGACGCTCAAACCCGAATCAATTCGGCTTTAATGTGGCTTGCTTAGCAGGTATTAATCCGCTGAAAATTGATCAAGTAAAACTATATGATGGCGTGAACCATCCAGCTGACCGTTAGGTCCAGTACAGGACGTGTTAATTCGGTTTATTAGGGAAAAAATATGAAGACCATCGGTTTGTTAGGCGGCATGAGTTGGGAGTCCACTTCTAGCTATTATAAAGCGATCAATGAAGGCGTTAATCAGCAATTGGGTGGTCTGCATTCCGCTAAAATTAGCTTGTTTAGTGTTGATTTTGATGAGATTGAAAAGCTGCAACATCAAGGTGACTGGCAGCAAACAGCAACTATCTTGTCTGAAGCTGCTCAACGAGTAGAACTGGCTGGCGCAGATTTTATGTTGATATGTACTAACACCATGCATAAAGTCTATGACGATATCGACGCCGCCATTAATATCCCCATTTTACATATCGCAGATGCAACCGCAGACCGACTTAAGCTTGATAATATTGACACCGTTGGCTTACTTGGAACAGGCTTTACTATGAAGCAAGATTTTTATAAAGGACGCTTAAAGTCCTTGCATGGTATTGATGTTATCGTCCCTCATGATGCACAGCAAAAAGTTGTTCATGACATAATTTATCAGGAACTATGTCTAGGGGAGTTTAAGCCATCTTCTAAAGACAGTTATCTGCAAATTGTCGAGGATTTATTCTCTCGAGGGGCTCAAGCAGTCATCTTAGGTTGTACTGAAATTGCTTTACTGATTAATCAATCTGATACAGAAATACCACTCTATGATACAACAAGCATTCATGCCGCTGCTGCAGTGAGTCGATGTCTGCGTAAATAAGTTAGTTAACAGCCCTTGATGGCAAGGTAATCGCAAAACTTAAAACGGACATGATAACAATAATGAAGCAATATTAACTTAGGTTGATGTTCATGGGTAAAGAATTGGCTAAGTAAATTGTTAATCTAGTTCACTTGCGTTGATTTAATATAAACGATCTTCACTGGTTACAATCACTCCAAGCATCTTGGATGCTTCATATGCTGTTAATTAATAAAGCAAACACCTCTTCATTACTGGCTGCAAATAATCTCATATTATGTTTTTTACTAAATATATTTTAATGTTAATTGTTGACAATAAGTTGCGGTTGTTACAGTTTATACCTACGAATTTTTAAATTATCCATTGATTACTCAATTTTAGAATAATGAGCATCAGACCTTATTGTTGATATTTTGATGCTTATTTTTGATGTTTGTCCTTATCGCTTGTTATGGCAAGTGAATGAGGAATGGGGTTATCAGTGAAAGTGAAATGCTAAAGTAGGATAAGGAGTTTGTGAAATGAGTGGAGTGACCCAATTGCTACCTAAATCGATGATAGCGTTACTGGTTGGTGCTGTTATTGGTGGGTGTTCAGTGGATAAGGAACCCGATTCTCTTATCACAAGTTCTGATACTTCTACTATTAAAGAGTCTAGCACTAAAGAAACTAACTCTATATTACAGCAAAATAGTAAGGCGAGCTCTGTAAATAATTCGTTTTCGGATAGTGTACTAGCATCGATAAAGCTTAAGAATGCCGTTGCTTCTACCAAAATAATTGATGGTAAATCACAGTTAGTTATCAAACTAAAATCAAAAAGTAATCATACTGCTGGTTTTTCATTTAAACCAAATACCCCTTGGGATTGGAGTGAGCAAGAACAATTTGCTTTTGCACTAAATTTAACTAATCCATTACCTCGCTCGACTCATATATATGTTAGCGTAACCGACAGTGAAGGAAAAGGTCATCACCGTAGTTTCGTGTTACCAGCCAATAGTCACGATACCTATTATATGGAGTTACGAGGTCCAGACCTTAATGTTGAAACTGGATTACGTGCTAATCCTACTCAATGGGATTCAACGTATACCCCAATCATTTGGCGTCATGGTGTGAAAAATATTGATCTAAGTTCAGTTGCCCAAATTGAATTTAGTGTTCATGGTGTTCCTGAAGATAAACAAATTCTTGTTGATGATATTCGATTAATAGATCCAAATAAGGTCAATCAAAATTATCTCGCTAACCTCGTTGATAAGTTTGGCCAAAATACCTCTCTAGATTTTGTCAATAAAGTCAGCTCCCCTGAAGAGTTAGTGTCTATATCGAATCAAGAACAAGCGAAATTATCTCATGTGCCACCAGCAGGGCGTTCAAAGTTTAATGGTTGGAAAGACGGCCCTAAACTTAAAGCGACTGGCTATTTTAGAGTTGAGAAATATCAAGATAAATGGAGCCTTGTTGATCCTGAGGGGTATTTGTTTTTTTCTACGGGTATAGCCAATATCAGAATGGCTAATACCTCTACTATTACAGGTTATGATTTTGACAGTCAGTATATTACACCCCGCTCAAAAGGTGACTTTACGCCAGAAGATTCAATAGGGCTTAACAGAGCACCTAAAGCGGCTTGGTCGTCTCGTTACGTCAGCTCAGAATTACGCGCAAAAATGTTCACATGGTTACCTGAATATGGTGAGCCCATGTCTTCTCATTTTGGTTATCGACGCGAAGTACATACTGGCGCAGTTGATAAAGGCGAAACTTTTAGTTTTTACCAAGCGAATTTGGCTAGAAAATATCAGACAGATGATACTAATGAAATAATGGAAAAGTGGCGAAATACCACAATCGACCGGATGTTAACGTGGGGATTCACCTCATTTGGGAACTGGGTTGATGCCAGCTTTTATCAAGCGGATAGAATTCCATATTTTGCCAATGGTTGGATTATCGGCGATTTTAAAACGGTGAGTAGTGGTAATGACTACTGGAGCCCATTACCCGATCCTTTCGACCCTGTATTTAAACAAAGAGCATTATTCACTGCTAAGCAAATTGCTGCAGAAGTACAAAACAACCCTTGGTGTGTAGGGGTGTTTATTGATAATGAAAAAAGTTGGGGTGTAGAAGGTGATGTACAAAGTCACTACGGCATTGCGATCAATACCTTGAATCGTGATGCGAGTGAAAGCCCTACAAAAGCCGAGTTCGTTAAAATACTAAAAAATCAATATGCCAATATAGATGAGCTAAATAGCCAATGGGGCACAGCAATAGACTCATGGGACAGCTTATCAAAAGGTGTTGTTATATCAGACTTTAATGATGCCGTAGTGAAAGATTTAAGCACGCTTTTAGAACATTATGCCAGTGAATATTTTGCCGTCGTTAGCGGCGCTGTAAAACAATATCTTCCTAATCATATGTATCTTGGTGCCAGGTTTGCGAACTGGGGGATGACACCCGAAGTGAGAAGTGCGGCGGCTAAGTACGCAGATGTCATGAGTTATAACTATTACAAAGAGTCGATTAATGATTCATTTTGGGCATTTCTTGAAGACATCGACAAGCCAAGCATTATTGGTGAGTTTCATAACGGCGCTTTAGATTCTGGCTTAATTAACCCTGGACTAATTCATGCTGAATCGCAACAGGATCGCGGCCTTAAATACCAAGATTACATGTTAAGTGTGATTGATAATCCTTACTTTGTTGGAGCTCATTGGTTTCAATATATTGACTCTCCGTTAACAGGACGAGCTTATGATGGCGAAAATTATAATGTTGGCTTTGTCAGTGTGACAGATATTCCATACCAACCGCTGGTGGATGCCGCAGCAGAAGTGAATAAGCAAATTTACACGAGACGTTATGATGCTAAATCACAGTAATGTAAAGCTTTATCGACTAATCGTACGCTGGGTTGAGAGTCCAATGGCTCAAGTGGGTAAACATCAAGCTATTCAAAAGGCTGAATGTATAGTTAGAGCTGTTATCAAGCGTCAGCATCAGTCTGACGTTCAATCTAGTAACAGCAAAAAAACTGTTGATAGCTATAAGAAACTTGCTGCTTTTCTGATATTTAGTGTTTCATTATTATCGGTTAATGCTTATGCGTTAATTGATGATGTTCCTGTACTCCAATCAGAAAAATTTGATTTAGGTCTTAGTCAAGATGATGAATCCGTCAGTCATGCAAGAGTTGATGCAAGAGTTGATGCAGGTGTTAAGGGAAATGTTGAGACAAGAGTGGAGATAAAAGAAGATGTCACTCGCTATGGGGTTTATGAAATATTCGATCAAAGTGCTTTGGCTATATTGGATGTTAATAAACCCATTGAGCAACTTGCTACAGGCTTTGAATGGGCGGAAGGGCCGGTTTGGGTTAAGCAAGGTGAATACCTGTTGTTTTCAGATATACCTGCTAACAAAGTGTTTAAATACGACCCCAAGCATGGTTTGAGTATTTATCTGTCTAATAGCGGTTATTCCAATGGGCTCGTTCTTGGGGCAAATTCAAGTTTTCGCTCAAATTCTGATCCTATTAACTCAACTGCTGTCAACTCTACTGCTGTAAAATCAAAGCTCGATAGGTTGGTATTACTGCAATCTCGCTCACGTCAGATTGCTGTGATGAATACGCAATTGAATGACCCTCAAAGTGATTATCGTATTCTGGTGTCGCAATATGAGGGGAAACGCCTTAATAGTCCCAATGATGGCGTGCTCACAAGTTTTGGAGATATATTTTTTACCGATCCACCTTATGGTTTACCTCAACAGCTAGATGATCCTAACAAGGAATTAGCATTTCAAGGTGTATATCAGTTAACTGTTGGCAATGAACTGAGGTTGATTGACGATGCAATTAAATTGCCAAATGGCATTGCGCTGTCTCCTGACGAAAATACCTTGTATGTAGCGGCATCTGATCCTGATAGGCCAGCGTGGTATCAATATTCGTTAAATGTCGAAAAGCCTGTAAATCATAAAAGGGTCTTATATGAAGTTGTTGATTTAGACCCCGAACATAAAGGCTTACCTGATGGATTAAAAGTTCATCCTTCAGGGGTGATATTTGCCACTGGACCACAAGGCATTTGGCTATTTAATCCACAGGGAAAACTTTTAGCCAAAATCCATTTAGACAGCATTGCCGCGAACTTAGCCTTTAATACAGATTTTTCCAAAGTTTACGTTACGGCTCATCATCAGTTATTAGCTTTTGATATCCAATAGCGTAACAAATAAAGCAATCACTTTGGCGTTAACAATAGCAATGACTATGCATTTGATTATGCATTTTTTTAGCACTGACCATGGGCTAAATGTTAAGTAATGCCTTGATCATTATAAAGGGAGTTTTAAATGAGACAGTATTCAATTCTATTTTGGGGTCTGATTTATTTGCTGCAAGGTTGTAGTCAGTCAAACACAGAGAATGAAATTAGCAGTAGTAAACAAAACAGTTTTCAACAAATTAATCCTCAAGAAAAAAGCACTTCAAAAGTGGAGAACGATCCGTTTAAAAATGAAGTTAAGTTAGCTAAATTAATTGATTTTGAGGATGACAAAAATCAACAATGGTTAACTCAAGACGGAAGTGAATATAAGGTTATTCAATCAAAAGATTCTGGCAATTTGAATCATCATTTGAGCATCGATTTCTCTAACAAAGCGAATATTTCTTCGCTTACTATCACCCCTGAACAGCCTTGGGATTTTTCAACTGAATCTGATTTTAATTTAGCGTTTGATGTACAAAATAAAGATGGAGTATCTATCCAGTTATACCTCAATGTTATTAACACTCAGGGACAATATCAGAGCCGTTCAATTAGTTTAGCATCAGGTTATAACGGCACGGTATATATCCCACTTGATGGCATCGAGGCTGAAACAGATATGGGGCTTTGGGGGGATGTTAGGCCTTGGAAAACCCAAGATGATTTAATGATTTGGCGCTCTTGGCGTCAATCGGGTGAAAAATTTGATCAAATTGCGAGCCTTAAGTTCTTTACTATCGGTATTTTAGAACCTAAATCTGTTGAAATCGATAATATTAGACTGCGAAAAAACCCACCTTCTGATAAAGAATGGATGGTTAATGTTGTCGATAAGTTTGGCCAAAATGCCAAAGTCAAAACACCTCTAACAGTAGAAACAGAGCAAGCACTGGTAGATATTGCAGCAAAGGAGCTCGCAACACTTAATGCTTCTACTGGAATGGCATCGCGTTCTAAATATGGTGGTTATACTGAAGGACCAAAGTTAACCGCCACAGGCTATTTTAGAACAGAGAAGGTTAATGGTAAGTGGTGGATGGTAGATCCTGAAGGCAATATCTTCTTTTCCCATGGGCCGGCGAATGTCCGTATGGCCAATATGACGACTTTAACGGGTGTCGATTATGATGATCCCACTATTCGGGTTAGACACAATGACGAAATCACGCCTGAAGATTCAATGGGAATCGTTAAGGTGAGTGATGAAGTTAAAGCAAAGCGTTATGTTATTTCGCCCACTCGTCACCAAATGTTTGAGTGGTTACCTGAATATTCAGACCCATTAGCTAAACATTACAGTTATCGTCGAACGACCCATAAAGGTCCCATTCCTCATGGAGAAACTTATAGCTTTTATCGCGCTAACCTTGAGCGTCGTTATGGCGAGTTAACTCCTGAGACTGACTACATTAAGCAATGGCACAAAGTGACTGCACAGCGCATGCAAGATTGGGGTTTTACATCTTTTGGTAATTGGGTAGATCCTGCTTTTTATCAATCAAAACAAGTACCGTATTTTGCCAATGGTTGGATCATTGGTGACTTTAAAACCCTATCTGGTGAAACAAACCATTGGGGGTTAATGCCAGATCCATTTGATCCTGTCTTTGCACAGCGAGCAAAAATTACGATAGATGCGATAGCCAATAATATTCAGTCATCACCTTGGTGTGTAGGGATATTTATTGATAATGAAAAAAGCTGGGGTGAAAGAACCGGCTCAGTTGCTGCAAGGTACGGTGTGATCTTAGATGCAATATCAAAAAACAGTCAAGATAGCCCGGCGAAAAATGCATTTATGCAACGTATCCAAACGCAGTACAAAACCGTTGAGGCACTAAATACGGCTTGGGAAATTAAACTTAGCAGTTGGCAAGAGTTTGCTGATGGCTTGGTGTTTGAAAGCTATAACGATCAAGTTATAAGTGATTTATCGATGTTATTAAAATTGTTAGGCGAGCAATATTTCACTGTGGTGCACGATACATTAGCTCAAGCTCTGCCAAATCACTTGTATATGGGCGCGCGGATGGCAAATTGGGGGATGCCTGATGAAATTATTAAGGCATCACTTAAGTATTCAGATGTGTTGAGCTTTAATATCTATGAAGAGGGAATGCAAACCGATTACTGGCAATTCTTAGAAGAAGTTGATTTACCCGTAGTAGTGGGTGAGTTCCATATCGGTACAGCAACTGATTCGGGCTTATATAACCCAGGTATCGTTCATGCGGCGAACCAAGAAGATAGAGCCAGAATGTATACCGATTATATGCAAAGCGTGCTTGAAAAACCTTACATGGTTGGAGCACATTGGTTTCAATATATTGATGAACCAATTTCAGGGCGTGCATTTGATGGTGAAAATGCCAACATAGGCTTTGTAACTATTACAGACGTTCCTTATCCTGAAATGATAAAAGCAGTAAAACAAGTGACTTCTACTATGTATCAGCAGCGTTATGAACAGTAACTCCGAACATAACGTTAACCTTATTTAATATAATTGCTGTCACTTTGATGTTGTTTCGTACCTCTTATTCATTCATCTTTATACACATAATGGATAAGGGGTTAACGGAATAATGTATAAAGCGCTCATTTTTTTAGCTGTGTCGTTTAGCAGTTTTATAGGCTGGATTATTTACCAAGCCAATACGGGTGGAAGTAATGTCTTTTTCGATTTAGTTCGCACTATTCCCCATGGTGATAAAATTGGCCATTTTTGCTTATTTGGTTTGTTGACAACAATGGGATTACTGGCCAGTCGTTTAGCACACTTTAGCTTCAGAAATATTCGCATTTACTATGCTGTTCTAGTCGTCAGTATCTTTGTGTTAGTCGAAGAAATAAGCCAAGCGTTTATTAGTACAAGGACATTTGATTTAAGCGATCTTCTAGCCGATGCCTTGGGTATTACACTATGCTCATTTATCACTATTAAGTTGTTTACACGTTATACCTATTCTTAACCTCCTAAGGATGAGTAAAAAGGGTTGTAAATAGTAGTTTTGTAATTTGTTTTGGCAATTAAATATATAATTCAATATTTTAATGAGTGATTTTATTTCATCTCAATCAGCTAATTGTGATTTGGCTGAAGACGTATTATTAATAATGCTGAAAACCTAAACCTAAACCTAAACCTAAACCTAAACGGATGTTTAAAAACAGTTGTAAATTAGAAGTAACATTGGAACTATTTATGAGCGGCTTGTTTGTTATTATCATATTAATTTCGTCTTTCACTGTCCATGCTGAGCAAATCAAACCGTTCACTTCAGATGGATGTAGTGTATTTCCTGATGGAATCTTTAGCCAAAATGAATTGTGGTTATCATGCTGTACTGCTCATGATTACGACTATTGGCAAGGCGGCACTTTTAAGCAACGTCTTGAATCGGACAGACGATTAAAACAGTGTGTAGCAAAAGTGGGTGATCCTCATATTGCCAATATAATGTTGGCAGGAGTTCGAGTCGGTGGCAGTCCATATTTTCCCACAACTTATCGATGGGGGTATGGCTGGCCTTATCCGAGAGGGTATAAAGCGTTAACCGATAGTGAAATAAGCAAAATAGAGATAATTATTAAGGAAGATAATGACAATTGATTATTCAAAATACTCATTGGAAGAGTTATTAGACGTTAAAGAAAATATTAATGCAGCTAAGTACCCACAACGATATCAAGATCTATTAGCAGAAATAGACAATCGGGCTAATAGCCCTGAAGAACAGTTATTAGAACAAAAGCAAGTTCAATCTGAAAATGAATTAGAGGACGCATATAATTCAAACTATGGATATAGACTTGAATACTTTGAGTTTGAAGCTAGAGGTGATGAATATAAAAGAGCTTTATTCTTACTGGCTTTTCTTCTGATTAATATCGTTTTTCTGTGCTGGGCTGTACCTAAATATCATGTGGCTCCATTATCTGAAGTCCACGAGTTTCGAACCTTAGTAGACAAAGTGAAGTGTAAAACAGAAACAGTTTACGACGAGGAGTTAGATAAAACTACTCGTTATTATGATCTTTATCTTCAGTCATACCCTGAAACATTTGCTGCGCTTGGTATTAGTCGAGCATTATGTCAAAAAATAGCAAAGACAATATCTGTTTCAATAAATGAGGCTGAAGCTCAAGAGCAAACAGAAATATCCCTATGGCATGAGCAAGGCCTGGTATACCAAATTGCGCACAAAAATCGTATTGTTTTACCTTATACCTATATGAAATCAAAAATTTATAATTTTCAAACGACTAATTTCAAAATGAATTGGTTTTTATTAATTGGAATTTGGATTATATGCTTTCCTTCATTCATTAATGCTATTTTTCCAGGTACTTTTGTGAAAAATAAAAGCATCAATGTGTAAACCATGTTCTTAAGATAGTGTAAAAGGAATTTCTGTGCCTGACACGTTTGTGTTGAGATGATTAGTCGCAGTTCAAGGTAAACTAATTGGCCAAAAATACAGGTTAGTGTTAGTTTAATTTGTGTTCAATTTCTTAGTAAGCTGTTGAGTTGTCGATTTATTGAGAAAACCAATTTCAAGCTAAATAAGGATATATTATGCTTAAGACATTGATGAGTACTGCTGTCATCGCGTTAGTATTGACAGGTTGCTCTACCGCAAAAAAACAAACACAGCCGGCTCCACAGATATCCCCTCAAGCTCAAATCAACTTTGAAACTTACACAGCTGAAGAGTTTTATAAAACGACCAGTGTGTTTGGCTCATCTATTAATCATTCCGGAAGTGCGGTTTTGGTAAGTAATGATGATTCAGGGATCTTCAACGCATACAAAGTGCCAGTAGATGGCTCCAAAACAACTCAATTAACGTTTTCTACAGAAGAATCAATTTTTGTTGAATCTTGGTTCCCTAAAGATGATCGCTTTCTTTATAGTGCTGACAAAGGGGGAGATGAATTAAACCATCTATTTGTTAAAGACCTCGAAGGCAATGAAGTAGATTTAACTCCAGGTGAAGGCTTGAAGGCCATGATGTTGTCATGGCATGAAGATGATGATTCGTTTTTTGTCATGACCAATGAGCGTGATGCTAAATATTTTGACGTTTATCAATATAATACAGCAGACTATAGTCGTAATTTAATTTATAAAAATGAGTCAGGATTTACAGTTGAAAGCATGAGTCCGAATGGTCGTTTTATTGCCTTAAGTAAGAACCACTCTAATAGTAATACTGATTTATATTTGGTTGATTTACGACTAAAAATGAACAAACCTCGCTTAATTACAGAGCATGAAGGTGATGTGTCTTATTATGCTTACACCTTCACCAAAGACAACAAGCAGCTGTTATATGCGACAAATGAGTTTGGGGAATTTAACCAAGCATGGACCTATGATATTGCTACCAGTGAAAGTGAGTTAAATTATAAAGCCGATTGGGATGTAAGTTTCAGTTACTTCTCGAAAGATGGTCGTTATCAAATCACGGGTATCAATGCTGATGCTCAAACTCAATTAACGATAACCGATCACAAAAACAACCGTGAACTCTCTTTGCCTACATTACCAAGTGGCGATCTCCGTGGAGTTAACTTTTCACAAGATTCTAAATCAATGGTGTTCTATATCAATTCAGATACTTCACCATCAAATTTATACAGCCATAAAGTTGGTACTGATAAGGTACTACGTCTTACTAACTCCGGCAATCCAGCCATTAAAGAGCAAAACTTAGTCGCTGGTGAAGTGGTGAGATTCAAAAGCTTTGATGGTATTGAGATCCCAGCTATTTTATATAAGCCAAAACAAGCTGAGTTTACCAAAGTCCCTGCGCTAATCTATATACATGGCGGACCAGGAGGGCAATCACGTAAAGGCTACTCAGCCACGGTTCAGCACTTGGTGAATAATGGTTACGCTATTATTAAAATCAATAACCGTGGTTCAAGTGGTTACGGTAAAACCTTCTTTCACTTAGATGATAAACGTCATGGTGAAGATGATTTACAAGATGTGGTATACAACAAAAAGTACCTACAGAGCTTAGATTGGGTTGATGCTGAAAAAATTGGCGTGATGGGTGGCAGTTATGGCGGTTATTTAACTATGGCTGCAATGGCATTTACCGATGAATTTAAAGTCGGTATTAATATTTTTGGTGTCACCAATTGGGTAAGAACCCTAGAAAGTATTCCGCCTTATTGGGAAGCATTTAGAAAAAGTCTTTATGACGAACTTGGAGACCCTGCTACTGATAAAGAGCGCTTACATAACATTTCACCGGTATTTTTTGGTCATCAAGTTAAAAGTCCAGTACTTGTTGTGCAAGGTGCTAATGATCCAAGAGTGCTAAAAATCGAAAGTGATGAAATGGTCGAGTCTATTCGCTCTGGTGGTACTCATGTTGATTACTTAGTTTTTGATGACGAAGGTCATGGCTTTAGTAAAAAAGAAAATCGCGTCAGTGCTTCGAACAAATACTTGGTCTTTTTGAAAGCATATCTATAACGTTTATCTCTTAAATGACTGAAATGATAATTAAGCCATTTGTGTAAACAAATGGCTTTTGCATTTATAGCAGTTATAGATTGGTATTAATGATAAAATTAATATAATCATAAGTTTGAATGTGAAAAAACATGTAAGAGGAAAGGATGTGAATATAGAAGTTTTACACTCAGAAGAGTCGAAAATTGTTGATCAACTTGTTGATGGTGTTAGGGAGTTTAATTTTAGCCACATGGGTAATGAAACGTCCAAACCCTTGACTGTAATTATGCGAGATAGCAATAACACAATCGTTGCTGGCATATCTGGGCGAACGATATACCATAAATTTTTAATCAACGTGGTGTGGGTCAGTGATGAATACCGTGGTCAAAGACTCGGATATCAGTTGATGAAGTTAGCTGAACAGGAAGCCAAACAGCAGGGGTGTAAAGCCGCGCAAGTCGATACGTTGGCATTTCAAGCCCCGAACTTTTACCAGAAATGTGGTTTCGAGGTTATTGGAACAGCGCCTGGTTTTGACGGCTGCCCCGAACAGTATTTCTTATTTAAACGTTATGAATAGTAAAGGGAAGCTCGCTGGTTAAATGAATTAAAATACTATTTGGCCAGCAATGGTTTTTAACAGAACTAATAGATTAATTTATTGAGCTAAAAACTTAATTACCACAGCGTTAATAAGTGCCTTTTTTAAAAGAACGCGAGGCTGTTTGCACTGAATTAATCATTTTTCCAAGTGCTTTATCTTTAGCTCTTTTTTGCGCTAACGTCGCGCTATTCATGGCTTGTTCTCGCATTAGTTTCTGGTAGCTAACCAATCGTCTTTGATCAATATCCCCTTTATCTAATGCATTTTGAATCGCGCAACCAGGTTCTGAGTTGTGCTGACAATCTGCAAAGCGGCATTGTGCTGCCAGTTCAGTGATTTCACTAAAGGTTTCACTTACCCCTTGCTCACAAGCACTGAGTTGTAATTCTCGCATGCCGGGTGTGTCTATAATCAAACCGCCCTGGGCGAGTGGTTTCAATGCACGAGATGTCGTGGTGTGTCTTCCTTTACTGTCATCTTCACGGATATCACTCGTTAGCTGCGTATCTACACCCATTAAGCCGTTGACTAAAGTAGACTTGCCCACACCAGATGAGCCAAGCAATGCGATAGTTTTACCTTGCTTGCAATAACCGCTGAGTTCAATTATATGGTCTTTATCTAGAGCGTTTAATGCATGAACCATCATAAATGGATCAAGTGACTGTACTTGCTGACGCTTATCATCAGCATCTTTACATTGATCGGCTTTCGTCAGGATTATAATGGGTTCTACTTGCGCTTCTTTTGCTAACGCAAGGTAACGTTCAATTCGGCTTAAATTAAAGTCTTGGTTGAGCGAACAAACAATAAATAAGCTATCCACGTTAGACGAAATTAGCTGAGTATCGATTTTACTGCCCGGTGCTTTTCGTTGAAACAATGATTGTCTTTCTAGTAAGCGTTCAAACTGAAGTTGAGTATTGAATAACAGCCAATCTCCGACACACAGTCTGTCAGTCTGTGTTGCTTGAAGGGCTGTTTGGGTTAATGAAAATTGGCCTGAGTCATTCATTACCACAACACCATTTCGATGGTGTTCAATAACACGTCCTGCATATAGCTTTTCATCAAGGTTTTCTACAGACAATAACTCAAGTTCATTGAGCGACAATTGTTGTTGAAAAAATGGTCGCCACCCAAGTTGTGCTAATGATGTTTGTGAGTTCATATTGAAGACCTTGCAAATCTTTATGGTTATTTAGCTCGAAGACGGGCTGTAAATTATCAACGTGTTTTAAGCGATGACGAAATTGATGGAGAGATTTTAGCAAGAACTAACAAAAGGAGATTGTACAAATACGACAATTTTTAATATTGGTTTAAAGCTCCAGTAATCTTAATTGTTAACAGAAAAGCCTGCCTGCATGGTGAACATTGTCATTATTAAAACCTTATTGTAGTGATTTGTTTTGTGTGACGTAGAGGGAGTAGAACAAGTGTTGTTATTTATGGATTTATTTTTAAAGGCAATTATATTAACTGGTTAGGTCTGCTAGTGTTGCGTGTGGTCGCTTGAATGATAGTGATGTTAAATATATCGAATATGGCTAATGTAAAGTAATGCAAAGCAATAAATAGATATTGCAAATGCAAACATCATATGTTTATATTGAGTTTCAATTTAACAAATTTCACAAACCTGTAAAGCGTGTTTTGAACGTTTTAACTGGACAATGTGGGGTTGATTTCAGTAAGTACAAATCTTGTTGGATGTGATTGTCATCATGGGATTTGATTATTAAAAGGACGTCCGTAAATGAAGCCTATCGTTGCCAAGTCAAATTTCGCTAAGACGATATTTGCACAAAGTGCTTTGGTGTTACTTATTTCTCAAAGCTTAATGGCTTGTCAAAATAATGAAAAAGCGCCTGAAACTGAGTTGGTAAGTCAACAGAGCAGTCAATCTTCAGTGGCACTTGATCAAGTTATGCCGTACTCAGATCCGAACAATGAAGGTGGCTGGGTATTAAATACTGAAATCAGTGATGAGTTTAACGCAGATGTTATTGATCAAGAAAAATGGTTTGTTCAAGGTGCAAATGATGAATACTACATTTGGAAAGGGCGCGCACCATCGCAGTTTGCGCCTCATAACGTTATTTTAGAAGATGGTTTACTCAAACTTCGCAGTCAGTGGGAACCCGACTTTGATTTTGCTGACGAAGCTTACGCAGATGGAAAAATTAAAGCCAAATATGGCACTGCAGAAAGTGGCGAGTTTATGCCTATTACTACTGCTGCTATTGTGAGTAATAAACGTTTTCTTAACGGTTATATGGAAATACGCTCTAAAGCGGTTAACGCATCCATGACTAGCGCCTTTTGGGCTATTGGTTACCAGTCTGAGCTTGATATTTATGAGCAAATTGGTAATCCAAAAATCATTGGTGATATTAAACCTGATCAATCTAAATCAACCGTTCATGATTGGAGCCCACCAGCAAAACGTCCTACACGTGTTTTTCATCATAAAGAAAACTTGCCATATCGCGTAGCTGATGAATTTCATATTTATGCAGCTGAGTGGGGTGAAGATTACTTAAACCTGTATTTAGACGGCAAATTACTGGAACGTTTTACTCAAAAAGAATTAGGCGATCGTTGGGTATTGAATAATCCACTAGAAATTTGGTTAGATTCAGAAATCTTTGCATGGCTTGGCATGCCAAATAAAGAAGAGCTACCAGCAGATTTCGAAGTTGACTATATGCGTGTGTGGCAAAAGCCTAACCCGCAGTTATTAGATAGAGCATTCTTTGGTTTTGAAGGGCCTATTTTATTCCAAGAAAATAAGCGTCCACTTAAGTTGGTACCTGAAAACTCAGCAAATAATGATTACCAAAAGTTCTGGGATATCAGTACTGAGTCAGCTAAATATGCCGAGATAACTAAAGAGCAACGCATTACAGGTTTGCGTAGCTTAAAAGTGTCAGCATTGGCTGCAGATGCTACGCAACCAATTATTATCAGCTCTCCTGAAGCTGCAGTTAAATTAGATGCTGGTAAGTATGTTTTTTCTATGCGCCTATGGGTTGATACCAGTAATTCGCTCAAAGAGTTTGATGTCACAGTCACTAACGATGCGAATACTGATGTTGGTTTTAATTTAAAGCCGATTAATTTAAGTCATATTGATCATGCACATAAAGCGCAATGGATAACCGTTAGTCAAGAAATTAACCTAACGCAAGCAGTTCCAGCTGATGCCAAACTGACAATCTCAATTGACCCTTCACTCATCGCTAAAGAGTCAGCTTTGTTTTATATCGATGATATTTCGGTGGTTAAACAGTAAAGGGTACGACTTAGAGATATCAACATAGCTAAAAGCTAGTAAGACTGTTGTGCGGGCAATTTGGGGAAGAGTGTCAATGATCCATTTACATTCTTAAGAGCTCGCGCAGTCTTTACTCGTAGAACAATTTACTTATAAACACTTACTCATAATCACTTACTGATAAAGAAGAGCACAATCTAGCATCATTGTTCTAAGAGGTTTTGTAAGTAACTGTTGTAAAACATGATTTTAAGTAATTGTTTTAAATGAGTAGAGAAAGACCAAACAAGAGACAAAATAATGATAAACAATAATCTGAAAACATTGCTGACATTAACCTGTGTTGGAATAAGCACATTAGTAAGTCAAGTTGTGCATGCTAATGAAGCAAACGACACCAATTTAAAATCAGCACAACAAGTTCAGCCTAATGTATTGATCTTGATGTTTGATGACATGCGTTTCGATACTTTTTCTTACCGTGATGGCCCAGTTAATACGCCTAACATTGATGCGTTAGCTCATGAAGGTGTTCGATTTGATAATGCAATGACCAGTACCGGTTTATGTTCTCCATCTCGAGCTGCAATGTTTACTGGACGCTGGGGTCATAAAACAGGCTTAGATGACAATGTCGGCTTATATCATTCACGCGTTGATGAATTAAACCCAGAAGAAGGAGGCGTTATTCGCCGCGCCGTTGATGTGGGTTACAAGGTTGGCTACGTCGGTAAGTGGCATATTGGCGCTCAAGGTCCAGCATTACGAGGAGCTGAGTTTATATATGGTCACGATAAAGACGTAGAGCGTCATGGCCGTCAATGGACACCTTATGAAACACAGGCCAATATCGAAAAATTTAATCGTGGTGAGCGTGATGCTAATGGTGAAAAGCACGAATATTACCGCACTATGCCAGGCACTTTTGAAGACACTAAAGCGGGTAAAGAGGTTCGTGAAGGTCAGAAAATGTTGCGCGCAGCCGCTAAAAAAGACGAGCCTTTCTTTGGTATCGTAAGTTTTGAGCAACCGCATCCGCCTTATCGCGTTCCTGAGCCATACGCGAGTATGTTTGATCCGAAAACTGTTGAGCTACCTAAGAATCATGGGATTGAACGTATTCATAAGCCGATGGCTCAAGATGATATTTGGTGGCCTTGGCACGATGTAAGCCACATGACAGATGAAGATTGGCGTAAGTCTCGGACCTTCTATTATGGAGCGATCGCAATGATCGATCATGCTGTCGGTGAACTGATTGCAACGGCTAAAGAAGTCGGCATGTATGATGATTTACGCATCATTATCATTGGCGATCAGGGCAGTATGCTAGGGGAACATAACCTTTATGATAAAGGGCCATATGCTTACGATGAATTAATGAGAATGCCATTAATTATTCGTGACCCAAGTGTTGAACCGAAGATTATCCAACGTCAAGTTTCTATGTTGGACATTGCTCCCACATTAGCTGATTGGATGACGCTTGCTGACGATGGTGATGTGGATGGCCGTTCATTGGTACCACTGATGGAACAAGGTGATGTGGCTGATAAAGGTAAAGATGATATCGCGCTATATGCCTACGAATGGTACAACGGTGGCTGGTTTGGAATAAGAGCTATCCGTACCCCAGAAATGAAATTTGTATGGAACCCAGGTGATAGTCGTGATGAGTTATATGACTTGAACAATGATCCTTACGAAATGACCAATTCAATCAAAGATCCCAAGTACAAAAAACAACTAAAACAGATGGTTAAATATATGCATGACGAACTGGTGCGCTTAGAAGATCCTTCTATCGTTAAGTTTCGTCAACATATGAAAGGCCTTTTGTAGACTTATATTTACCTTGCGAATATTACTCAAGGCGTAATGGTAAAAATAGGTAACAGTAACTTGTCACAACAATCATGAACTAAACAAAAATTGTTGTGATGACATATCGGCGCTGTGATTACAGCATCAGTATTAATGAAAGCTCATGTTAACTAAAGCATATGTTAACTAAAGCTTTTGTTAGCAACTGAATGTGTCAATAACACAAGCGCCAACAATCCCTGTTTTAGATTGGAAACCACTTTTGGCTGTATAGCCAAGAGCGGGGTTTTTGCGGCTCCAATGTTGGCAAAGCAGTAAAAATAATGTGAATTAGGATAAATTATGAACAACGTTTTTAACACCAGCATCGGGAAAACTGCCCAGACATGTTTACTCGGAAGTATGCTAACGCTTTCAATGGCATCAATGACTTATGTCGCGCCAACAGCAGCTGCAAGTATTGGTAATCAAGGCCGTTATTTTACTAACAAAGTGACCGGAGCAACTGAAACCGTCACATTATCGGGTAGTGCAGCAGTGCAAACGCGAGCACTTCAAGCCGCTATCGATCGCGCTACTAATAAGCCAAATGGCGGCGTGGTAAAAGTGATGGGTAATGATTTGAAATTGGCGCAAGTTGATTTAAAAGCCAATGTTCGATTAGAAATTCAGTCAGGTAAAACCATTAAAATGGCTGATAAAGTTTTATTTAACCTCAACCGTAATGGTCAAGGTCCTCGTGCGCCTTTAATGCAAAATGTGGAGATTACCTCAACCGGTAATGCTCGTTTTAAAATTGACGTCAATAAAAATGCCATTTTTTTAAATGCAATTCCGGTACGTGTGGGTTATGTGAAGAACTTTGCGTTATCAAATTTTGATATCAAGGATAACTATTCTATTTTCCCATCACTATTTATGGTTGCTGATAGTGACGCTAGAACAGTGGCTAACAATGCGACTTATGGTCGCATTCCTCAAAAGGGTGTTGTCGAAAATATCTCTGCTACAAAGGTGGCAGCAGGTTACGCATTGATCCAACTATTCAGCGGTAAGCAGATGCGTCTAAAGAACTTAGATGCTGAAGGGGGGTTAACCATTCGTTTAGAGCCTGGTAGTGGCAGACCATCAGATTACTTAAACCAAGCAGGTCCCCGCGTCGGTAATATTGCAGATATCAAAATGATTGATATTGAAAACACTGAAGGTATGGCTGCTTTGTTTCTAAAACCGCATCAAAAGATTTGTTCTGATATCACCGGCACCAATATCCGTGGTGTAAACAGTGCATTTACCATAATGAGCAACTCAAGTGACTCTAGCACCTTTAGCCGTGGTTATTTTGAGCGCACTAAGTTTACTGGCCGCATATCTCTGACTAAAACTAAAAACACGCCGTTAGCTGATATTGGTGCGTCGTCACAATATTTTGTCGAACCAAGTGAAAGCGCGGGCAGAACTAAGATTGCTGATTTCCCGAACGATCCTTCTGGTCGTCGCTGGCACACCAAACCAATTGCACCAGTATTGTTGGCTTCTGCGCTTAACAAAAATAATGTTGGCACAGCTGTAAAAGGGCGTTTTGGTATTGATATTTCAAATGCCAATATTACAAAAACGGGCAATTACGAACGTGCAACGAAAGTCTTTTACCGTGAAGATGCCGTCAAACTAAATGGCAAAGCCGCGACAGTGTGGATTAACAAATAAGTTTAGATTAAGCCTTAGCTTGGTCATTACGTTAATAAAAGTGTTTGAGCAGTGAGTGATTCGCCGCTCAAACACTATAAACATTAATAGTCATATTGTTGAGTGGGTCATGAAAAGGGGAATGCAGTGTTAAATCATCAAACAAATTTAGTGTTTAATATTAGAACTAATAAACAAATCGCAGCAGCCTTGTTATTTTCAGTATGCATGATGTTTATTGGTTTTCTGTTTGGGTTCTTCTTTAATGATTTAACTAATAGCGCTTCATCTAGATATGCAAGTGAATATCAAGAACGTGACCAAAACCAAGGCCAATTACAAAACTCAAACCCAAACCAAGAGAACCCAGCTCAGTTTACTGATGACTCAAACTTGATTAGGGTAACAAATAACAAACCGCAGCCAATGATTATCGATAATCTAGATGCTGTATCCAGTGAGGCAATGACATTTGAGCAATGCCAGCTGATTTCATCATTGTATGATCAACAATGGGATTTATCTTCTAATACTGAATTTTACCAGTTGATGAGTGATATTAATTCACTGCAAGATTCAGCGATTAAACAAATGGCGATAACAGCCATGTTGTCGATAACGTCTGTTGAGGATGAAGGTTTAGAAGAGGGGATATTTGAGTTTTTAATTGAAAATCCAAATGATGTTATTGCGAATCAACTATACCAACAAAATTATTCACATAAGTTATTGCCAGAACAGCGACAACAATTAAGACAGAATTTAGTCAATATAACAGATCCTAATATATTAACTGACAGCATAAAGCTGACTAGCCAAGTCAGTTACATGGCTGAAGAGAAAAAGCAGCAATTCAATCAAGCGTATCAGCAATTTTATTATTCCCCTTATGACAATGTTCGTGCTGCAGCCATTGGAGTGATTGGTGTGGTTTCAAGGGACGATGAAGTGATGTTATTAACGGATGCGCTATCAGATCCCTCAGATGCAGTCATTGATATGGCTTTAGATGTCATAGGAAAAAGACAATTAACCGATCCGCAATTACTCAGTGCATTAGAAGAATTGCATTACCAAAGAACCGATCAATTAAATACTGCGCAGCAGCGTGACATGGTAGAGCACATTCTTTTTGAATCAGGCGCTATTTGAATAAAGTGCTATTTGACTCAGGTGCTATTTGACTCAGGTGCTATTCGAATCAGGGGTATATGCATAAGGCTAATTCGATACATGTTTAGTCGGCAAGTATATGGTTGCAGCCGGTATAAAACTTTGAGCATGTGTATGAGATTTTGCAGGAGTTTTAATGTGAGAGTTTTCACATCTCAGTAGCTAGATTTGCTACATAAAATTGTACAGGAAAACGGCATTTATAATGCCGTTTGTATCGCGTTAAGCAAAATAAATTATCATATTTTATTAAATGAATTAAGTAACTTAGTTCTAGTAGTGATAATTTACTTTAGTGACGGTAAAGGCTTTGAGCGTTTAATGCGTAATAAGTTAATACACGCTAAATTAATACTCGCTCAGTTAATAAAGCATGATTAATGATAATTGCAGTAATTAGAGAAATGGATGTTATGAATAGATTACTTACTACAAGTTCAACATTAAGCCCGTATCAGCACTTGAATTTAAAAAGGACAGCTAAGGTCAAGGCTAATGTTTTGGGCGTTTTATCATCATTAGCCATGCTAGTGTCAACCTCGGTCACAGCTGTACCAGCTATCGCTGCAGAAACTGCGCATACCAGTCAGCAACAGCCGAATATACTGCTTATTTTGACTGACGATCTTGGCTATAACGACGTTGGATTTAATGGCTCGACTGATATTACAACACCAAACTTAGACGAGTTAGCTGCAAATGGGACTTCATTCTCACAAGCTTATGTGGCGCATCCATTTTGTGGTCCCAGCCGAGCGGCGTTAATGACAGGGCGTTACCCACATAAAATTGGTTCTCAGTTTAATTTACCTACCAAAGGTTCATTTGTTGGCGTTCCAACCAATGAGCAATTTATCAGTAAGCTACTGCAAAATAACGGCTACAACACTGGAGCAATCGGTAAGTGGCACTTAGGTGAAGCGCCTGAGTTCCATCCCAATGCGCGTGGCTTTGATGATTTTTATGGTTTTACTGGCGGTGGGCATAATTACTTCCCTGAACAGTTTAAAGCGCAATATGCTAACCAAGTAAAACTGGGCAATACCAATATCAATCATTACATTTTGCCTTTGGAACATAATGGTAAAGAAGTTGATGAAAACGGATACATCACTGATGCGCTTTCTCGCGAAGCCAGTCGTTTCGTTGAAGATGCAGCGACCGATGACAAACCATTCTTTTTATATTTAGCCTACAACGCACCTCATGTTCCTTTAGAGGCGAAACAATCTGACATGGATATGTTTCCTAACATTACCGATGAAAAACGTAAAACCTACGCAGGAATGGTCTATGCGGTAGATCGCGGTATTGGGCGCGTTGTTGACTCGTTAGAAAAGACTAATCAATTAGATAACACCTTGATTGTTTTTTTAAGTGATAACGGAGGCAAGCTAAGCAAAGGTGCCAGTAATTACCCGTTAAAGGAAGGCAAAGGAAGCGTATATGAAGGCGGATTTAGATCGCCAATGTTGTTTCACTGGCCTAAACAAGTTGCTGCTGGTCAGCGCTTCGAACACCCCGTGTTAGCGTTAGATTTATATCCGACATTTGCAGCGTTAGCTGGCATAACAATTCCGAGTCAAAAAAGGTTAGACGGTAAAGATATTTGGCCTGCATTTAGTGCCGGAGAAGATCCGCATAAAGATGAGCTCTTTTATGTTTTACGTCACCGTAAAGGCTATAGCGATGCATCTGTTCGCCGCAATCAATGGAAAGCGGTAAAGCAGGGTGACAAGCCTTGGCAATTGTTTAATGTTGAAGTGGACTTAAATGAAACCAATGATTTAAGTAAAAAGCATAAAACAATGTTGATTGACATGGTACGAGAGATGGAAAAGTGGAGTTGGGATAATAAACAACCGCTTTGGTTCCATGAAGCCTATGAAGGCGCTGATTGGCGTTTAAAAGGCATGCCGCGTTTCGATCAAACCTTTTCTACCAGCAAGTAGATTTGACTCTCACTCATCTTAATTGATTGTGTTTATATCATTAGTTATGCACTTTTAAAGCTCATCGGTATTAACTCATTAATCTAATTGAGTTAATACCATGGCCCTTCATGCAGGAAGCACTCATGTTACAGTTTATAAAATTATCGACGGCGCTCGCTGTCAGTTTAGCTATTGCCAGTTTGTTAGGTTGTGAAACTACAACTGAAGACTCTGGTTCAGCAGACACAGTGACCAATCAACGCATATTATTCTCAGACCAGCACCAAGATATCAAACTGGAAAGTGTTAATCGCCGTAAATGGGATAATCCGGTGATAGCCGATTTTGACCAGGATGGTTATCCAGACCTTTTGCTGACCGATCATGGATATTCAGTAAAGCTTTATTGGAACAATGAAGGCACATATTCGAAAGGTCATGATTTGATTGTGGGTGACATGCATGGCATTGGTGTTGCAGATTTTAATCAAGACGGAAAAGTTGATATTTTAATTTCTCGTGGAGGCGGTTCAGGCTCCAATGCACGTAATGCCAAGCTATATCATTTTGATGGCCGAACGATCATTGAAGGTAATGAATTTAACCCGCCATTACAAAACTTACGTGGCAGAACCAGTAAGTTTTTTGATGCAAATAACAATGGTGAATTAGATTTAATATTAATGGGTTTTCCTTCGCGGGCTAAGGGGCCAAAACCTAAAAGTACGACTGAAAACTTTATTTATCAAAATGACGGTAAAGGCAATCTCAGTTATGCGACAGATTTACCGCAAACCTATCAGGATGGGCAAAAAATACTAATTACTGACTTTAACAATGACAAGATTGATGACTTACTTATATACGGTCATGGCCGACTAATCGCTTTAAAGGGAAATGGTGATTTAACTTACACAGAAGTGACTAATGGTGTGTTTGCGCAAGATATAAAACATGTCACTGGTATAGCTGAAATTGATTATGATAATGATGGTGACTTTGACCTCTATCTTACTAGAGCAAGACCATTTGAAGCGGGTGACACCTTCTTTGATAAAGCCAGAAATACTTTTGCCTTTTATACTAAACGTGGCAAGTTCCGCTTTGAGGATTTAATCATTGGTGACACTTTTGAATTAGAAAACTACCAGTCACCTTATCCAAATCAAGATGTGTTTATAGGAGAGGGAGCATATAAGTACCAATTTGAAGGTGAGCGTCATAGTGGACAAAACATCAAGTTGGTTAGCAGTAATGCATTAGGCTGGCCTGACAAACTACCTAATAAAGGGCTATATGTTGGTTACGTAGGTAATGATACCTGGCGGATCGCAGGAAATACCTTCTCGCCAACGACTGGGGTAGTTAAAGGTGTTGAGCAATATGACGCAACAGAGCAATTGCCTGCGCCTAAAGACATGTTACTTGAGAATCGACATGGAAAATTTGTCAATGTCACGGCTAAGGCTAATCTAGTGATGAATGAGCATACTTCAAGTGTCGCGGTGGCAGACTTTAACAATTCAGGGTATCAAGATGTGTTTGTGGTTAAGCAAGGAGATTTGTCTCAGGCAACAGAACAGCTACTTTGGCTTAATAATGGTGATGGTACATTTACAGTTCAAGCGCACCATGGCATTAAATCACTGGAGCTCGGCGCAGCAGGCTCTGGCAGTGATGTGGTTGATTACAACAGAGATGGTTTTAATGATCTTGTTTACGCAAATGAGCGCGGTCAATGGCATGTTTACAAAAACCAAGCGGTCAATCGCGATACGGGGAATGCGAACTTCACTGTAGTAACAGTTAATAACTCACCAAAGGATAAAGCAACTGCACAAGGGGCTTTGGTAAAACTTAGTGCTTGTGGCAGTAGTCAAATTAGGCGAGTCGGCGCATCTGGTGCGCCTTACACGCAATCTTATAATCAACAAATCCATTTTGGGTTGGGCGAATGTCAGCAAATTGATTCAGTTGAGGTCATTTGGACTAATGGCGAAACGTCGACATTTAAAGACATTAACCCTAATCAGATTAATTTATTATGATGACTTTTGTCACGAAGCTAACACTATCTGTAATCGTTAATGTGAAATTGTATTCTTTAACTGTTTAAGATAAATTTAGCTATTGATTTTAAGGGATATATATATCAATTAATTCTAGCATTAAGTAGATTAACTAACTGGCCTCGATATATCTCGAGGCTTTTTTATGGTGGATATTTGGGCTTGCCTACTAAAACTTGTCGTGCAGGATAATAAATAGGTCATAATCATTGGGTGATGTAATCTAGGTGTTTTTAATAATGCTTAAATTTAGATGATGCAATGAATTGCGTTAGCGCCTCGATAGGGAGATTGAGTCATGTATTTAGAATTAGCGATATTAGCTGTTTTCGCTTTTAGCTACAGTTTAATTGCAGGCCGAGTCGAGCGATCGATGATATCTGGCCCTATGGTGTTTGTTGTCGTGGGTTTCATACTGGGACCGTCAGCTTTTGGCTGGTTGGGCAATGAACTCGGTAATTCAGCTATGCGGGTGTTTGCCGATTTAACCTTGGCTGTGGTGTTATTTTGTGATGCCTCAAACAGTAATTTATCGATATTAAAACAGCATATTAATATTCCGACGCGGATGCTGCTATATGGGCTTCCAGGTGCCATTGGGTTAGGTTTTATTGCTGGTTATCTACTGTTTCCTAATTTATCTCTATTTGAACTCGCTGCGTTGGCAACCATGTTAGCTGCAACCGATGCCGCCTTAGGTAAAGCTGTGGTTTCCAGTCCTGTAGTGCCTGCAAAAATTCGTGAAGGTCTCAATATTGAAAGTGGCTTAAATGATGGGATTTGTGTACCTATTTTATTTGTATTTCTTGCGCTTGCTAGTGGCAGTATTGCAGAAGGGCAAGTATCCCATTTAGCAATGACCTATTTAGCTGAAGAATTAGGCATTGGTTTAGCGGTGGGGTTATCAGCAAGCTTTATCGCATCAAAGTTAATCAGATACAGTTATAAGAAAAATTGGATCACTGAGGCTTGGAGCCAAAACATTGTCTTAAGTCTAGCGCTATGTTGTTTTGCTATTTCTCAACAATTGGAGGGGAGTGGTTATATTGCGGCGTTTTCTGGTGGGTTGTTGTTTGGATACTTGATGAAAGACGTCAAACATAAATTGATATTACCCACAGAAGGTATTGGCGAAATTCTCGCATTACTGACTTGGATGTTATTTGGTGCCATTGTCATTGGCAATGCTATTGAAACGTTTACTTGGACGATGCTTCTGTATGCTCTACTAAGTTTAACTGTTGTTAGAATGATACCTATCTTCATATCTTTGGGGCGAAGAGGTGAGAATGTCCCTTCAAGATTATTTTTAGGCTGGTTTGGACCCCGCGGTTTAGCATCCATTGTGTTTGTTATCATCATGCTTGATCGTGATTTGCCGGGGGGTGACTTTATTGCGATGACAGTTATTTGTACTGTTTTTATCAGTCTTATTGCCCATGGCGCGTCAGCAAATATATTAGCTAAATGGATCAGCACGCGGGTCAAATAAATGCATAGAAAGGGAAGTACTTAGCTTCCCTTTAAGCATTTCTATATCAGGCATAATAATGCCACACTTCTGCTTAATTAAATTCGCACATCATATTGAAGATTAAACATCATTTAAACTCACTGTTGTATTGCATTCCATTTTGCTAATCTACAAGTGAATTTGTTATTTAATAAAATGGAGTTTATATGACGAACAGGATTATAAAAGCGATTAAAGCTAATAAATCGATATTGTTATTTATTATCTTAATGAGTGTTTTTAGAAGTGCCGTTGCAGATTGGTATACAGTGCCGTCAGGTTCAATGAAACCGACAATCATCGAAGGTGATAGGTTATATGCTGATAAAATGGCTTATGATTTACGAGTACCGTTTACGCACATTTCGCTTTATAAGATTGCAGATCCTCAGCGCGGCGATATTATTATTTTCGAATCTACAGCTGCTGATAATAGACTGGTTAAACGTGTCATTGGCGTCCCAGGTGATGTCATTGCATTAACGGATAATGTGCTCAGCATTAATGGAAATACATTAGCCTATCAACCAATAAGTTCAACTGATTCATCCGAGGACAAAATTGAGCAATTATTTTCTGAAACTAGCACGGTTAACCATTTCGTTCGCACCAGTAACAGTGGCTCTAGGCTTTCAAATTTTTCTGAGGTTACCGTACCAGAAGGTCATTACCTAGCACTAGGCGATAACCGTGATCATAGTTCTGATTCTCGAGTGATTGGTTTTGTACCTAGAGATGAAATCATAGCCAAAACATCCAGTGTAGTAATGTCATTTGACTATGATAATTACTACATTCCACGTTCAGAGCGCTTTTTACATAGCTTAATTGAGGGCTAGTGCTTCATAAGCCAGATCATAAGCTTTGCCCAAGTCGACTGTTTTAGGTTTGGTTGACTTATGATCTGCTTCACGCTTATCGGTAGCTCTTAACGTTGCTGGATGCACAAAATCTATTTCACAATTTAATGTAGCTAATATGGCGCCTTCTAATAAAAAAGTTCCCGCACCACCAGCTCCTTGACCTGTGGTAGAGCGTCGATTAATCACCGCTTTATTGATGTTGTTGGCGTTACAATAGTCCATAATTTGTTGTACTAGTTCTTTCACATCTTTTTGCTCAGGGTGCTTATTCAAAGCGAGCTTATTGAATTTAGCATTAACCATTTCATGACAGGTTCTGCTGCCCGTTAAAGTTACTATTCGCATTTCATTAGCTTTAAGCATGATGCCCATCACATTCATTAGATGATTCTCTTTTGTTTTTTATTAATAATTCAATGCCTTATGTAAACTAATGACATTATTACTATACTGGGATAGTTTAATTTATCATGACACTGTTTATTTATACAGTGTTATGTGTAACCTGATTTGTAGATGTGACATGATTTGTAGATGTGAAATGGGAAGTGTAAATCGCTTATATTTTACAGTGATAAAAAAGGCCATGTCGTCATGGCCTTTATGTGATTGATTATTGTTTTAAAAATCCCTTTAGAGACTCAATGCTTAATAACGACTTTGCAAATGAACCCCTCGCTAACAGATAACCCATCACTTAACAGAAAATCCTTCAGTTAACAGATAAACCCCTAGCTAACCAATAAATAATTGTAGAATTATCACTGTTATTAATAGTGGACAAATATACTTAACGTAGACAGGCCATAAGCGCCAAAAAAAGCTATCTGGGTTAACAGAATCCTGCTGCGCAATATCTTCCATTAACTTATTTCTATGCCAAACCCAACCCATGAATATCGCAATACCTAAAGCTATTAAAGGCTGTGCTCGCTCTGTTGTTAAGGTAATGATGAGTCCGAATAATGCACTAAAGTTAAACACAATGATGCTGGCCATGATGGCGATAAAGACGCCGACAACTAACGTCGCTTTGTTGCGGTTTAATGATGTCTTTTCGACGATATAGCTGGTGGGCACTTCAACAATCGACATAGCAGAAGTTAATCCGGCAATGGTCATTAACGTAAAAAACACGATAGCGATAATATATTGACTGATGCCACCAATAGAGTCGAATAATGCAGGTAGAACACTAAACACAAGCGTATCTGAGTTGAGTAAGCTGCCATCGTCTGCAAATATTTGAACGCCATTATGTTGCGCCACGTACATTGCTGGAATAATCATTAGCGCAGCAAGAAATGCTACCATAGTGTCAGTTAACGTCACGTAAGCAGTTAATTGGCCGATGTTCTCTTGTTTATTTAGATAGGCGCCATAAACCATCATCGCTCCTGTTCCCACAGTTAATGAGAAGAAGGTTTGTCCTAAGGCACCAATTAACACATCAGCATTAAATATCATTGAAAAGTCAGGAACTAATAATACCTTTAAACCTTGCATTGCCCCTGGCTGAGTTAAGATATAAACCGCCCCTAACACCAGCATTATCAGCAACAATGGCATTAAACGCTTAGACCAACGCTCGATACCTTTTTGGATCCCTTGTCGGATCACTAGAACAACTAACGCGATAAACACTAAAGAAAAGACTAAGTTTCTTGAAACTGAAAACTCGGTAAACCAGTTTGCAATATCAGGTTGGTCTGCCATTTGTGCAATGGGTGCTAGCGCAAAACTGACAAACCAGCCAGAAAGAATACTGTAAAAGGTACAAATCAGTGTTGCTGTGATAATCGAAATCATACCGATCGTTTTACCGATCTGCTTTGATATTGCAGAATTGCCCAGTTTTGCCATGGCATCTGCAGGGTTAGTTTGACCATGACGACCCACCATTAACTCAGCCATCAACATTGGGTATCCCAGTAGGATAATGAGCAACACATATACGAGTAAAAATGCGCCTCCACCGTGGGTTGCAGCTTGTGTTGGGAATCCCCAAATATTACCCACACCTACAGCAGAACCTGCTGCGGCCATAATAAAACCGATTCTTGAACTAAAATGTCCGTTTGCTTGTGCACTCATGATGACTCTCTGATGAGGATGAAAATATAAAGAGCGCGCATGATAGTGTTTTATTGACGTGGTGCAATGGTTTTATATTGCTAGATTAATACCTGTGGCGATATTTAATTGCTGTATATAGAGGGTGTGCAGAAAATTAATGTGATATTTTTACATTAGTTGAAATATGTTTTCGCCATAGCAACCAGAAAGGTTTGCTGGCGCAATTTAATATATTTATACAGATTGGCACAAACTTGATATAGCGCACATTAACTGATGGGAATGGCTGTGCTACTTTTCACTTTTTTAAGTACAAAGCTTGAATGGATCCCTGCTATATGTGGGTTTGTCGTGAGTTTATCCAGTAAGAATACTTTGTAATGCTGCATGTCTTTGACTAACACTTTAAGGTGATAGTCAGCTTCACTGCCGGTGATTAAACTGCATTCTTGAACTTCTTCATAATTAATAATATCGGCTTCAAATGCTTCTAATATGTCACTGGCGTGTTTTTCTAAGCGGATTTGAATGTACACCGTTAAGGCTAGGTTGAATTGTTCTGCATTTAATAGTGTTGCGTAACCTGCAATAAAACCAGCATCCTCTAAAGCTTTAACTCTACGAGAACACGGAGAAGGCGATAACCCCACATTGATTGCTAATTCTTGATTGGATAAGCGTCCATGGCGTTGTAGTTCTGAGAGAATCGCGAAATCAATTTTGTCTAAGGTGAGTTGTGTCATGGTGCTCCTAGTAAGGTTCTCGATAATTGGCAATCCGACAATTACAGATAACTTAGCAAGCAAGATAAAAAATTACATAGAATTATAATCCTCATGACGTGTGAAGTAACGACTTCTTATGCTGTAGACATAAAAAAACACCCGAAGGTGTTTTTGATACTTCCATCATGTTTAGTAATCACTGTGCTAAAAATCGCAAATTCAATGTAGGGCGAATGAGACAGGAAAGGGGATATCTCATTCGCCCTTATTGAACTGGTTAGCAACGTACTTGTTAGCTACGTGCTGTATTGCTTTAAGCCTTACTATCACTGTTGGGGCAATGACAGTAAGGCAACATGGATTAAACGAGCTTAGAAAGCATATTGCACGCTGCCGCCAAAGAAACGGTTCCAATCACGAGGGTAGAAGGCTTGTCCATAACCTTCTTGGTTGGTGTTTTGACGTGTGGTATATGGCTTGTCGAATAAGTTCTTCACATATAGGCTGAAACGTAAATTGTCTTGCCCAAAGTTAAAGTATAAATCCCAAATACTTGAAGAAGGATTAGCATTTTGATCAAGCGCTAGCTCATTAATAGTTTGTGTATGCGCACCGTTATAACGCCAAGCTGCTTGTACGTTACCATTCCAGCCCGTGTTACCGAATTCAGTTGAGTATTTCAATGTACTAAATACTTGCTGCTCAGCATTATTCGGGAAAGAAAGGCCTGTTTGATCAAATGTTTGACGACCGGTTACAGGATCAGTGTTACAACGATCTGCTAATTCGCCACCATCACCTGCAGGACAGTTAATCGGTGTATCTGAGAAATCTTCGTAACGCGCATCAAAAATGGCGTAACTTGCGGTCCAACGTAAATCTTCTGTGATATCAACTATCGCATCAGCTTCGAAACCCGTTGAGCGTGCTTCTTTTGCATTCACGTAGCCTGCGAAAACGATATTCTCTTCTTCATCAATCACACGTGTTGCGCGTACTTGATAATCTTCAACTGTCATATCAAAGTAAGTGATGTTGAATAGTACGTCATTATCAAAAAAGCCAGTACGTAAACCAACTTCAAAGTTACTTGATTGCTCAGGTTTTGTTGGGAATTGATCAGCATCTAATGGGTTAGTATTTGTAGTAACAAAATACGAAGAACCTTTATAACCCGTTGAGTAATTGACATAAGCACGAATTGAATTGGTAAAGTCGTAACCCACAACAGCCTTGTAAATAAATGCATCATCAGAATCTGAGAACTTGGTTTTTTCAGTTTGACGTTTAATCAATGAAGGATCTGTTTGAGACATTGCTAACACATCAGCGTATGTATCCATACCGATCCCATCTGATGGTGCAAACAAATCAGTACGCTCGAACGTTGCTTCACCTTCTTCATGCAGAGCACGGAATCCGAAAGTGGCATCTAGTTGATCTGTAATTTGGTATTCAAATTGACCGAAGATGGCAAAGTTTTCGAAGTTAGTGGTGAAGTTACCACCAGAGAGCAAACGGCCTGGATTTAGGTCGGCCATCATACTTTCGTCAAACTGTTGTCCTTCATACATGCTTAAGAAGTTTCTTGTAGACTGGCGATCGTAACAACCAGATAACTCGCCGCCATTGATAAAGCCGAAGTTACCAGCGATACAACCATCTCGGTTTTCTGAACGTTGACCTTCAGTGTTGTGATAAAACAAACCTACAATCCAATCAAACTTTTCATTATCGAATGAGCTTAAACGAATTTCTTGTTGGTTCACGATAACAGATTCATTACCGCCAAATGCTGAACGCTCTAGTGGGAAGTTTAAAGTGAAAAAACCTGAACTGTTATATAGGTCGAAGTCTCGGTAACTACCATTATATGAAAGGGTTAAGTCATCATTAAGGTAATAATCAGCAGCAATAGAGAAACCTAAGTTTTCAGTTGAACCATAGTTTGCTTCGGGGTTACGAGCAGTAACAGGTTTACCTGTATCATCAAAAGATTTTGAAGAATTTATACGGTTATAAGTTGTGCCTTCAATGATGCCATCATCTTTAATGTTGATGATAGGTTTAGGGCCGTAATCTGGATTAACCGGACCAATCTGTGTCATTGAACAACAGTTACTGTCAGTTTCTGCATATTCAGCACGGAACAAGATATTAAATTGCTCGCCATCATCATAAAGAAGTTGACCACGTAAACCTGATTGATCTTTTTCACCTATTTTATAATCTTCATGACCTGGCATTGTATTGTCAATCCAACCGTCAACTTCGCTCCACTGTGCGTTCATTCGAAACGCCCAATTGTCAGAGAGTGGCACATTCACTACGCCACTAACATTTATACCATTGTCTTGGGTGAGTTCGGTTCTAACTTTACCGCTAACGCCATTTAAATTAGGCTTTTTGGTCACATAATGCAGCATACCGGTTGAGGTGTTTTGACCAAATAAGGTGCCTTGAGGACCACGTAACGCTTCAACACGTTCAACATCGGCAACCGCAAGGTTTAGCATAGATTGACGGGGTAATACTTCACCATCAATAACCACAAGGTTTGAAGATTGCAAACCGATAGAGTTAGTAAAAGTACCAATACCACGGGTTTTTAATGTTGTTGTTCTAATTTCAGTACTGTCATCGATACCAAAGCCCGGTAGGTATTTAACGAGGTCGAAACCGTCTTGGACACCCATTTTTTCGACTAAATCACCATCCAAAACTTCAATAGAGACGGGAACATCTTTTAGTGCCTGCTCACGTTTTTGCGCGCTTACCATGATGACTTCAATGTCTTTAGTTGAAACCGCTTCTTCATTAGGCGCATCTACAACTTCCGCAGCATATAGGTTGCTTGAGAAGGCTGCAAAAGAACAACCAGCCAGCAATATTGCTTTATGCAATTTACTATATTTAGGCATTTTCTTACTCCGTGTATTTATTATTTATGTCTTATTGCGGGAAATAAATTCCCCCCCCATACAAATCAGAACTTGGTAAACCACGACTTAATGTTTACAGCGTATTTAAATAAGCTTGTTAGTATATGTATAAAAAACAGGCAATACAGTTCATATGAAGTATTTAAACATATGATGTTTAAATGTGCAACATGTTAAATGTTTGTTGTTATTACGGTGCTATAGCATTGATTTATTATCATTTATCAGAGAAATTGTCGGGTTTTGTGGTGGTTTTGTAAATGAAATTTGTTAAAAAAACTTCTTCAATCGAATAGGAATTCGTTAAAATTTTGGCGATTTTTGTATGAAATGTTTGCTGTATCAACAAAGGTAATAGGCTTTTAGTTAATATTTTTGTTTGATATATATTCCGAGAAAATAAATTTAAGTTTCTATAATTACAGGGTAAAAAGTATTGGTCGCACCAAATGTATGCTCTTTAGTCTCCATTTGTTGTGCCATAAATGATTGGTTGGTACAACATACTGTTTACAAGTGCAAACATCATATGTTTAAATATTTGTAACGTTTTACTGTTTGTTAATTGTTAAGTTAATGTGAGGCAAACTTGGTCTAATACTTTAGACGAGGTTTAGCTGCTTACCTGGCGTGATTTGTCACTGATTTTGATAGTTGAAGTTTGGCACCGTTTGTAGAAGTGCCAAACATGGCTAGTCATTATGAGCCAACGCTTCATTAGACAGCTTTGCGCGAACAAACAATATTAACGATGACAGTCGTTGTGAATACATGGAGCAGTTTCTAAATGAAAGTAAGAATAATCAAAAGCGTAGTGATATTGTCTAGCCTGTTAACCCTTAACGTCTATGCGCAAGGTGAGACGAGACAACAAACACAGAAACAGTCTGAAGCGAAGCTCACTACTGCGACTGACAAACCAAATATCATTCTCATTTTTGCCGATGATGCCGGCTATGGCGACTTTGGCTTTCAAGGCAGTCAAATCATGCAAACCCCGCATTTAGACAATATTGCAGAGCAAGGGGTTATTTTTAGTCAAGGCTATGTGAGTGATGCAACCTGTGGTCCATCGAGAGCTGGATTAATGACAGGTAAATATCAGCAAAGATTTGGCTACGAAGAAATCAACGTACCGGGTTTTATGAGTGATAACTCAGCGTTATTAGGGCCTGAAATGGGCTTGCCAGTTGATCAAACAACCATGGCAGACTACTTAAAAGAACAAGGTTATAAAACTGCCGTATTGGGTAAGTGGCATTTAGGCAGCGCCGAACGGTTCCATCCATTAAACCGCGGTTTTGACGAGTTTTTAGGTTTTAGAGGTGGCGATCGCAGTTACTTTAAATACCCAAAACAAATTGAAAATGACCCTAACAGCACTATGTATGACAAACAACTAGAACGCGGAATAGGCCATTTTGAAGAAAGAGAAGGCTACTTAACGGACATTCTTGGCCAAGCCGCTGCAGACTTTATTGAGCAAAATAAACACGATCCATTTTTCATCTATCTTGCCTTTAATGCTGTGCACACTCCGATGGAGTCAAAGCCTGATGATCTACTTAAATTCCCAAAATTATCGGGAAAACAACAAGAGTTAGCCGCCATGACCTTAGCCATGGATAGAGCAACCGGCATAGTGATGAACAAACTTGAAGCACTCGATTTAGCTGATAATACTATCGTGGTATTTACCAATGATAATGGTGGTCCAACCGATAAAAACGCATCGAACAATGCACCATTAGCAGGCACGAAATCTAATCATTTAGAAGGTGGGATCCGTGTGCCATTTATCATGAGCTGGCCAGCAAAAATTAAATCTAATCAACGTTATGACTATCCAGTTAGTACCTTAGATTTATTACCTACTTTTGTTGCAGCCGCAGGTGGTGCTGATAAAGTAACAGATACTGACGGCGTTGATTTGCTGCCTTATATAAACGGCGACAATGTAAGTCGACCGCATCAACAGATGTTCTGGAAAAAAGAAACGCGCGCTGTGATTCGCGATCAAGATTGGAAGCTTATTCGTTTTCCTGATAGACCTGCAGAGTTATATAACTTAGCTGATGATATTGGCGAGCAACACAATCTTGCAGCAGCAGAGCCTGAGCGCGTTAAAAAGATGTTCAAAGATTTGTTTACTTGGGAGCTCACTTTAGAGCGTCCGCGCTGGTTATTAAAGCGTAAGTTTGAAAAATACGATATGGACAGAATGGATAAATATCGTTTGCCAGCGACGCAGTAAGCTAAGTGCCAGTTAACTAGCGTAAAAAAGTTAAATTATTGGCAAGAAGATTAACTGGTTGTGGTGTAGTCATCGCCAAGAACAGAATAACCGCAAAAATAATGATAATAATTAGATGGTGCATTTAAATGAAAATTGAATCTGTAGAAGCGCTGCTAGGCTGTGTTGGTAGTCGTAATCAGTTACTTGTAAAAGTAGTTACAGAATGCGGAATTATCGGCTGGGGAGAGTCTGGTTTATCTAACCGTGAATATGCAGTGATGGGCGCTGTTAAACACTTTGCCCAGTTTTTAAAAGGCAAAGATGCAAGACAAATAGGTCGTATTTGGCAAGAGCTTTATCGAAGTCACTACTTTGAAGGTGGCAGGGTAATAACAGCTGCCATATCAGCAATTGATATTGCGCTTTACGATATTTTGGGTAAAAAGCTAAATGTACCAGTTTATCAATTGTTAGGGGGTAAACAGCGAGACAATATTCCTTGTTTTGCTTGTTGCTATACTGAGGCAGATCCTGACCGTTTAGATGAACTCGTTAACGAAGCTAAAGCGCTAATAGAACTAGGCTGGACCACAATTCGAGTGATCCCAAGTCGCTTTGACGATCCTAAATTATTTGAACCACAAGAGTCTATTACTCGCACAGCACGTTGTTTAAATGAGCTACGCAAAATTCTTGGACCAGATATTACCTTGGGGATTGATTATCACCATAGACTAAGTGTGGCGGAAACGGCTTCATTTTGTCAGCGATTAGCACCAGATACGCTGGACTTTATCGAAGAACCTATTCGCAATGAATCACCTGATGCTTATAAAACACTGCGCACCATGACAAATATTCCGTTTGCTATTGGTGAAGAGTTTAGTTCGAAATGGGCGGCCAAACCTTATATTGAACAAGGGTTAACTCAATATCTACGTGTCGATGTTTGTAATATTGGTGGCCTAACTGAAGCGATGAAAGTCGCAGGGTGGGCTGAAGCGCATTATATAGATGTGATGCCTCACAACCCATTAGGGCCGGTCTGTACAGCTGCAACAAATCACTTTGCCGCAGCTTTAGCTAATTTTAGTTTAATGGAAACCCATCAAGGACCATTCAGTCCATTCGGAGCCCATGACACTAATTTATTCCCATTACAGCACGAACTTGAAGGTAACGTTTTTATGTTGCCAGATGTTCCAGGTTTGGGTGTAGAAGTAAATGAAGCGGCATTTAGACAAGCAACCCCCATAGAGACAGAAGCCCCACATTTAAGTAAACGTGATGGTTCACATACTAATTGGTAATCAGAATTATTCTGAAAGTGGCGCAAAATACCACAGGCGAATCAAAGGAATAACATGAGCAGTCAGGTTTTTGATAGTAGAGTTAATTATGTTGGCGAGAGCCCACTGTGGCACCCTTTAACTGACACTTTATATTGGGTCGACTTCCCTAATAAGCAGTTGATGAGTAGAAAAGGTGAACAGACTAGCCAGCATACGTTTGATCAAATGGTGACGGCAATAGGTTGGGTCGATCAAAACCACTTAGTCATAGCCACTGAAACGGGCTTGTATAGATTCAATCTCGATACGAAACAAACGCAGTTAATAGTGCATGTTGAGCATCAAGTTAGCTCGAATCGCAGTAATGACGGCAGAGCCGATCCTTGGGGCGGTTTTTGGATTGGCACTATGGATAATGACGCAACGCCAAACAAAGGCTGTTTTTATCGCTATTACCAAGGTCAACTTAAGACCATAATTACCGATTTAACCATTCCCAATGGCATGTGCTTTGATAAATCACGTCAGCGCGCATATTACGCCGATTCTGCCGCGCAAAAAATGTATTGGATTAGCTTAGATGCCGTTACAGGTTGGCCTGTTGATGAATTTTCTGATTCAGAGCTTAGACGTCGAGATGCAAGGCTATTCTTTGACTTTTCAGACTCAGCAGTGTCGCCAGATGGTGCGATTGTAGATGCAGAGGGTAATGTTTGGGTGTCATTATGGGATGGTGGTTGTATAGTTTGCCTTTCGCCAGAAGGTAAAGAGCTCGAAAGGGTAGATACCGGCACATCAAGACCGACTTGCCCAGCATTTGGCGGAGAACTCGCGGACAAATTATTTACTACCTCAGCACAATGTGGACTCGAGGAAGCGCCAGTTACCGCAAATATCCATGGCACGACAATCCTGTTACATACTAAAGTCAAAGGGCTATTTGAGCCTGCTGTTAATCTAACGGAATAAGACTGTCAGTTAATAAAGGGGTAAATTACTGACAGTGTTATCTTCACACTCGTGTGGGTCACTCTTCTTCAAATTAGCGATTTGAGCTAAGTATGCTAATCAACGTAATCAAGCAGCTAGCTATAGCTTGGTTTCGCTTCGCTACACATTTTGGGCTAGCATTATCAGCCCTGTGTTGAATCTTTTGCACTTTACACTTTACACAAGGAGAGCGTTATCGAATACGCAGAAGAGTTCTCAAAACCTGAAAAGTTTAAGAGGATATTTTTATTTCTTCTATTGGCTGTGCTGATACTCATAATTAATGAAAAGTGGTATCTCCCTTTTATTAATGAGTATGTTGATACTGTACATTGCCGAACTCTGTTCGGTTACTCTGGGATTACAGTCATGTGGCATGCTTTATTTGTAGGTTTACCACTATTCAGTGCCGTCATAATCGGTTTGGTTACTGTACCTCTTGGATATAAAGGGATTATTCATAAACAGTTTCCGCCTAAAGGGGTAAAAGTATATAAACCCACTTCAATTCTGCGAGGCTGGAAAGCAAGTGGTAAGTCAATACTTCACCTTTTAACACCTAGCTTATTTATATTATTTTCTGTTTGGGGTTATTTCCAAGTAGAGCAAATGCCACACGAAATACCAGATGATTTTGATTTAAGTGTTTGTGAAACGAATAAGTAATTTTGAATAAAGTCATACAGATATAGGCTAGGCGTAACGGTATGCAGAGTTAACACTTTTATCTGACTACAAACTTGTTGTTTCAGCACAAAAATCGTCTCCAGCCTGTTCATAACAATCAATTGAAAGACACGGCTAAACAGTATTGCGCTTATGCTTATACACTCGATACATATTTGCAGAGTAATATATCCTACATTAGCTAATTGAACCTTATTCGTTAATTTAATCTCTTTGCTAATTCAACCTTCCTAACTTCGTCTTACTTTACTGATCTCTACACCGCTATATAAACGTTTATTATGTTTTTTTGTAAAAAATAAATGTAGTAACAACCTGAAAAGTAAAGTAAGTTACAATCAATTATCGTTTTACTCTGCAATCACCATCAGTCAGATTATTTGATAGTCGTTTCAACTATTTTTCATTCCTAATTGCTCTCAGCTGTACCCAGGCCACTTAATATCCCAATGTTAATATAATTAACAAACATATTGCCTATTGAAACATCATATGTTTAAATCTTGTTAATGGAATGATTCGTTCTTTATTCTGTATTAGAAAAGGTCAGCTTTTAATTTGCGTTATTGCATATATAAAGATGTTTTCTGACAGGGTAATTAAGAAACAAGATGTGGGGATATCACTTTGCTAGAAACAACAATGTCAGAAACGGCGTCTACTGGTAATAAGCGGGCCGATAACAAACTGACTGATAAAAATAAGCACTTTCAAGCGATTAAATTTTCGATGATTGCCGCATTTGGTGGCTTTGTATTTGGTTTAGATGCTGCGAATATTTCTGGAGCACTGAGGTTTGTTAGCTCTCAATTTGAGTTAACCAGTTTACAAACAGGTAACGTCGTAGGTTGTGCCATTGTTGGTGTTATTCTAGCTTTGTTCTTCACTGGTAGCTTATGTCAGCGTTTTGGTCGTAAAAAGGTGTTGCTTGGCATTGCACTCACGTACTCGTTATCTACTGTTATTTCTTCATTCGCCAACAGTTATGAAATGCTAGTAGTAGGGCGGTTTATTGGTGGTGTGGCATTTGCTTCAATCACTGTTTCGGCCATGTATATTGGTGAAATAGCCCCTGCAAAACAGCGCGGTCAATTTGTCTCTGTTAATCAGCTGCTTATTACTTTAGGCAGTTTGATTGCATTTGTTATTAACTATTTTCTTGTTAGCTCTATGGGCAGCATTGAATCATTAACGGATGAGAATATTTGGCGTTTAATGCTCGGCTTCGAGATTGTGCCAAATATTATTTGGTTTTCGTTATTGCTTACCATCCCGGAATCACCACGTTGGTTACTGAGCAAGCAGCGAGATGATGAGGCTAAAGCTGTATTTGAGCAAATCACTGCACAAGGTGAAGTCAGTGAGTTAATGACTGATATTAAGCAAACCATTAAACAAGACAGTACAAATACTGTCGTACAGCAGCTTAAATTACTGTTTAGCAAACCAATGCGGTTTTTAGTTATTATTGCTGTTGTGTATGCCGTTGTTCAAGGCGCGACAGGGATGAATGCGGTGCTGTTTTATGCGCCAACTGTATTTGAGCAAATTGGTATGAGTGTAGAAGATACTTTTTTACAAACTATTGTATTAGGTGGAGTTTCAGTACTGTTTACTTTAGTCGCAATTTTTACCGTAGAAAAATTAGGTAGGAAAGTACTTACGGTATCAGGCCTTTTATTGATTGTGTTAGCGCATGGATCAATTTGGTACGGTTTTGATAACGCGAGTTATCAAATTAGCCAGTCTGTTATTCAAAAAGTGGCACTGCAACAGGTCGATGCTGACAAATTATTACCATTTTTGGGTAAAACCTATGACACAGATGTAGCATTAAAAGCAGATTTGGCCAGTGTGTATACTAAAAAAGAATTGCCTTTGATCAGTGGTGTGGTGATTAACGAATCAATAACCATCAACCCAGCATTTGTTTTATTTGGCTTATTCGCATTTTTAGCGGCATTTAATATGTCAATTGGCCCAATTATGTGGGTCATATTCTCTGAAATATTTTCTAGCCGAGTGAGAAGTGTGGCGCTGCCTTTTGCTGCACTAGTGCAAAGTATTTCAAGTTGGAGTATTCAACAGTTTTTCCCGTGGCAATTAGAAAACATGGGCGCTGCGAATACCTTTTTATACTATGGCGGCGTTGCGTTTATCGGTTGTATTGTCATGGCGTTGATTTTGCCTGAAACAAAAGGCAAGACCATTGAAGCGATTGAGCGTGAATTGGTACACGAGCGTTAACACTAACTTTAACAGGGTGTTTACTGTCTCGTTAACTGGTTTGCTTACAGTTCTTAATCATAGTGTGAAAACCTAACTAATTAAAAAAAAAGAGAATAATATGTCTGATCGTTTAATGGGTGAAGTAGCCATTATTACCGGTGGTGCTGACGGTATTGGCTGCACCATTGCTGAAGAATTTTGTCAGCAGGGGGCTAAAGTTTGCGTAGCAGATATGAACCAAACATTAGGTCAACAAGTGGTCGATAAACTGGTTGCTAAAGGTCATCAGGCTATTTTCGCATTTGTAGATATTGCAGATGAAGATTTGGTCAATGCAATGGTAGCAAAAACAGTTAAGGAGTTAGGTGAGCCTACAGTGTTAATTAATAATGCCGCCTTAATTAGTCCTGGTAACCAAATTGATGATGTGTCGGTCGATGCTTGGAAGAAATGTTTTTCAGTTAATGTCGATGGGATGTGGTATTGCAGCAAAGCTGTGTATCCATACATGAAACAAAATGGCCGCGGCAGTATTGTTAATATTGGTTCAGTGCACTCGTTTAAAATTGTACCCGGTTATTTCCCGTATGCGGTTACCAAGCATGCAGTCATAGGCCTGACACGTAATTTAGCTGTCGAATTTGCTGACAGTAACATTCGCGTGAATGCACTTTGCCCCGGGATGATTGAAACGCCAATGGCATTTAAATCTTGGGATGCAACTGACGATCCGCAGGGCTCTCGTCAAGCTATGGCAGAGGTGCATCCTTTAAAGCGTAACGGCACTACCAGTGAAATAGCAAAACCGGCTTTATTTTTAGCCAGTCAAGACTCAAGTTTTATGACAGGTCAAAGCCTTGTCGTCGATGGTGGTCGCTCAGTTATTTATCATGATTAAAAGCGCATTGTTTTGGGCGATTGTCGATGAGCGCTTTTTGATAGGCACATGCTGTACAGTGTTTAGCGTTAATCTGCAGTGTTAAAGTTAACTTATTCTAAAATTGATGGCTTTGAGGCAATCACAATAGCTAATAACCAAGTGTCTATGACTGTCATGCCTCAACTTGGGGGCAAAATCATTTCCCTTAAGTCCGTTACCATGCAGCATGAATGGCTACAACAAACGCCATACGGCCAGCTCAGCAAAGCTCAATATGGTGATTCGTTTGTTGATGGTAATGACATAGGTGGCTGGGATGAGTGTTTCCCAAGTATTAGCCAGGAAATCTATTCCCACCCTAACTACAGTCACGTCAAAATTCCCGATCATGGTGAGTTATGGTGTATGCCATGGCAAGTTAGCAAAGTCGCTGAAATTAATGGGTATGTAGCTGTGACTCTGCTTTGCACAAGTAAACAATTACCGTATACATTTGAGAGAACCATCAGTTTAAGTACTGAAAGTGATTATTTTACAATTGAGTATTGTGTAACTAATCACGGAGCCGATGATTTACCATTTGTCTGGTCTATGCACCCTATATTCGCAGCTAAAGAGGGGATGACTATTCAATTATCTGAATCTATCCACCAATTCAGGGCTGACAGTGGTTTTAAAGACTTTTTTAATTCCTCACAACGACACATAAACTGGCTTTATTTTGGTGAATCAACCGATAAAGTGGTTAGCCTTGCTGACGTAATGCCTGAATCTAGCCAATTTGCTAGTAAACTATTCAGTAATGAGTTAGTTCGGCAAATACCTGAAGATAGTAATCAACTGGTTGAAGTCGCGCTCTTTGAACCAGAGCGCAAGCAGATGTGTGGTTTTCGCTTTAATCGAGGTGAGATTTCACATTTTGGCTTATGGCTTAATTATTGTGGTTGGTCAGGCAGTGATTTAGCGCCCGCTTATGTCATTGGCTTAGAGCCTTGTTTAGGAAGTGCGGATTCATTAAAAGAGGCTGTTGAACGAGATTCTGTAGCAGTTCTTCTTGCAAACAGTTGTCGTAAATGGTCCATCGAGTGCTTTATTAAAGGGTAATTGTTCAGACCTATCTCTTTCGCTTTGTGTCGCAAGTTAAACATGAAAAGCAATCACTATTACGGAGACATTCATTAAGGTCATTTCTTTTTTACTATTTAACAGCACCTATATGCTAACGTTAACAATTTATCCTGCTATGGACCTTTCTTTCATAGTCTCATGCTTATTCTATTCTTAATTGATTGAATTTATGATAGTTTAAATCTTGTATTTAATTTGAAAAGGAACTTCAATGCTTATAATAGAACTGTTTGTAAAATCATTATTGTGGCTTTCAATCGCACTGTCTCCAACGTTATTATGTGCAGGTATTGGCGCAGTATTAAGCCTATATCTAACTGGAGAGTTAACAGGTGTGATATTACCTGTTTGCACAGCTATTGGTTTTATCTTAGGTAGTCACTGGGCCGAAACCGTTCGCAAAGGTGTTGGTTTGTCGGAGTATTTAGGTCGCTTAGTGATCAGTCAAAATGATGCCAAAGGTAAGTCCAAATAAATACTAATAGCATTACTATCTTTTCAAAAATATCATTCTATAGCCTAATTCGGCACCTTAATATAAACCGATAGCAAGACCTTATAGAAGCTTGTTATCGGCTAGCTAAAATATTGCCGCTTTTTAAATATTCCTTCCTAAGTTCTGCCAGTTATTTATCTTCGCCAGCAAAGTCGCAATCCTTAACATCCTACTTGTATCCTCAAAGGTAAATGTTTTGTTAACATTTTTGTAAACATTTAGGCTTTGTATATTGCACTCTTAAACATCATATGTTTAAATACTTATCATGTTATGCGATTTATTCTTTTATTGGTTAACTGCCTAGTCATTAGATGTGTTATCTGTGAGTAAAGAGGGTTTTACTCACCATGGCTTTATGATGTTTATGTAACAGGTTTTAACGAATAGCGTATTAGAAATATACAAATGGAGCTGTGCTAATGCTTATAAAACAACTATATATCGGTGGTGAGTTGGTTTCTAGTGGATTGACAACTGAAGTTATCAACCCTGCAACTCTAACCCCTGTTGGCAGTATTGCAGCAGCAGATATTGCCCAGGCTGAACAAGCATTAGCGGCTGCAAATAAAGCATTTCCAATTTGGTCTAAAACCTCGATTAAGCAAAGAACCGATTGGATGTACAAATTGCGTGATGCTGTGATTGAAAACGAACAACATCTTAGAGAGTGCATCCATCTTGAAATGGCAAAACCTTGGTCATCAACAAAAGATGATTACCAAATGTTGGTGGATAGCTTAAATTTTTACGCCGACGCTATGTTGAACCTTGAGCAAGAAACACTTGAAGATAAAGAGGGCACTCATACTCATGAACTTAGACGTGAGCCTGTGGGTGTGGCAGCAGCATTTTTAGCTTGGAATTTTCCACTACTAAACCTTGCCTACAAGATTGGCCCCGCAATGGCTGCGGGCTGTCCGATTGTCATTAAACCTTCAGTTAAAACTCCTTTATCTGCTTACGCCGTTGGTGAATTATGCGCAAAAATAGGCTTACCAGCTGGTGTGGTGAACATTATTTCTGGTCCGGATCATAAAGTGGGCGATGCAATTTCAGCATCAACTATCCCTTCAGTGTTAACTTTAATTGGTTCTACCAATGTCGGTAAACATGTTATCGCAACGGGCGCCACATCCATTAAACGCTACTCAATGGAATTAGGCGGTAATGCCCCTGCAATAGTCTTTGCTGATGCTGATTTAAACAATGCTGCAGACGTGATTTGTGGCGTGAAATTCGCGAACGCAGGTCAGATTTGTGTCACACCAAATCGGGTGCTTGTTGAACAATCCATTGCAGATGAGTTTATTGAAATGATTTTGACCCGTGCTCATTCTGTCAAAGTAGGTTTTGATAAAACAGCTGATATTGATATGGGACCTGTTATGGATGCTTCATCATGGCACCGAATCGATGCACTGGTACAAGATGCGATTGTTAAAGGTGCCACGTTACTAACGGGTGGCGGTAAGCCCGAAGGACATGAAACAGGCTATTTTTATAGCCCAACTGTCTTGTGTGGTGTCACTCCTGAGATGGATATTGCTAAAGAGGAAGTGTTTGGACCTGTTATCAGTATCATGACTTTCAGTAAAGATGATGAGGTTTTAGCTGAAGCTAATAACACTGAGGCAGGCCTGTCATCATTTATTTTCACGACTAATGAAGCCAGAGTTACGCGGTTTGCTGATGAGCTACGATTTGCAGAAGTACAAGTGAATGGCATTAAATATGCGATTAATTTGCCTCATTTTGGTATTAAGCAATCTGGAGTTGGAGTCGATTGTTCCTTGCTAGCGCTGGACGATTACCTTGCTTACAAACGAGTCTCTCGTGCCGTTTAGTTTTTAGCAATAGTTCTTTATTAGTTAGTTAGCAAAAGTCTCAGTATCGCTGATTCGGTATTACCAGGAAGTTATTCGATGAAAATTATTGAAATAAAAAGCCACGTATTGCAATACGATCTTGAAGAAGAATTAGGTTATTCGCAGCAATACTACGCCCAAAGAACGACCCATTTAGTTGAAGTCATTACTGATGTAGGTATTACAGGTTGGGGGGAATGTTTTGGCGGTGGCGGTATTGCTTTTGCCAATAAAACTATTGTTGAAAAAGTAATACAGCCGATGATTCTAGGCATGGATCCACTGGATAGGGAAGTAATTTGGCACAAGGTCTACAACCTGATGCGTGATCATGGCCAAAAGGGAATGCCTATCCAATCATTGTCGGGTGTAGATATCGCTTTGTGGGATATTGCAGGCAAGTTTCATGGGCAGCCGGTGTATAAACTACTTGGCGGGGCATTTAGAGAGCGTATTCCAGCCTACGGTTACGGCATGATGCTACAACGTTTTGATGACTTAGAAGCTCGATTTACCGATGAAAGTGCTCGTATTAAAGAAATGGGTTTTACTGCGACTAAGATGAAAATCGGTCTAAGTCCTGATAGGGACATTAAACTCGTAGAAGCTGTACGAAAAGGCATCGGTAACGATATGCGTCTAATGGTTGATGCGAATCATGCTTATACTGCTAGAGAAGCGATTCCATTGGGGCGTGAGCTACAAAATTTAGGTGTTCACTGGTTTGAAGAACCTGTCGCTCCTGAAGATAAGCAAGGTTATCGTGATTTATGTGAAGCGTTGGATATGACCATCGCAGGTGGCGAAGCTGAGTTTACCCGTTGGGGCTTTAGAGACTTAATTGAAAACCGTTGTGTAGACTTACTGCAACCTGAGGTGTGCGCACTTGGCGGCATTACTGAATACCAAAAAGTTTTAGCGATGGCTCATGCTCATTTTATCCCAGTGATTAATCATGTTTGGGGCTCAGCAATTGCCGTCGGTACAAATCTTCATTTACTAGCTGCATTACCTGATTTACCGGGGGCAGCGCATCCAGTACAACCCATGCTTGAATATGACACTACACCGAATCGTTTTCGTGAAGACTTACTTAAAGAGCCGCTTAATATCTTAAAGCAAGTAAAAGACAGTGGCGGCAGTGTTGCCTTACCTCAAGGTCCAGGGATTGGTGTTGAACCTGATCCTGACTTTATTAAACATTACGAAGTCATTAATTAACCTTTCTAGAGAATTCTCCCATGATAGATGCATCATCGCCTCAACCTGCACTTATAGCGGTTGATTGGGGTAGTAGTAACTTTAGATCCTTCTTATTGGATAAAAGTGGCCATATTTTGTCCGAAGTGACGTCACCACAAGGTATGTTGTGCCTTGAAAAAGCGCAATTTGAACCTGCTTTACTTGAACAAATTCAACCTTGGTTGAATGACATTAGTGCGCAGAAAAATGTTGTACCTGTATTAATGGCTGGCATGGTCGGCAGTGCACAAGGTTGGTGTGATGCAGGCTATGTCGAGTGTCCTGCTGATGCTAAACAAGCAGCAACTCAATTACAGGCAGTGAACAATCAAGCAGGGTTACAGTTACATATTGTTCCAGGTTTCAAATGCCAAACATCTAATTTACAACCAGATGTTATGCGCGGTGAAGAAGTGCAAGTGTTTGGCGCGGTGTCATTGATTGAACATGAGTTAGGCCTTTTAAATAACGCCCAGCTTGAAAAATTAGTGTTTTGCTTACCCGGCACTCACTCCAAATGGATAAGAATGGCGAAAAGCGACCATGGCCATACCTTGATAGATGATTTATCAACGCATATGACGGGTGAGATGTTCAACATCGTGCTTGAGCATAGCATTTTGGGTAAAGGTTTAGATAAAAGTGCTGAATCGCATATTGAAGAAATAGATATGGACGGTTTTTTACAAGGGGTGCATACAAGCCAGCGTGAAGGTGGCTTACTGCATCACCTTTTTAGTGCCAGAACACTGAGGCTAGAGCAGCGTTTAGCCGATGATGATGTGACTAGCTATCTTTCAGGTTTACTTATTGGATCAGAACTTTGTTCGGTTTTAGCCTCATCGCCAAACCTAGAACATATTTATCTCATTGGCAGCTCTCAACTAAACAACCTATATAGCGAAGCGTTAAAAGAGTTGGGGTATTTGTCGACTACAGTGAGCAGTGCTAAAGCATCAGCCCTTGGCATGTTGTCGATTGCTAAACAGGCGAATTTAATTATATCTAAGGAAGCAAGTTAATGGCTATTTCGTTAAAAGATGCATTAAATGAATTACCTTTAGTTGCCATCTTACGTGGTGTGACACCTGAAGAAGTTATCGCTATTGCAGATGTGCTAGTAGAACAAGGCTATAAAGTGATTGAGGTACCGCTCAACTCGCCACGACCTTACGAAAGCATTAAGTTATTAAGTGATAAGTACGGTGAAAATCTTGTGATCGGTGCCGGTACGGTGGTGTCCAAAGAGCAAGTTGATCAAGTCGAACTTGCTGGCGGTCGGATAATTATATCGCCTCATGCTGACGTTGAAATTATTAAGTACAGTAAAGCTAAGAATCTTTATTGTGTTCCAGGTTTTTTTAATCCTACTGAAGCTTATGCAGCCATTCATGCAGGTGCGGATTCTTTAAAGTTATTTCCTGCTGATACTCTTGGCCCCAAAGGGTTAAAAGCGATGTCAGTTGTATTGCCTGACATCCAAATTTTACCCGTAGGTGGCGTTTCACCAGACACTATGCAAGCATTTATTGATGCAGGTGCCAGTGGGTTTGGTTTAGGAAGCGGCTTATATAAAGCTGGAATGAGTGTTGAGCAAGTTAAGCATAACGCTATGGCATATGTCCAAGGTTATAAAAGTACCTTAACAGTTCACTAAGCCAAATCTTTAGAGTTCAATAATGCCGTAAACTGAGTTCAGTGAGTTGTATTAGTTCAGTCATTTCAGAGATGATTTTGAACTTGTCTGTTGTCGCTATATACAAATAGTGTTGTTTTGCTTTCCTTTATACTTATTCCTAGTAAGTATCTGTTGTAGCTTTAGCAGCCGAAAGGCTGCTATTTTTTTAGTTACTTCTGCTTATCACCCAAAGCATCAATTTATCTAATGTGAAGTCAATATATTATTAAGTCTCAATCATAGATTGTTTCAATTGACACCTTAAACATACTATGTTTATATTTAACCTATGAGTGAATTAATATATTACGATTTAAAATGCACCCAAGGAATGTCGCCTAGTCTTTCAGTACAAGTTGCTAAAGAACTCGGTCGTCGCATTGTTTCTGGTGCATTCGAAGCCCACAGTCTTATTGATGATGAAAATGCCTTGGCATCTCGTTATCAAGTCAGTCGTGTTGTCGTCCGTGATGCCGTTAAAATTCTAGTAAGCAAAGGTTTACTAGAAGTCAGACGCGGTATTGGTACACGTGTTCAGTCACGCGATAAATGGAACATGCTAGATGATGATATTTTAGCTTGGCATTTATCTGCACCGCCAAACCTTGTGTTTTTAAAACAGTTGATGGACGTTAGGTTAGCATTTGAGCCAAAAGCAGCAAGATGGGCTGCAGAACGTGCAACTGAAGAAAACCTCGCTGAAATCGAATCAGCGGTAGAACGTATGGCAAAAGCTGACGGTACAGCGGAAGACTTTATTATTGCCGACTCTTTGTTTCATAAATCGGTGATGAAAGCAGCTAACAATAGTTTTCTCGCTTCTATGGAAGGAGTGATATATTCAGCTTTATTGGTCAGTATTAAAGTCACCAATAAAGACCCTCGTGATAATGGCGCTTCTGTTCCTTTTCATCGTGAAGTCTTTGAAGCGATTGCAGCTAAAGATGGTGATAAAGCTGAAAAATTAACCGAGAAACTGTTAAATGATGCCAGTATTCGCCTTTCTTTAACTCAAAGTAACAATAATTAACAATTCACGGTTGTCTATTGTCCAAAAATCAGATAAATAGTATGTAGTTATCTTTTTGGAAAAATATTTAATGAGTGAATTAACATACTACGATTTAAGAAGAACGAACTCGATGTCACCGAGTTTGCCTGTTCAAGTAGCAAAAGAGTTAGGTCGTAGGATTGTTGCTGGCACGTTTGTGCCTGGTACGCTTATTGATGATGAAAATAAACTGGCTGAACGCTATCAAGTCAGTCGAGTTGTCGTTCGTGATGCGGTAAAAATTCTCGTTGGTAAAGGCTTATTAGATGTACGCCGAGGAATAGGTACTCGTGTTAAACCTAGAAATAACTGGGCTTTACTTGACGATGATGTTTTAGCTTGGCACCTTTCTGCACCACTTAATCCTGACTTTTTAACTCAATTGATGGAGTTTAGACTCGCATTTGAGCCTAAAGCTGCCAGTCTCGCAGCATTAAATGCCACGGATGAAGATATTCAAGCAATTACTGAAGCACTCGCTGAAATGGAAGCGTCTACAAGCGATGTGGATCGTTTTGTGATTGCAGATGCGCACTTTCACAGTGCTATTTTAAAAGCGTCTCATAATGAGTTATTCATTTCGATGGAGTGCGTGATTTTTTCAGCCTTGTTAGTCAGTATTCGGGTTACTAACCAAAATGATGCTGAAAACAAAACATCGATTCCATTTCACCAAGAAGTATTTGATGCAATTAAAGCTAAAGATGGTGCATTAGCACAATCATTAACAGAAACCTTATTAAGCGATGCTAAAGCTCGTTTGGTTGCATTAATGGCATAAACAGCAGTGTTGTAAAATGAGTCTTTAAAGCTTGAGTATTCAAAGAAACGGTTCAATCATTGATTGAGCCGTTTTTTATTTTGATGTTATTTATGATGAATAATGATCTTTGATACAGCTATTTGACTAGGTTATTTCGCTCCGCTAAGTCTATTCCTTATGTTTAGCCTCTATATCCATGCTATTTGTGTTTCTGTTTCAGTAACATTCTGAGTATCTAAATTAAGTCAGCTGATTTGCGATTTTAATAACTGTCCTTGAAAAAATTCACATTGCACAGTTAAACATCATATGTTTAACTTTATAGAACAGATTCCAACTATTAATCGCTATTTCATAGTTAAATAGTCAACGCACTATTTAAAATCAAAAGATGATTCAAGTTAACTATTACACAAGGATCCAGTGTGGCTCATTCTGACTCAAACAATCTTACAAACAAACTAACGGTTTCAGACAAACTAGTTGGGTATGCCAAACATTTATTAATGCAACGAGGTGCTGCTAAGCCTGTTGCTGAAACGTCACGGACTACTGCACCTGATTCGTTATCTGAAGCGCTAACAGTGCAGCAGATTATGGCTGAAATGCATCAACATCCTGTGGTTGGCTGGAAGTGCTTAACCCCACGTGACGATGGCAGTCTTATTGTGGCGCCGTTACTTGGTGAAAGTGTTGTTGAACAAACAATATGCCCAATAGCACCAGTGAACAATCAGGCTCTTATTGAGCCTGAAATTGCTTTTGTTTTAACTGAAGATTTACCCAGCGGTAAAGTATACTCAGAAGCGGAAATCGATAAGGCTGTTGGTGAAACTAGAATGGCTTTAGAGCTTATACAACCAAGGTTTACAAAGGACTATCCAGCTAATCACTTTGAACGCTTGGCAGATGGCTTAAGCAATCAGGGGCTATATTTGGGGCCTGAAATTGAAAAATCTTTAGCTTATAGTGCGTCTAATATTGCTTTGTCACTTCAACAAGGTGAACAACAACAAAATGTAGTGGGAGAGCACCCATGTGATTTGCCACAAAACCCTTTGTATTGGTTAGTAAATCATTTAAGTGAAAGAGGGATTAGTTTGCAAGCTGGCCAAGCAATCATTACTGGTTCGTATTATGGTGTGGTTAAAATGGCACTAGATGTACCTCTTAAACTCGAATACGGCGGTTTAGGGCGCTTTGATGTGACGTTTATTGCTCGTTAAATTCCACTTTTTAATTAGAATAAACCTATAACCTTGACTGTTTATTCAGTTACCTGCGATATGGTGACTGCTCATTCAGTCATGATGAATTATTCATAGTTGATTTCTTTGTCAAAAATTCTTATTTTATTTGCTGTTTATGTTTTATTTTTGTTGACTCCAAGACATAACGACATTATTTTGCATCTCCATTTTTCAAAATCAAATTTAAACAAGGAAAGACGTCATGACAGAGCCATCTGCGATCAGCTTGATCCCGCCTGTGGTTGTTTTGATATTAGCAATTTTATTAAGAAGGCCTATTCTCGCTTTGGTGATAGGTGCTGTTGTGGGTTTATTGATGCTTGAGCCAACAGAAGCATTAAATAACTTTTCAGAAATATCACTTAAAGTCATGGCAGATGAAACCATCGGCTGGCTTATTTTAGTGTGTGGTACTTTTGGTGCTTTGATTGCTTTATTGGTTAGAACAGGCGGTGCATTTGCCTTTGGTAAAAATGCACTGAAAGTCGCCAAAGGCCCTAAATCGTCTTTGATGATGACGTTTGTATTGGGTGTTGCCATATTCATTGATGATTATTTGAATGCGCTTACAGTGGGTGAAACCATGAAGCGAGTGACTGACAAGTTTCGAATTTCTCGTGAAATGCTAGCGTATGTTGTTGATTCAACTGCTGCGCCGATCTGTGTATTAGTGCCATTGTCAACTTGGGCGGTATTTTTTGGCGGCTTGTTGGTAGACAATGGCATTGCAGAAACGGGGCAAGCAATCAGTGTATATATGTCAGCGATACCTTATATGTTGTATGCCTGGGTTGCTGTCATCATGGTGCCGCTGGTTATTTTAGGTATTATTCCTTTAATTGGGCCGATGAAAAAAGCTGAGTTAAAAGCACGCCAAGGTATTGGGATCCCTGTCGATGAATCTGCGGATATCCAAACCAGTAATGATTACGCTGTTAAAGCGATGGAAGATGAATTTAAAACTGCTGATCACCAAGGGAAACTACATAATTTTCTAGTGCCGATAATCATGTTGGTAGGCTTCACTGTGTATTTTGACATTGATGTCTGGTTAGGTTTATTAGCAACAATGTTGATAACTATACCTTATTACGCAGTACAAAAGCTGATGCCATTTGCAGAGATGATGGAGCAAATGATTGATGGCTTTAAAAGTATGCTGCCTGCAATCGGCACCGTTATCGCAGCTTTTATTTTCAAAGATGTATGCGATCAATTATTGCTACCGCAATTTGTCATTGAAAGCTTAAGCCCATATATGACAGCGCAGCTGTTACCGGCTGTGGTATTTATTGCAATGGCAATACTCGCGTTTGCTACAGGTTCTAGTTGGGGAATATTTGCGGTATCTATACCGATTGTTATGCCATTAGCACAAGCTGTTAATGCTGATATTCCTTTGGTGATTGGCGCACTATTATCAGCTTCATCTTTTGGTAGCCAGGCTTGTTTTTATAGTGATTCGACTGTACTTGCGGCGCAAGGTGCAGGGTGTAACTTGGTGAGTCATGCTGTTACTCAGCTACCTTATACACTGATTGCAGCAGCAATTACCTTTATAGGTTTTATCATCATTGCATAATGTATTAGCAACGAATGTAAAAACAGAGACTAAAACCAGTGCTTGCACTGGTTTTTTTATATCGGCAAAGATTATAACGTCTCAAATGGAGTATTAAATGAACAAGATAGATTCAGCTAATCACGCTTTTACAGGGTGTAAATTAGCATTGATATTTGATGCTCAACTACTCGTATATCGAAGAGATAATATAGACAGCATCCCTTTTCCTAACTTATGGGATTTCCCTGGCGGCGGTAGAGAAGGAAATGAAACGCCTGAACAATGTGTGTTACGTGAATTGCATGAAGAATTTTCTATTGCATTACCTACTGAGAGGTTGATATACAAACAACAAGCCATTAATCAAACATCTGATGGTATTTCATTCTTCTTTGTTGCACAGGCGACACAGCTAGAGATTGAGTCGATTCACTTTGGAGATGAAGGTCAATATTGGCAATTAATGTCGATTGAAGAATATATGAATGACAAAGATGCCATTTTGCCATTACAACAGCGTTTAGCTTATTACTTAGAGACTAAATAACTTGAACTTAGTTAGGTAAGATTATTTATCCAAAGGATAAGTATTAAGATAAAGAGTTAACCTAAACAAGTAGCATAGGGAGTTTATATAAGCTTTTATATAAGCTTTTTTTATAGCAGGGAGCAATATGTATATACCTAAGAACTTACAAATGGAATCACTTGAACAGATCCATGACTTTATAGATGAATTTAGCTTTGCCATTTTAACCACTCAAGACTTAACTGCTTCACATCTCCCTTTATTATTAAAACGTGATGAAGGAGAACTAGGCACTTTATATGGTCATCTTGCTAAAGCGAATAGTCATTGGAAAGCGTTTGATACCAAAGCTATTTTAGCGGTGTTTTCTGGTCCTCATGGCTATATTTCTCCCACATGGTATGACAGTTATCCAGCGGTGCCGACCTGGAATTATGCTGCCGTACATGTAAAGGGGCATATAAGCCTAACAAGCAGCGAAGAGACCTTACAAATACTTTCAGACACGATTCAATATTATGAACCGTCATTAGCTGAAAGTGGCGGTTTTATTCCTGAGGAATATAAGCAAAAACTCGCTAAAGCCATCGTGGGTTTTAAAATTGAAATTACCCATGCTGAGGGAAAACTGAAACTAGGCCAGCATCGCTCAGAGGCTGATCAACAAGGTGTATTAAATGGCTTAGCAAAGTCGTCAAGGATGGATGATAAAGCCTTACTTGCTTATACAAAGAGCCTGATTGAACATTCTGTAAATAAAACCTAATGACTAATTGTGTAAGGCGTGATGGCATGGATAAAAGCGGCAGTGATAGAAAAGACCTCCAAGTGAAAGGGTTTAAAATTAGCACAGATAAAAATGATATTGATATCAATATCGTTCACGAATTTATCACTCACTCTTATTGGGCTAAAGATATACCGATGGCCGTGTTGCAAAAAGCGATAGAGCATTCAAGTTGTTTTAGTGTGTTAACTGAATCAAATCAACAAGTCGGTTTTGCAAGATTAATTACGGACCATGCAACTTTTGGTTATTTAGCAGATGTGTTTGTTGTTGATGAACACAGGGGCAAGGGATTAAGTAAATGGCTTATCGATACCATTATGAATCATGAACAGATTAAAGGTTTTCGTAGAATGATGTTAGCCACACGAGATGCACATGGCCTTTATGCCCAATTTGGTTATTTACCTATAGATAATCCAGAAATTCTAATGCAAGTGTGGCGGCCTAATGTATATCAAACATCACTCAAACGATGATCTTTTGCATCTACTTAATTTGTGGTTAAAGTATCAAACAAAAATGGGTGCAATTGCACCCATTTAATTTATTCGCTCTAACCTGAAACCAATTTCTGATGTTTGAAAAATCTGATAAGAGGCAACCAAACAAGACCACAAAGTAATCCGCTAAGTACACCAATGAAGTGTGACTCAGTGGCGACTCTTGCATTAATCAGTGAGCTAACACTTTCACTCGCGCCAAAGTACATTTCATAAGCCACTTTAAGACAGACTCCGACGAGTAATAAGTAGCCTGAAATATACCCTTTTCGGATGTCTAATAACGCGCCAAAGGTAAATAAGCCGTGCAGTAGACCACTTAAACCGACGTATCCTTTAAGTTCTGGATAAAAGAAGTACAAACCTAGGCCTTCAAGAATACATAAACTGAAAAACAATCCCATAAACTTGCTAGCATGACCTTTGTAGTGCATCTCATGTAAAAACAAAATGACCCAAAAACCAGCTAAGTTCATTAGCAAATGCCATAGGTTAGTATGGAGTAAGTTGCCAGTCGCAATCCGCCATAGTTCACCTGCAGCGATATTGTCGTAACGATAACTGAGTAAAGCATCAATGTTTATGTTTGCCATTGGTGTCATCGTTGAGACAAATAACACAGTGCAAATGACACTGATTACTAGTGCGAAATAGTAGGTTCCTGCACTGCTGTTGCGGCTTCTTGGCATAGTAAAATCCATTTAAATCGAGTCATAGTGTTAATTGTAGCTAAGAATAAACTTTAATCATTGGTAACGATTCTGATTAGAATTAAATAATTCGAATAACGTTATTGCTTAGACTCTAAAGACGCCATCACAGTTGATTTATTACTAAGATAATCATCCAACCCACGTTGACGTAACAAACACGCAGGGCAGTCTCCGCAGCCACTGCCTTTAATGCCGTTGTAACAAGTGAGCGTTTCTTCAGTTACTAATGATAACGAGTGGTACTTATCTGCCAGTGCCCAAGTCTCAGCTTTGTTTAGCCACATTAATGGCGTCACAATTTTAAGTGGCTTATCCATACCTAATGCCAGTGATTGTTGCATGGACTTAATAAATTCATCGCGACAATCTGGGTAACCCGAGAAATCGGTTTCACAAACGCCGGTGATAATGGCGTCGCAACCTAGCTGATACGCATAAATACCAGCAAGAGTTAAGAACAAAATATTTCTACCTGGGACAAACGTACTTGGTAGACCGTTTTCCATCAATTCATGTGAGACAGGAATTGAATCTCGAGTTAACGCTGAAATAGCGAGCTCGTTCAATAAGCTGACATCCATGACCTTGTGACTGGCGATATTAAGCTGTTTAGCTAATGATTGAGCTATTTCAATCTCTTGACGATGACGTTGACCATAGTCAAAGGTTATTGCATGAACTTCATCATATTCTGTCATTGCCTGTATTAGGCACGTTGTGGAATCTTGACCACCACTAAAAACAACGATTGCTTTTGACATAAAATCTCACTGTAAAACTCATATCGGCTTGTTATTAAACAAACTGAACCTCAGTTGTTTAAGAATGACTCGCTATGAGTTTGAAAAATACATTATCCCGCTATTTTATCTTATTGCAGCAAGCGATAGCAAAAACTTGCAGCTACATTGAAAATCATCTATAAATGCGCCCTCGAAACAAAACATACTCTCTATATAGCAGATGATTATCTGCACTTTTTAAAAGTAAGGCATTTACATGAATTATCCAGTAAACGAAGTGTTTGAAACAATCCAAGGCGAGGGAACGTTTACTGGCGTACCAGCGATTTTTGTTCGTCTACAAGGCTGTCCTGTAGGGTGTTCTTGGTGTGATACCAAGCAAACCTGGGAAGTGCTCGCTGAAAACAACGTCTCACAAGAACAAGTGATTCAAGTTGATGGCACTATCGGCCGCTGGTCAGAACATAATGCATCAAGCCTTATTAATGCCTTTAAAGCGAAAGGTTTTACCGCAAAGCATATTGTTCTAACGGGCGGTGAACCATGTTTATATGATTTATCAGCATTAACCAATGAATTGATTGACGCAGGTTACGATATACAAATTGAAACCAGTGGCACATTTGATGTGGTTTGTCATAAAGACGTTTGGGTTACCGTATCGCCAAAAGTGAACATGAAGGGTGGGTATGCCGTACTTGATCAAGCATTAATGCGTGCAAATGAAATAAAACATCCTATAGCAACTCAAAAACATATCGATGAATTGGATGAATTGTTAAACCCAATAGATACCACAGGTAAAACCATTTGTTTACAACCAATCAGTCAAAAGCCAAGAGCGACTGAACTTGCGATGAAAACCTGTATTGCACGTAACTGGCGATTATCAATCCAAACACATAAGTATTTAGATATTGATTAATAAGTTGTACAAGAGAACTTCACGTTAAGTTACTCAGCATTCTGATTATAAAAAAACCGCTATTAAGCGGTTTTTTTATGCAAACTAATCAGTCATTAAATACGCTATTTGAGTAAGCGAGACTATTTAAGTGAACCAGACGTATTAAACTTTTCTAACAATGCATCATACTGCGCTGTTGAGCCGATATTGTTATCAATCCATTGTGCATTGTAATAAGTATCAAGATAACGTTCACCTGAATCACATAAAAGCGTCACTAGCGAACCCGTTTGGCCTGCTTGTTTCATTGCGCAGGCAAGTTCCAGCACACCGTATAAATTAGTTCCTGTAGAGGGACCGACTTTTCTTCCAATCAACTTGGCAAGCCAATTCATGGTTGCAAGAGAAGCAGCGTCTGGGATTTTTTTCATGTCATCTACAACACCTGCAATAAATGAAGGCTCAACTCTTGGTCGACCAATACCCTCAATTTTACTGCCATTTTCACAGGTGATTAATTGATCGCCTTGATGATAGTAGTCGTAAAAGACCGAGTTTTCTGGGTCAACAACACATAACTTGGTCGATAATTGCTGATAGTTCAAATAACGGCCTATGGTAGCGGATGTGCCACCAGTGCCTGGACTCATCACAATCCATTCAGGTATTGGATAGGGCTCTTTTTGCATTTGATTAAATATAGAATCAGCGATGTTGTTATTACCACGCCAATCGGTCGCACGTTCAGCATAAGTAAATTGATCCATATAGTGACCATTTAATTCCTCTGCTAAACGTTGCGATTCTGCATATATTTTACTGCTATGATCAACAAAGTGGCATTGGCCGCCATAAAATTCGATTTGCTCAATTTTGGTTTTTGCGGTCGATGAAGGCATGACGGCAATAAAAGGTAGACCTAATAAACGTGAAAAATATGCTTCTGATACGGCAGTGCTGCCTGATGATGACTCAATGATACTGGTGTGTTCGTTTACCCAACCGTTGGATATGGCATATAAGAACAATGAACGAGCTAATCGGTGTTTGAGACTGCCAGTTGGGTGAGTGCTTTCATCTTTAAGGTAAATATCGATGCCATCAAGTTGCGGAAGGTCTAATTTGATTAAGTGCGTGTCAGCGCTTCTCTGAAAGTCCGCTTCGATTTTGGCGATTGCCTGTTTAACCCATTGTTTAGACATAATGGAACCTTTAAAAGAAAAGAGATCAATATCATAGTCTTATTTATATTTTGCTTAAAGGATGTTTTAGCCGATGAAAGGTAAAAATCATTAATTTACAGTTAGGTAATAGAAGGCGTTCTGATTAATGTGAGCAAGATCAAAAAATATCAGTTTAAAAACGAGACAAACTTAATCAAGAAATAAAGAATAAAATGAGATTTCATTTTAAAGCATAAGAAGTGGTGGAGGGAGAAGGATTCGAACCTTCGAAGGCTGAGCCGTCAGATTTACAGTCTGATCCCTTTGGCCACTCGGGAACCCCTCCACATTTTCTTACTTGTCTTACTTTTTATGCAAAATTGTTGGCCACAACAATTTATTTTTAATAATAACCATACCGATAAATGGTGGAGGGAGAAGGATTCGAACCTTCGAAGGCTGAGCCGTCAGATTTACAGTCTGATCCCTTTGGCCACTCGGGAACCCCTCCACGAAACGGTATATTTATCATTGGTGCAAATGGTGGAGGGAGAAGGATTCGAACCTTCGAAGGCTGAGCCGTCAGATTTACAGTCTGATCCCTTTGGCCACTCGGGAACCCCTCCTCAATTGCGGCGAGAATAATAGTCACGAATTAAATATAAGTAAAGCCAAAATCGAAAATAACTCTCAAGTATTTGTTCAAGTGGTCGATAAAATAACAATCGCAGTAATTAATGATGTTTTTATATGCAAATTGAGTTTCCTTTAGTCAATGAACTACAACTGGGCAATCGTTTAAATGATGCGATTGAACATGATCGTCGTGGTGAATTTGGCCTTCTTTTATCTATGTTGTCTGTTGATGCTCGTGACATGTCACAATTTCAACTTGATAAAGAACTCAATGTCGATGAAAAACTATACAAAACTTTTCAGTTACCTCAAGCTCAACAACTCGTATGTGATTTATCACAACAGCAAGCTATAGATCACGCCACTGATTTTCAACGCGGCGGGGTATCGCAATTTCATTTACAACAAGCTTTAAAACCCGAAGCATTAGTGACTCGCGGGCAATATGAGGATGAAATGCAAATCGTTTTGGCTAATTGCGATGAGCTTACTAAATTAAAACACCAACAATCAGTTCCAGAAATTACAGAAATAAATCAAATTCATTTCTTAGATCAATTAGCCACTCAGCGTAAAATAAGTGAGACTTTAGCAAACCAGCTTTATGCAGTTGCTTGATTTTTAAACTGTAATGATTGTTGTTGTCACATTTGTTGAATATTATGTTCTGCTAATTGTGTGAACTAGCTAGATAATAAATGACAGTTTTTACGTTATGCTGACGCTTTATAGCAGTGAAAGGCGATTAATATGATTAAAACGATTACTAAGCAAGACGTTCAAGTTAGTGATAGCTGTAATGATTGTGGTTCATTTGTTGATATCGGTACTGTGATCGATGAACAAGATACGCAGTTGATTTTGCAAGTTGAAGGCGAAACAGCCTTAGCGGATGCTCAGGCGATTATTGAAAAAGCAGAAACACGATTTGACTCTGTTAACACTCGTTTTGATGAAACCGACAATCACATAACGGTGTTTATTGAGTTTGAATTTACAGCTGAAAAAATGATTTTTCAGTTAGAAAACAGTCTGTAAAAGCGAAAACTCTTGGTTACAATCTAAATTTAAGGGTTACATCTTGCAATTTTATGTCGTAAGTGTAACCTTCGTAACACTAATACTTTTGGGATAGACCTTTTGTTTATTCCTATATACAGGTTTTTTTCTGTATAACACTTATGGGTATGATAATTACCCTGATTTTAAATGGATAAAGACCTCCTAAGAATGAGGTCAACCCGATTGCTATGCTGTCTTTTTGGGAATAATAATGAAGCAAACTGAGCAACACTTATTAGAGTTAATTGTAAACTCTGTGGCTAAAGAAAAGGGGGACTTCACCGGAACCTCTGAATTAGTCTGTAAATTGCTGTTGAAGCATTTTAATGCCACTTGTGTGTCTGTTATTTCTCTACGAAATAAAGCACTTGAGCAAAAAGTTGTTGCCTGCCTTTCCCCAGTAGTCGCTATTAGTGATGCGATTAAGCAATTACGTCATGATAATTTTGCCTCTGAATCATATTTTGAAGAAATCCGCCGTTATAGACACATTGCTAGTAGCATTTCAGCAACTGATAAGCGTTTAAGCTGTTTTTCTGACTATTATAAACAAACTGGAATTGAATCTAATCTTGATGTGGCCATCCGAATAAATGGCCATATCGAAGGTCTACTTTGTATTGAGTTTGATCACCAAGTTGAATTATCCATACCAAACATAGAATTTGCATGTCAATTTGCAGATCAATTAGCACTGACCCTCGCAACGCGTTATGCCTATGACAATAATGAACGACTAACTTTGTTTCATAGTGCGACAGAACAAGCTAAGCATGTACTGATGTTAATCAATCTGAAAACTCAGATCATTGAGTACGTCAATCCTGCTCATGAAAAGATGACAGGGCTTGCTCGCGAAATTGTTCAAGATAACGAGTTAATTACTTTAGATTTTTTCCGTGGTAAACGTGAACTTGCCAATGAACTCACTGAAAAATTAATTGCTGGTGAAACGATTCAAGGTGAAGCAGAGCTGGAGAGAGTCGATAACACTAAATACTGGGTACAGTATCAAGCCAACCGCTTTGTAACAGAGCAAGGTAATTATTATGCCTTGGTTTCTTGTATTAATGTTTCTGAGCAGCGTCGACATAAAGACGAATTAGAAAACCTTGCTTGGAATTGTACTTTAACAGGCTTGCATAATCGGCTGCATTTCACCCAGCAACTTGACCGAGCTTCAAACGGTATACTGTTTCTAATCGATTTGATGGGCTTCAAACGTTTTAATGACACCAGTGGTCATGAGCAAGGTGATGCACTGTTAACTGAAGTTGCACGTAGATTAAAACACTTCGCACTAAGTAATAATGCCATTGATGTTGCACGTGTAGGCAGTGATGAGTTTGCCGTTTTGTTACCTGATCTTGAATCAACAGAAATTCTTGAAGAAGTTGTTTTTAAGCTTTATCAAAAGCTAGCTGTTCCTTCTGTTATCGGTCGCGAAAAAGTTGATCCTAAAGCAGCCATCGCGGTTGTGGATGTCGCTGCTGTTGCATCACAATTCTCACCTTTATCTTGTGCTGATATTGCACTGCAATATGCCAAGAAGAAAGCCATGTTGAATTTTCAGATATTCAATGATGATTTATTAGCCACGTTTAAAAATAATGCTGATATAGAAAGAGATTTAATGTCTGCTATCCGTGGTAGGCAATTTGAACTCTATTATCAGCCGTTAATGGATTTAAAAAACCACAAGTATATTGGTGCTGAGGCGTTAATACGCTGGCATCACCCTAAAAAGGGCATACTTTATCCTGGTGCGTTCATTGAAATAGCAGAACAATCAGGAATGATTAATGCTATCGGTGACTGGGTACTCGAAGCGGCTTGTAAACAGCTTAATTTATGGCAGCGTAAAGATGTCGACATAGTGATGCATGTTAACGTTGCAGCAAGACAGTTCTTCAGTGGCAATTTATTCGAGCAAGTTTGGAATTTAGTCACTCGTTATAGAATAAAACCACAGAGTTTGATTCTAGAAATAACAGAAACTGAATTAATGGGTGATATTCGACATGCCACTCGTTTGTGTCAAGAATTAGCTGACTTGGGTGTAGGCTTAGCCATTGACGACTTTGGTACGGGCTATAGCTCTATGCGTTATCTAAAGCAATTTCCTATTACTAAGTTAAAAATAGATCGTTCATTTATATCAGATTTAACCACTAGCCATGAAAGCCGAGAGATAGTTAGCGCAATTATCGCAATGGCCAAAGCCTTGAACATATCATTGACAGCGGAAGGGGTTGAAACTAAAGAGCAGGAAATATTCCTCGAAGATAGTAGTTGCCATCATGCACAAGGGTATTTATACAGTCCCGCTATAAGAGAAAACGAATTTTCAAAGTTCATTTTTGAGCAAAATACAGCGGTACATTAAGCATTGATTTCACTTTAAAGCTTTAACGTTAGACAATTTTTCGCATGCAACAAGCTTTAAACTTTTGTCCACTGTAGCAAACGCACTTATCATTTCGTTTGGGTAACTCAGCCGCTCTTTGTTCTCCTTCTGTGTAATACCACATGCCATTCAACTTCTGAAATTGTGAACACTCGTAAATAGCATCGATGTCATTATTGTTTATATACCATGCTTTAAAAGTGACTGTGCCTTCGACCAAATCATTTTGCGATTCTTCTACGTCTAATCCTAACCATTCAGTGTCATTTGCGCCTTGCGCTAGAAGTTCAACGGTTAAGCCATTTAAGTAGTCAGGGTGGTGGGTGTCGATTAAGTATTGATGATGCTGTAGAACAAAAGCGCAATAACGAGAGCGCATGAGTGTTTCTACATCATTTGCAGTGTTAACTTTTAAGTGAAATGGCTGGCAACACTGGGCGTAAGTGAGTGTTCTGCCGCAAGGGCAAAGAGATTGAATGTTTATTGTCATGTTAATGGCTAATGATCTGCTGGCATTTTATTGATTAGTATTGAAATGACAATGGTACAGATTTTTAAAGCGTAACAGAATATCTTTATCGATTCACCGTCGTTATGGCATTTCTAATTGCGATTTTATTGACTGAACATGAACAAATTAATGGTCGTGTTCGTCAGACTCTTGATGATTTTCATGTAAAGCCGTGGTTTCTTCATGTGATTCTATTAGTGGGTTAAATTGACGCCCGTAGTATAAGTTTGAACTTGGTTTTGCAGAGAAGTAGAAATCAGGTTTAACTTTAGTATTTGAATCAACGATAAACTGCCATTGTTGCTCACCAACTTTACGAGACACGAGAACAAACTTTCCTGAGAATACACTCGTTGGTTCGCCAGTTTCTTTACGGGGATGGAAACGCACTAAGTAATAACCTACATCGGTTGCATTTTCATCGGTCAATTCTCGGTTGATGACTCTAAAATCGACATCGATATGGGCTGATTTTTTGGCAATTTTCTTAAAAAAGACTTTATACAAGGATAAGATATTTTCTTTACCTGTCACAATTTCTTTATCGAAGGTTTCTGAAATGTAAACGGCATCGTCAGCATAAATTTGATCAATGATGTTGAGATCTAATTTTTCAAATCCTGAAGAAAAGACTTTATAGTTAGCATTAATTAAGTCGTTGTCTGTCATTGTTTCAGCAGTTGAAAAGTGACTGAAAAAAGATAAAACGAAAATAAACAAAAGTTTTATATGGCTCATGTAAATATAATGCTCTTAAAATGAGTTTTAAATGAATGCGTATGCAGTTCAAGATATGGATGACACTATAAATTATTATAATCCGCAGCAAAAGCGTGGAATCTTTACAAATTGTGTAGGAGTTGATGATGCAGCAAGAAGACAGTGATTTATTTTGGGAAGAAATGGCAGGTGTTAAGCCACTTAAGGTCAATGATAGTCATTTTATTCAATCCACTCATTTACCGACTGACTCACAGTTAGCAAGACGAGCTGCGGCAGCACAAAACGAGTATTTGGATAAACTTACTGTTGATCCTGCTTTGATACTACCGGTTGAACCAGAGGAGATCATTAGCTATAAAATCAATGGTGTCCAAGAAGAAGTGTTTCGTCATTTACGTTTAGGTAAATATAAAACTAAATCTGTAATAGATCTGCATGCTTATCGTTTGGTTCAAGCACGTGAATTGTTAATCGATGCTGTTTTACAAGCCTATGGGCGAGGTGAGAGAAATATATTAGTTATTCACGGCAAAGGGTTTAAAAGCAAACCTTTTGCTGGATTGATGAAGTCGGCTGTTAATCATTGGTTAGTTCAGTTAGAAGAGGTACAAGCTTTTCACAGTGCAACCCGCGAACAAGGTGGAACAGGAGCTTTGTTTGTGATGTTAGTCAAATCTGAACAGCAACGCGTAGTAGCAAGTGAAACCAATCGCAAAGGCAGCGGCTTTAGATAATGCATATGTCGTTAGGAATATGTGATTAATAAAGCCCGTGGGAAAGGGCTTTACGTGTTGTTTATCTTTGCTGCAGTTATATCAGTAAATAGCCAAGTACACCGATAAGAATCACAAATATAATGATTGTGGTTGTGTTGTTTGCTTTATCACTGCTTTCGTTATTTAAACGTTGTGAACGTTCATTTCTGTGTTTTTGATAACTTTTCTTGTTCATGTTGTGCCTAGGTTTCATTGTTTGAAACCGATTTAATGTTTTAGAAGGCTGCGGGATTAGGTTTGATGTCTTGTAGACTCGACCATAACTCCTGGAGATCATTAAATTGTATTAAGTAAAACAAAGGATATTGCGGCTTAGATACACCGAACGGAGTCAATATTCTTCTCAATAGAAGCATTCAATCACAGCTAATGATTAAATCTTTTTAAGCAAAAAGTTGTAATCAACAACCATTGGTGACAATCACTAATAACAGTCATTAATTAATAATCACTCACGTTCAAATATTAGTTAGTAGTACTGAGGTTTGAGTGCTACTGAAATTGATTCCATTAATAACTTTGTCATTTTCATCTAAAAAAATAACTATGTTTTATCCATAAATGTGAACTAGTGAGACATTTCATAAAAGATATTGTATAAAGCAAAGCTGATGGTTATAAAATGTTTAAAGTCGAAACTAATAAGTTAATTAACAGTATCTTACATGTTGTGGGTTGTTGCTGAATTATTCACAAAAGGCATCATTGAACCGGCTTTGCACTTACATGACGAAATACAACACTGCCATAGTGATGAAGAGAAAGTGAATGCTAGTTTTGTGGTTAGCATAATTTAATGTCGAACCTTTACGGATCCGTTTAGCTCGACCATTTCTTAGTTTTACATAGTTACTTTTTTTCACACAAAACTCCTTGCTCCTGAATAATTCAAGAAAACAATACTTAGAATGAAGAAGGGCTAATTAATAATTGAATGATTAATTATATTTTTAAACGAAGGCGGGTGTTTAACGGTATTGAAATCAACAGAAATCCGAATGTGGATTGTTGATGTAATAGGATCACCTACGCATTCGCTGCACAAGTAACTCCATTCACTTTGTGTTCGAACGTAAATTACCACAAAGACTTGTCTCATAAACGGCTATTTATGTGATCCAGATCGTATAAGTCAAAATAACAACAGGTGTCATATTAATGTCGTTAAAAGGTGTGCGGCTTTTGGTTGCTCACCTGTTTCTCATTTGTTTTGATCTGGTTAAATTGTGGCGTTGTGTTCAGTAAAGGGATAAATAAGATTTTGTGTGATTGAAGAAGCAAAAGGTTATGTTGTTGGTATTTGTATTCGATTTATATTAATTGATTAGGATATGCAAAGACTGACATTAGCAGTCATCAGGTTAATGTGCCTAGAATTGATTTAAGGCTAAATATTACTGTAGCTACAAAAAGAGCACCTTAATTAGGTGCTCTTTAATGTTTTGATTATTTACCAAAACCAATAGGTGTATCTATATTGACTCGATTACCAACCGCATTGACGATTTTCGGTTTTATTCTGCTCATCAAGCCAAACCTGCAATGGTGCAAAATAATCCAGTACCGCTTTAGCATCCATTGACTTAGTACCAGTAACAATATTCAGTGCTTCAGGCCAAGGCTGACTGAGTCCAGCTTCTAGCATTTGATTTAACTTCTCGCCAGCTTCTTTGTTGCCGTAAATACTGCATCGGTGGACAGGGCCTTCATTACCAGCAATGTCACATAACGATTTGTGAAATTGGAATTGAAGTACATGAGCTAAGAAATAGCGTGTATAAGGCACGTTACCTGGTACGTGGTATTTAGCTCCGGGATCGAAATCAGCTTCTGTACGTGCTATCGGTGCAGCCACACCTTGATATTTTTCACGTAAATCCCACCAAGCTTGGTTGTATTGTTCAGGTGATATTTCGCCATTGAAGACTTTCCAGCGCCACTGATCAATCATTAAGCCAAATGGCATAAAAGCAATTTTATCGAGTGCTTGTTTTAATAATAGACCGATGTCTTTAGAAGCATCAGGTACCTCGTCAAGTAAGCCTATTTGTTTTAAGTAGCTTGGGGTGATTGATAATGCGATGGTATCGCCAATAGCTTCATGGAAACCATCATTGGCAGAGCCTTTAAATAAATGAGGCTGGTTTTTATAGGCTCGTTGATAATAATTGTGGCCAAGCTCATGATGAATAACAGTAAAGTCTTCAGCAGTTTTTTGAATACACATCTTAATACGAATATCATCTTCGTTGTCTAAATCCCAAGCCGATGCATGACAAACGACATCACGATCTTTGGGTTGAACAAAAAGGGAACGTGTCCAAAAAGTATCTGGTAATTCATCGAAACCAAGAGATGAGAAAAAGCCTTCAGCTTGTTCAACCATTTTAATTTCGTCATAATTATTTGCAGCAAGTAGGGCTGTTACATCATAACCTGGATCAGCATCTTCAGGTGCCACTGAATTGTATATGGTTCCCCATTGCTGTGCCCACATGTTACCCAATAGATGAGCAGGAATTGGACCTTGCTTAGGTGCTATGTCATCACCATATTGCTCGTTTAACTCGCCTCGTACGTAACAATGTAGAGAATCATATAAAGGCTTAATGTCACCCCATAATCTATCGAGTTCTGCAGAAAAGTCGTCTGGTTTCATATCATATTGACTACGCCATAATTCAGATAGATCAGCAAAACCTAAGTCTCTAGCGCCTTCATTAGCAAGTTCAACTTCTCGTTCAAACAAAGGGCGCATCGGCTTAGCTATTTCACGCCAACCTTGCCAAGCCTCTAATAATACAGCGGGATCTTGAGACTCTGCCATTAACGCTGAAAGTTCAGGCTGCGTGAGACAACGTCCATCATCAAAACAGTATTTCCCTTTGCCATATAAGCCGTTTAATTCTGAACTGATTTGTGCAAGTTCTGCATTCTTTACTGGATCGAGAGGTGCGGGCAAAACAAGGCTACTGCGTAGAATATGTAACTTACGGGCATTGACAGGATCGAGTTCTACATTGGCATATTTGGCAGCTTCGGTAGCAAAGCTAACTGAGCGAGAAGTCATTTTCTCACCAATAGCAGCTGAGAGTGCGGCTGTATCTTCAGTAATAAAGTTACTATATACCCATTCAGTACGAGCGCCTTCTATAGACAATTGAGCCAACTCAGCTTCTGCTTGATTAATAAACTTAATTGCTGATTCACTATCAATTGTTGATGTTGCTTTAATAACAGTATTTTGAACTTCCGCTGTTGAAGTGATGATTTCTTCTTCTGCTTGTTGGCAGGCAGTAAGCCCTAATGCAATTGAAATAACCAATGCAATTTTGGACGGCTGTTTAAAAGGGTGTTTCATCTTATCGTTTTCCTTATTTTTATTGTCGGCGTTAGTTTACATAAATAAGGCTTATATTGCATATAAGTTAACAGAACCCGCTGTGATGCCTATAAACCTGCTATTAACTTAGTCTGTTAACAGTAAATTAGATTGACAAGTGTGCGCTCAATGTTTAATTTAAACGAGTGTTTTAATTGAAATGGGTCATGGAATGGCAAGCAGAACAGATACAAAAACAAGAATTCTTGATGCCGCTGAAAAATTATTTGCCGAAAGAGGCTTTTCAGAAACATCGTTAAGGTTAATTACCAGTAAAGCTGAAGTCAATTTGGCATCCGTTAACTATCATTTTGGTTCAAAGAAAGAACTCATTCGAGCGGTGTTAGCACGCTACTTAGATGTGTTTATGCCTAGTGCAGCAGCTGAAATACAAAGGTTATTTAAAAATCCAGAGCTTGCTAATTTGAATGAAATATTTTCATCGCTAATTAAGCCCTTGCTGGAACTCAATCAGGTACGTCATGGTGGAACAACGATTTTTCTACAGTTGTTAGGTCGTGGTTATATTGAGAGTCAAGGTCATTTGCGTTGGTTTATCACAACGCATTATGGACAATATTTAGAAGCGTTCGTAAAAGCGGTTTCAGCAAGTGCGCCGCATATTCCGCCTGCAGAAATGTTTTGGCGTCTACACTTTACCTTAGGCACAATTGTTTTCACTATGGCTTCTGCAGATGCATTAAATGAAATTGCTGCAGCAGATTATGGTGAACATAACGATACCGAAGCAATTATACGTAAAGTCATACCATATATGGCAGCTGGCGTTTCAGTACCCATTTTAGCAAAGGAATAAGGGATTAACATGACTGTCCTCATACTAGTTTTAATAGCACTGATTGTGCTATTTGGTGTCCGAAATTTAAGGATGCGTTTTATTACTCGTCCTGTTTTTAGTTTTTTCAAAAAAGTGTTACCACCGCTCTCAAGTACTGAAAAAGAAGCTATGGAAGCTGGCGATGTGTGGTGGGAAGGTGAGTTATTCCGTGGTAACCCTAACTGGAATACGTTACATAACTACGGCAAACCAACACTCTCTGCTGAAGAACAAGACTTTATTAACAATCAAGTGATGACAGCTCTCACAATGATTGACGATTATGACATTGTTCATAATCGTAAAGATCTACCTCCTGAATTATGGGATTACTTTAAAAAAGAAGGTTTTTTCGCCTTAATTATCCCTAAAAAGTTTGGTGGTCGTGAGTTCTCTGCTTATGCGAATTCAACTATTGTAAGTAAAATTGCTACCAGAAGTATCAGTGCTGCTGTGACAGTTATGGTTCCTAATTCACTGGGGCCTGGTGAATTATTGACTCACTATGGTACTCAAGAGCAAAAAGAGCGTTGGTTACCAGCATTAGCGGTTGGTGAAGAATTGCCGTGTTTTGCGTTAACTGGCCCTGAAGCAGGTTCAGATGCTGGTGCTATTCCAGATGTTGGTATCGTTTGTCGTCGTGAGTTTAATGGTGAAGATACCCTAGGATTAAGTTTAACTTGGGATAAACGCTATATCACTTTAGCACCTGTTGCGACCGTACTCGGATTAGCGTTTCAAATGCGCGATCCTGAAGGTTTATTAGGTGATGAACAAAACATTGGTATAACTTGTGCGTTAATTCCTACCGATCATGAAGGGGTTGAAATAGGCCGTCGCCATAACCCACTCATGATGGCATTTATGAATGGCACCACCACAGGTAAGGATGTATTTATCCCCCTTGATTGGATTATTGGTGGCCCTCAATTTGCCGGTAAAGGTTGGAGAATGTTGGTTGAGTGTTTATCAGCTGGTCGCGGTATTTCTCTACCTGCACTTGCCACGGCATCAGCGCAAATGGCGACTAAAACAACAACTGCTTACAGTTATGTGAGACAACAATTTGGCATGCCAATTGGTAAGTTTGAAGGCGTACAAGAAGCTTTAGCCCGTATCATTGCTAATACTTATCAACTTGAAGCCGCGCGTTGTTTAACGACAACAGGTATTGACCTTAAGGTTAAACCGTCAGTAGTAACGGCTATTGCAAAATACCATATGACTGAACTGGGTCGAGATGTGGTTGAAGATGCAATGGATATTCAATCAGGTAAGGGTATTCAGCTTGGCGCTAAAAATTACTTAGGTCATGCATACATGTCTAGCCCAATTTCGATAACGGTTGAAGGCGCAAACATCCTCACTCGTTCTCTGATGATTTTTGGTCAAGGAGCAACACGTTGTCATCCTTATGTCCTTGCTGAAATGGAAACGGCAGTGATGGAAGATCAAAAAGCAGCCATTAACCGTTTTGATGCTTTGTTGATGGGTCATATGGGCTACGCAGCACGTAATGGTGCTATGGCGTTCTTTAATGCATTAACAGCCAGTAAAACTAATTCATCGCCAGTGAGTGGTACCACGCAGCAGTATTACAAAGACATGAGCCGATTATCATCGGGTTTAGCCATCATGACGGATTTGTCTATGCTAATAATGGGCGGTGACTTAAAGCGTAAAGAAATGATTTCTGCGCGTATGGGTGATGTACTTAGCCAACTTTATTTAGCATCTGCCACTTTAAAGCAATTTGAAGACAACGGCCGTCAACAAGACGATTTGCCGATTGTGCATTATGTAATGACAGAACGTTTACATCTTGCGGCTAAAGCGCTTCATGAAGCAACACGTAACTTCCCAAGTAAGCTTGTTGGCATATTATTGAAAGTGATTATATTCCCATTAGGCAATCATTTTAATGCGCCATCAGATAAACAAGCGACGACATTAGCAGACAACTTCTTACAACCATCACCAGCAAGGGATCGTATTACTTTCTTATGTGCTGATTTTGAAGGGGATAAGAGTGGTATTGCTGAAGTTGAACAAGCTTTTCTTGCAAAGATTGAGTGTAAGCATTTATATGCTCGCTTGAGAAAAGCACAGAAGGCAGGTGAACTCACGCCAAAACTTCCTGCTCTAGCTAGTTTCAGTGAGGCGTTAGAAAACCATGTAATTGATCAGCAAGAGTACGACCAATTGGTTGATGCTGATACAAAACGTTTAGCTGCGATTAATGTGAATGATTTTGAATCACTATAATTAATGTTATTTGAAAGATTAAAACACACGTAATAAAAAACCACCTCATTGAGGTGGTTTTTTTATGAAGCTAAATAGCGAGTTAATTACCATTGAGCTTGATGTAAATGTAGTTACAAAATCAACTAAGCTACGACTAACACTTTACAAGTGTTTGTGCCGCCAACTGTTTCCATCGCATCACCTTTAGTCATTAAGACCATGTCACCTGATTTAAGGTAACCAGCTTTAGCGACAGCTTTTAGTGCTTCAGAAGCTAATGCATCGGCAGCGACTGCTGTAGAGTCAAACTGAACTGGCATTACACCACGGAATAATGCAAGCTTTGCTAACGTCTTTTGATGACGTGACAGCGCAAAAATAGGTAATGACGAACTGATACGAGACATTAATTTAGTTGTCTCACCAGATTCAGTCAAACTGATAATCGCTTTAACACCTTCAAGGTGGTTAGCTGCATACATAGTAGAAAGGGCGATAGTTTCTTCAATAGAATTGAACTTTTGATCCAATCTATGTTTAGAAGACATCACTGAAGGATGTTGCTCTGCACCTTTACAAACGTTGCTCATTGCTAACACAGTTTCTTCTGGGAAGTCACCGGCAGCTGTTTCAGCTGAAAGCATTACCGCATCTGTGCCATCTAATACAGCGTTAGCTACATCCATCACTTCTGCACGTGTTGGCATAGGACTAGAAATCATTGATTCCATCATTTGCGTCGCTGTAATAACAACTTTATTAAGTTGACGTGAGCGCTTAATGAGTTTCTTTTGAACAGCCACTAATGCAGCATCGCCAATTTCAACACCTAAGTCACCACGAGCAACCATTACAGCATCAGATGCTTTAATAACATCGTCCATTGCTTCGTCAGTACCAACAGCTTCAGCACGTTCCACTTTTGAAACGATTAATGCATAGCTACCAGCTTCTTCAGCAAGTTTACGAGCTAAGTCTAAATCTGCACCTGTACGTGGAAATGAAACGGCAAGGTAATCAACTTGAATTTGAGCAGCTGTTAAAATGTCAGCTTTATCTTTTTCAGTTAATGCTGGTGCAGTTAAACCGCCACCTTGCTTATTGATACCTTTATTGTTTGATAGAGGACCAGCAACAGTAACAGTAGTGAAAACTTTTTGACCGTCTACTGAATCAACACGAAGTTGAACACGACCATCATCAAGCATTAAGATGTCACCGATAACAACGTCGTTTGGTAACTCTTTGTAATCAATACCAACTTGCTTTTCGTCACCTTCGCCTTTGCCTAATGCCGCATCTAAAACAAAGATATCACCTAAATTCAGTTGAATTTTTTTGTTATCTTTGAAAGTAGAAACACGAATTTTAGGGCCTTGTAAGTCACCTAATACTGCGACATGAACACCTAACTCTTTAGCGATGTTACGAGCGTCAGTAGCACGTTTAAGATGATCTTCTGGTGAACCATGTGAGAAGTTAAGACGCACCACATTCGCACCCGCTGCGATGATTTTACGTAAATTGTCATCACGATCAGTTGCAGGGCCAAGTGTAGTAACGATTTTAGTTCTGCGGAACATAAGATACTCCGTTAATTTAAAGAAAAAGAATTCGGTACATATAATGAAACTATATTAACAGAGATTTTGGCATTATGTAGGAAAGTTACAAACAAAAAGAACGGTTTTTGTGTTTTATTTTTGTGACATAATCGATCTTTAGACAAAAAAAAGGCCGAACAGTTAATACTGTTCGGCTTTTCAGTCTTGTCATTTAAAGGAAATATTTAAATAGTAAGATCTTTATTAACCCGTGATTCTTTTAAAACTTCCTTAACACGCTTCAAATTATCCCGAAAACGTGGGCCTCTGCGAAGGGTAAACCCGGTTGCCAGAACATCAATTGTGACGAGCTGTGCTAAACGAGATGCCATAGGCAAATACATATCTGTATCTTCTGGCACTTCCATCGTCACTGGTAGAGTACATTCGTGTGAAAGAGGGGAATTACGTGCAGTAATACCAATCACGGCAGCGCCGTTCTCACGTGCAATACGGGCTATTTCAATTAATGATTTGGTACGTCCAGTATGTGAAATTAGTACGACCACATCACCTTCATCACAGCCAATGCAGCTCATTCGTTGCATCAGTACATCATCAAAGCATATAACTGGAACATTAAAGCGGAAGAATTTATTTTGCGCATCGTGAGCAACAGAAGATGAAGCACCTAGGCCGAAAAACGAGATGGTTTTAGCTTGAGTCAGGATATCGACTGCTTTGTTAACTGCTACTACATCTAGGCTTTGACGTGCTGTATCAAGGGATGCCATTGAAGATTCGAAGATTTTTGTTGTATATGATTCTGGAGAATCATCTTCTTCGACATGACGGCTAACATAAGGCGTGCCGTTAGCAAGACTTTGCGCTAGATGTAATTTAAAATCAGGAAAGCCTTTAGTGTCTAGACGGCGACAAAAGCGATTCACCGTTGGCTCACTGACGTCAGCCATTTTCGCAAGCGTAGCTATACTAGAGTGGATAGCTGTTTGTGGAGAAGATAAGATAACTTCTGCCACTTTACGCTCTGACTTACTAAATTGTGTAAGGCTCTTTTGCACCTTTTCAAGGGTATTCATAAGCAATTGTCCGCTAAAATGGATGATGTAATTTTATATCATAAATTACATTTTAATAGTAAATGAAGTAATTTTCGTACTTCTATAAACGTTATGTAGTCAGTTTACTGAGTTATTCTGTAACTATAAAGAGATAGTAGAGTAATTTAATCACCAAAATACTATCAGGTTTTATGTTAAAAAGGCTAGATACAAGACAAACGAATATTTTCAAATTATAGATGCACAAATCTATTTCTGTTGTTATATTACAACAAAAGTGTGTTTTAAATCATCGGCAGCACAAAATAATAGCCAATGAGCACACAATATAAAGGAGTATGTAAAGCAATGAGTAACTCATCATCAGGGGCTAAGGCTTGCGATTTTGTACTTTTTGGTACGAAGGGCGATCTCGCGAGACGTAAATTACTGCCTTCACTTTATCAATTAGATAAAGCAAACCTGCTAGATAAAGATACGAAAGTGATTGGTGTCGCTAAAGATGCCTTCACTCATGAAGAGTTTGTCGCCTTAGTACATAAAGCGTTAAACACATTTGTTAAAGACAAATTGTGTGAAGAAACCCTAGAAAGATTTATTGCTCGTTGCCATTACATCGGCACTAACTTTACAGAAGCTGAAGGCTATAAAGCATTCCATGACTTATTAGAGCCTACTAAGCGTGTCATGGTAAGTTATTTTGCAACACCTCCTTCTATCTTCGGCGATATCTGTCGTTGTCTTAATGAACAAAATCTTATTCACTCTGATACGCGTATCGTGCTTGAAAAGCCAATTGGTACTTGTCTTGAGTCTTCAAAAGTTATCAATAATAAAGTATCTGAGTATTTCAATGAAAATCAGGTTTACCGTATTGACCATTACTTAGGTAAAGAAACAGTACAAAATCTGATAGCACTTCGTTTTGCAAATTCTTTATTTGCATCGAAGTGGGATAACCGAACCATTGATCATGTACAAATCACTGTCGCTGAAGAAGTGGGTATTGAAGGCCGTTGGGGTTATTTTGATACTGCAGGTCAAATGCGTGACATGATCCAAAACCATTTATTACAAGTGTTAACCCTTGTTGCAATGGATCCTCCAGTCAATCTTGATGCTGACAGCATTCGTGATGAAAAGGTAAAAGTCCTTAAATCATTGCGTCCAATCACACCATATAACGTTTTTGAGAATACTGTGCGCGGTCAATACACCGCTGGTTTCTTAAAAGGCAGCCCAGTACCTGGTTACCTTGAAGAAGAAGGTGCAAACGTTAAATCAAGTACTGAAACTTTTGTAGCACTGCGTGTTGATATTGATAACTGGCGTTGGGCAGGCGTACCTTTCTACTTACGTAGTGGTAAGCGTATGCCATTTAAGAGTTCTGAAATTGTGGTTTACTTTAAAAATCCACCGTTGAACTTATATCGCGACAGCATGCGTAATTTGCCTCCAAATAAATTAACGATTCGTCTACAGCCTCATGAAGGCGTTGAAATTCAAATGATGAATAAAGTGCCTGGTTTGGAAGAGAAACAGCGCATTCAAACTACCAAGCTTGATTTAAGTTTCACCGATACTTTCAAAAACGAACGCATTGCAGATGCTTATGAACGTTTGTTATTAGAAGCCATGATTGGTAACCAAGCCTTATTCGTTCGTCGTGATGAAGTTGAAGAAGCATGGACTTGGGTTGACGGCATCATGAATTCTTGGGAAAACGGCGGCGAAAAGCCAAAGCCTTACCCTGCAGGCACTTGGGGCCCAGTTGCTTCAGTTGCTCTTATTACTAAAGACGGCCGTTCTTGGGACGAGTAAGGATTGATGATGATAAAAGAATCTGTATTTAAATCATTTGATACACCTAGCGATTTAGAAGCAAAGCTTGCTGATAAAATTGCTAGCCAATTACAAGACGCAGTTGATAGCCGAGGTAAAGCTAGCTTAGTTGTTTCTGGTGGCTCAACACCATTGAAATTATTCAAATTACTCAGTAATAAAGCCATTGATTGGGCCGATGTATACATTACATTGGCTGACGAACGTTGGGTTGATGCTGAAGCCAATGACTCAAATGAGCGTTTAGTCCGTGAACATCTATTACAAAACCGTGCAGCAAATGCAAAATTTCGCGGTTTAAAAAACATGTTTGATAGCCCAGAGAAAGGCTGTGATATGACCATTGAGTCATTAGCTAATTTCCCTAAACCTTTTGATGTTGTTGTTTTAGGTATGGGAACAGATGGACACACCTGTTCTTGGTTCCCGTGCAGCGCTGAATTAGATAATGCATTTACCACCGAGTCTTTGTGTGCAGCGGTTAATCCAACGACAGCGCCACATGCACGTATTACTTTATCTAAAGGTGCAATCTTAAACAGCCGTCAAATCTATCTTCACCTTGTAGGTGAGTCAAAATTATCCGTATATCGCCAAGCGTTAGAAAATGACGATGTGAACGAAATGCCTATCAGAGCAGTATTAGCGCAGCGCAAGACGCCCGTTGATGTGTTCTATAGCGCTTAAAGGAGTCCATTATGCACTCAGTAGTTCAAGCTGTAACCGATAGAATTATCGAACGCAGCAAAGATTCTCGTAAAAAATATTTAGCGGCATTAAATGATGCCAGTGCCAAAGGTGTTCATCGCAGTGCATTAAGCTGCGGTAATTTAGCTCATGGTTTTGCTGCTTGTCAGCCTGCAGATAAAGAATCATTGCGTCAATTAACAAAAGCCAATATTGGTATTGTTACTGCGTTTAATGACATGCTTTCTGCACATCAACCATATGAGACTTATCCAGATTTTTTAAAGAAAGCGTGTCAAGAAGTCGGTAGTGTTGCACAAGTTGCAGCAGGTGTTCCTGCAATGTGTGATGGTGTGACTCAAGGTCAGCCTGGCATGGAACTCAGCTTACTTAGCCGTGAAGTCATTGCTATGTCAACTGCAGTGGGTCTTTCTCACAATATGTTCGACGGTGCATTACTGCTGGGTATTTGTGACAAAATCGTACCTGGTTTATTGATTGGCGCACTGAGCTTTGGTCATTTGCCTATGATGTTTGTCCCCGCAGGGCCAATGAAGTCGGGTATTCCAAATAAAGAAAAAGCACGAGTACGTCAGCAATTTGCCCAAGGTAAAGTTGATCGCGCTGCATTGCTTGAAGCTGAATCAAGCTCTTACCATAGTGCGGGGACATGTACTTTCTATGGTACTGCAAACTCAAACCAGTTAATGCTTGAAATCATGGGGCTGCAGCTTCCTGGGTCATCTTTTGTGAATCCAGACGATCCATTACGTGATGAATTAACCGCTATGGCTGCCAAGCAAGTGTGTCGTTTAACCGAAATGGGCACCCAATACACACCAATTGGCGAAGTCGTTAATGAGAAATCAGTGGTTAACGGTATTGTCGGCATTCTTGCAACAGGTGGGTCAACTAACCTAACAATGCATATTGTTGCCGCCGCTCGTGCAGCTGGCATCATTGTTAACTGGGATGACTTTTCTGATTTATCTGATTGTGTGCCATTAATGGCGAAAGTATATCCGAATGGTCATGCAGATATTAACCATTTCCACGCTGCAGGCGGAATGGCATTTTTAGTTAAAGAATTACTGGATGCAGGCCTTATTCACGAAGATGTTAATACCGTCGCAGGTTTCGGACTACGTAAATACACTCAAGAACCACGTATTCTTGATGGCAAGCTAACCTGGGTAGATGGACCGGTTGAAAGTCTAGACAAAGAAGTTTTAACCAATGTTGCTACACCATTCCAAAATAATGGTGGTTTAAAATTGGTTAAAGGTAATTTAGGCCGTGCAGTGATTAAAGTCTCTGCAGTACCTAACGGTAACCGTATTGTTGAAGGTCCTGCCGTTGTTATTGACGATCAAAACAAACTTGATGCCATTTTCCAAGCGGGTGAATTAGACAGAGATTGTGTCGTTGTTGTTAAAGGACAAGGACCTAAAGCTAATGGTATGCCTGAATTACACAAACTCACGCCGTACCTTGGCACGCTCCAAGACAAAGGATTTAAAGTTGCATTAGTCACCGACGGACGTATGTCTGGTGCGTCGGGTAAAGTACCTGCTGCAATTCATTTAACGCCAGAAGCGTTAGATGGTGGAATGATTGCCAAAGTAGAAGATGGCGATTTAATCCGGGTTAATGCCGAAACTGGCGAATTAAGTTTACTTGTGGATGAAGCAACCTTAGCTGCACGTGTTGCCGGTAAAGTGGATTTACATCATTCAAGTTATGGCATGGGACGCGAACTATTTGGTGCACTTCGAAATAGTTTAAGCAGTCCTGAAACAGGCGCTCGCAGTACCAGTGCCATTGACGAAATTTACTAATTTTAAGGAAGATTAACGAATGCTTGAGAATAACTGGACAATACAGCCGCAAGATATTTTTAAACGCAGTCCGATTGTTCCTGTAATGGTTATCAATAAAATTGAGCATGCTGTACCGTTAGCGAAAGCATTGGTTGCGGGTGGCATAAGTGTTTTAGAGATTACCTTACGCACAGAGTGTGCTTTAGAAGCAATTGAATTAATTGCTAAAGAAGTACCAGAAGCGATTGTGGGTGCAGGTACAATTTTAAATGAACTTCATCTTCAGCAAGCCATTGATGCAGGATCACAATTTATCATTACCCCTGGTGCTACAAAAGGATTACTTGAAGCTGCGAAAAAAGGTAATGTGCCTTTAATTCCTGGTGTTGCGAGTATTTCTGAAGTTATGGTTGGAATGGAGCTGGGTTATACCCACTTTAAATTCTTCCCTGCAGAAGCGTCTGGCGGCGTGAATGCGCTTAAAGCTTTCTCGGGTCCTTTAGCTAATATTCGTTTTTGTCCAACGGGTGGTATTACGCCATCGAGTTACAAAAATTACTTGGCCCTGCCAAACGTTGATTGTATAGGTGGAAGCTGGATTGCGCCAACTGATGCAATGGAGCAGGGTGACTGGGAACGTATTACTCAGTTATGTAAAGACGCGATTAGTGCACTTTAATTATTGCACTAGCACTAGTTTAGTTCTAGATACGCAATGATTGTAAAAACCACCTTAGGGTGGTTTTTTTATATCCAAAAATTGTAATATTGGTTAATCTTTTACCCACTGTGAATTGAATATTTTTGTTTCTGTAAGCTGACTAAATGGACTGAATAATTATATGGATAAGGTCAATGAGACTGTCTCAACTTTTAATAAAATGGCCCAAAAATATCAAGATAAATACATGGACTGTGGTTTATATAGCGACAGTTTAGATAAGTTATGTGGACTAATCTTTGAAGAACAAACATTGAATAGATCAACCATACTAGAGGTCGGTTGCGGCCCTGGTAATGTTAGCCAATACTTATTGAACTGGCGCTCCACAGATAACGAAAAACTTAATATTGATATTGCCGGTTTTGACCTTGCACCATCGATGATTAAACTTGCTAAGCAAAACAATCCGCAATGTCATTATCATGTTAGAGATATGCGTGACTTGAATGATTTACGCCCTCAATCTTCAATTTACGTATTTAATATTGCTATATGTGCGTTTTGTATCCCTTATTTAGAGCAATTCGAGTTAACACAATTTATTACTGATTTAGCTAATGTATTAGCTGCCAACAGTTTATTGTTTATTAGCTTTATGGAAGATGATTATCAGAATTCCGTCACCCAAGAATCAGCAGTGGGTGACCGCGTGCATATGCACTATTTTCAATCTGAAGATGTGATTAAATTATGCCAAGCGCAAGGTTTTGAGCTTGTTGAAAAACATACTAAAGATTATCTGGTTGATGATGTTAAACAAGCCACGGATTGTTTTATTTATCTAAGGCGAGAGTAAATAATTCAGCTATTAATGACTAATGGTAACAATACTAAATAATGTGTTTATAAAGGAATATATCCACCATGACAAAGCACAAGTTAATACTAAAGCTTCCTTTTGTTTGCTTCGTTTGTATGTCGATAGCTTGGTGGTATTTTTATACCCATGATATGTGGCTAAACGATTTTGGCAGAGTAAAAAGTGAATGGCTTTTACTGATTGATATGATGGTGACAATGCCATTAATTTGTTTTATGTGTGTAAAATCCAATAAGTTAGCCTTGCTCAAGTCATTAAGTTACTTTGCGCTGTTTGTCGCTCTCGGTAGTTATGTTATTCCAGCTGAAAATCAAGTCTTATGGCTACACTTAACAGATTTACGCTATGTACTAATCACGGGATTTTTTATCATAGAGTTAAGTGCTATTTTGTGCGTAATACTTGCTATTAGGCAAGCCGTAAAAAGCGGTGAAGATCCTGATATAGCTATTGAGAATTCAATTATAAACCTCGTAGGCAATGGCATACTGGCCAGTGTGCTAATGCTTGAAACGCGAGTATGGAGTTTTGTTTTTTGCAGTCGTTTTATTAAACCAAGTAGCTATAAAGGGGAGCAACATTTTTATTATCACCTTAAGGATGCTAATCAATCGAATGCACTTGGTTTTATGTTAATGATTGCTTTTGAAATCCCCTTAATGCATTTACTGATTCATTTTATATGGTCACCTTTTGCTGCAAACATCATTACTGGTTTAACCTGTTTTAGTTTGGCTTTTTTCATTGCAGAGTATCGCGCGATGTCACGTCGTCCTATCAGCATTGACCAACAAACATTATATGTGCGCTATGGGGTGTTAAACCAATTTACGATTAGTCTGTCTAACATCACCTCAATTAATATCAATCAAGATGTGATTGCTCGAAGTGAACATATTAAGCGTTACAATTTCAGTGGTGTACCTAATGTCCGTATTTTACTTACAAATCCTGTCAACGGTATTGATGCCATTTATCTTGGCGTAAATGAACCACATAAGTTAATCAGTGCTATTCATAATAGTTAATAAAATATGTATGCCTTTACCTATACGGTCATAATTACCGTAAAATTGAATTAGACACCCTAAAGAGCTATTTATTTTTGAACTTACTTTCAGTAAGTTAGGGTTACTATTCATAATTATTATACGATTTACAAATGATAAAATTAAATATTAAGCCTTCCCTCATATCCACTAGCTTATTAATAGTGCTCTCCTACCCAGTGTCTGCAGAAATTTATAAATGGGTAGATGAGGCTGGAGTGGTGCATTTCTCTCAGCATGAACCTAAAAATTTACAGGTTGAAGAGATTGATGTTGCCGTCGTTAATAATATGAAGACCAGTGGTTCTCACAGCAGCGCTGCAGGTTTATCGCAATTAAATTGTGATAAAGCGGTACGAAATTCAACTAAGTTAATTTTAGCGGATTTGAAAAGTAAAGCTGAAGGTCAGTCTAACCTGTTTATTAAAACCATGAGTTCGCCAAGCTTTATAGATGATGGCGTTAAGCGGTGTAATAGGGATAAAAACGATCCTAAACGCGCAGGTGCTTGGCTGTGCCAACAAAGAGCAGTATCTGCCAGTGCTGTTAAAAGTTGTGAAGCTTAAAGTTTTCTACCGCGGTAAATGAATGCACTCAATTATTTTATTATTATTTTTTTCATTAAGTCAGTTTTAATGAGTTAATTACTCGCTGACTCAGTTAGGTGTATTTAAGTTCGGTGTATTTAAATTAGACCACCATAATTTCTTTTAAATGGTTATTAAAGTGCATCACATGTGCTAATTCATATTCTGATTTCGTTAATTCGCCATAAGCGAAGTGTGGTTGCAGCTTACCTGCGTGTTGCTGGAAGTCAGTTAATGACAGTTGCAGACGATTTAAAGCCACATCAATATCTTTAGGGGTGAGTAGTGGTGCGCCTGGTATTGCTTCGCTGAGGTTATGACTCATTTTCCCTTTTGCAGCAAATGCTGAAAAAGCGAAGCTACCGAGGGTATTTTTGAATAACTCAGATTTATGCTCTGGGTATTCGCTGATAGAGTATTCAACACTTTGAGCACAATGATTTAAAATTTGGCTAAGTTCCCAATTACCAGTCGTTAAAATTCTTGAATCGTTTGTCTGTAAATTCAGTAAATTCTGTTTCATTTCAGCAATGCGCTTCAACGTATACTCAATAGTTAACGGACCTTCTTCGGTATCCATGGCAATCCAAGTGGTTGCGCCTGCAACCGTTAATATAGCGCTACCAGTTAATACAGATTTTAGAAGTAAACGACGTTCCATTCAGACCCACATGATTGTTGTGTTAGCTGACTAGTTAATCAGAAGGGCAAGAAAACAGCAATGGATTAACAATAAACAGTGATTGATTAGATTAATTAAATTAACTGTCAAAAATGAAAAACGCCAATCAATTGATTAGCGTTTCATTATTGAAAGCTGAATAGTAAAACAGAATCTATTCAGACTGAGTACTTTGACTATGACTATGCCTGTTTATCTTGATACTCTGTACCGTAAAAGCTATCGAGTAAAATCTGTTTTAGCTCTTTGATTAATGGGTAACGTGGGTTAGCACCAGTACATTGGTCATCAAAAGCATGTTCTGCTAATTCATCTAATTTTGCTAAGAAATCAGCCTCATTTACACCCGCTTCTTGAATAGAGGCTGGAATGCCCACTACAGACTTTAATTGATCAATTTTAGCAATTAATAACTCAACTTTTTCACTGTCAGTATCAGCAGTGTCGACGCCTTCAATTTTTAAATGTTCAGCTATGGTCGCATAACGACAAAGTGCTTTAGGGCGATCGTATTGGCTAAATGATGCTTGTTTTGTTGGCATATCTGTGGCGTTAAATCTAATAACATTACTGATCAATAATGCGTTTGCTAAACCATGGGCTAGGTGGAATTCAGCCCCTAGTTTATGTGCCATAGAGTGACAAATTCCAAGGAATGCATTTGCAAATGCAATACCGGCAATCGTTGCGCCATTGTGGACTTTTTCACGTGCCACTGGCGCATTTGCACCTTGTTCATATGCTGCTGGTAAATATTCAACCAGTAAGTCTAGTGCCTGCAAAGCTTGCCCGTCACTAAACTCATTAGCCATCACACTGACATAAGCTTCAAGTGCGTGTGTCACTGCATCGATACCACCAAATGCTGTGAGTGATTTTGGCATATCCATGACTAAATTTGGATCGACAATAGCAATGTTAGGCGTGAGTTGATAATCGGCAATAGGGTATTTCATACCAGAAACTTCATCTGTGACTACCGCAAATGGAGTTACTTCAGAGCCTGTTCCTGACGTAGTTGGTATCGCGACCATTTGCGCTTTTACACCTAACTTAGGGAATTTGTAAATACGTTTACGAATGTCCATAAAGCGCAGTGCTAAATCGGCAAAATCTACATCTGGATGCTCGTATAATACCCAAATGATTTTGGCAGCATCCATTGGCGAACCACCGCCCAAAGCAATGATCACATCTGGTTGAAAACTTTGTGCGACTTTAGCGCCTTGTTTGACGATAGCTAAAGTTGGATCTGCTTCGACTTCGTAAAAGACTTCAGTTTCTAAACCCTGTGCTTTAAGTATTTTAATTGTTTCATCACAATAACCATTATTAAATAGGAACTTGTCGGTAACGATTAAGGCGCGCTTTTTAGTTTCCAACTCTTCCAGTGCAATAGGTAAGCTGCCGCGACGAAAATAAATAGATGAAGGAAGTTTATGCCACAACATATTCTCAGCCCTTTTAGCGACGGTTTTCTTATTAATTAAATGGCTCGGTCCGACATTTTCAGAGATAGAATTACCCCCCCAAGAGCCACAACCTAAGGTCAGTGATGGTGCTAACTTAAAGTTATATAAATCACCAATGCCCCCTTGCGACGCGGGTGTGTTAATTAAAATGCGGGCTGTTTTCATTCTAAAGCCAAAGGCTTTAACACGCTCGGTTTGACCGTCTTGGTCTGTATACAAACCTGATGTGTGGCCAATACCACCTAGGGTGACTAAAGCTTCAGCTTTATCCATTGCATCATTAAAGTCAGTTGCGCGATACATACCTAAAAGAGGCGATAGTTTTTCATGGGCAAAAGCTTCGGCATCACTAATGTCAGTCACTTCACCGATAAGTACTTTGGTCCAGCTTGGCACATCTATGCCCGCCATATCTGCAATGGTTGATGCACTTTGACCGACAATATCTGCATTTAAATTGCCATTTTTCAGGATCACATCTTGCATCGCTTTTGTTTCGGCAACGGACAAGATATAACCGCCGTGGCTGGCGAATCTTTCTTTTACTTGCTCATAAATACTATCAACGACTACAACAGCTTGCTCTGACGCACAAACCACGCCGTAATCAAAGGTTTTAGACATTAAAATTGAGCTAACTGCGCGCTTAATATCGGCTGTTTCATCAATAACGATAGGGGTATTACCAGCGCCAACTCCAATGGCTGGTTTTCCTGATGAATAAGCCGCTTTCACCATACCAGGGCCACCAGTTGCGAGAATTAGATTGATTTGCTCGTGGGTCATTAATTGATTTGATAAAGCCACTGATGGTTCATCAATCCAACCGATAATGTCTTTGGGTGCACCTGCTTCAATAGCAGCTTCAAGCACGATTCTTGCTGCAGTAGTCGTCGACTCTTTTGCACGAGGGTGAGGTGAAAAGATGATCCCGTTACGTGTTTTAAGGCTGATTAATGCTTTAAAGATTGCAGTAGATGTTGGGTTGGTAGTTGGTACGATGCCGCAAATAATGCCTACAGGCTCGGCAATTGTAATGGTGCCGAACGTCACGTCTTCAGCAATGATGCCACAGGTTTTATCATCTTTATATTTGTTATAAATATACTCTGATGCAAAGTGGTTTTTAATTACTTTGTCTTCTAACAAACCCATATTGGTTTCATTGGCTGCCATTTTGGCTAATGAAATACGCGCATCAGTTGCAGCGAGGGCTGCAGCTCTAAAGATTTTATCAACCTGTTCTTGGCTGAAATTAGCAAACTCTTTTTGCGCTTTTGATACGCGGTCCACTAACTGGTTAAGTTGCTCAGTGTTGGTGACAGTCATAATCACTTCCTTTAAAAATAGTTAACTAAACAGTTTTAGGTAACAACTCTCAAATATCTCTAAATCATTTTGTTTATAGCTAAGAATTCTTAATCCTTGTTATAAAATTACCTCTTTAGGGGCATGGTTATCGTGATCAAACCCACAAAATGATGCTTATTGGTAATTTTATTACGTTGTTTGGTTTGTAAATAAAGGCTAGGTCACATAGTAAACCTAAACGTTGTTGTTTAAAGATTAATGACAGTCAAATCAACTGAAAGTTGAAGTCTACTTGAAGGCTATTAGATAAGGGCTGTTAGATAAGGGTTATTAGATAAGAGCTATTAGCATTGGCCAAATTGCTTGTTTAAGCTTAAGTATAAGTATCTGTATAAGTTTCTTTATAAATTAAGGCTCAAACATTAAGAATGAAAGTTTGGCATAGTGAGTAGAAGATATTGAGCAAGAGGAAGTGTGCAAAAGGTCGTGTGAAAGAAATAGCGTGAAAGAGATAGTGTGTATGGATAGAGTCCGATCTGCCCATTCAACTTCTAACTTGGTTGAATAGGCTAATCATAAAAGTGAAATGAGTTTTGATATCTTTGCTGTTTAGTTGTGTATTCAAAAAATATCAACGTTCTAGGCTAATTTCAAAAATTCCTGCTGATTTAGGGCCGAAAAGTTGTTGATGTAATCGTCCTGCAAATTCATCGGTCATACCGGATATATAATCAGCGATAACGCGCATTTCATTTAAATTATTATCTTTAGCATGTTGCCAACGCTCCTGGGTATTAAGTGGCAATAACCTTAAAGGATCTGATTCAAATGCTTCAAACAGCTCCATGACAATTTGTTGGCCTTTGTACTCTAGCATTTGTATTTCTGGTTTACGGATAACATACTTAAACACGAACTGTTTTAATGTATTTAACGCATCTGCGAATGCTGGCTGAAGTTTGGCATTGTATCTCAATAAAGGTTCTTCAAATTGAGTATCTTCGACAACAATGATATCAGTTACAAAACCATTCACTAACGTGCCAATGGCATCTTTTCTTAAGTGATGATGCGGTGAAAATAGCTTGTCTGCTATCGTTTTAAATTCGTTGCTAAGCCATTCGTCTTCACTTTGAGATAAGTGACTTGCGACGTCTTGTTGCCACTGCGCAGGGGAGACAATTCCCATGACGATAGCGTCTTCTAGATCGTGTACTGCGTAAGCGATATCATCAGCTAATTCCATGATGGAACAATCAAATGATTTATATTGAGTTCTATTATGCGGGTAAGTGTCGGTTTTACTGGGTTTTGAGCTCACAAAACGGTTTCTGTCTTTAACTGATAAACCTGCTAACACCCAATCATAAATGTCTTTATCATCATCGAATAAACTTTTAACCGGTGGCCATTGTGACGGTTTAAGCTGACGATGGCTCTTAATTTCTTCAGTACCAAGATCTACATGTAATTGACTGTATAGAGCAGGGTATTTAAGGATCCCTAACAGCGTACGTCTTGATAGGTTCATTCCCCAATATTGGGTGTAGGGCTCAAGCCTTGCCAAGATACGAAAGGTTTGCCCGTTTCCTTCAAAGCCTCCATGGTTTCGCATCATGTAGTTGAGCGCGACTTCTCCACCGTGGCCAAAAGGTGGGTGGCCAATATCATGGGCTAAACACAAGGATTCAATCAAACTCATTGAATCGAGTAAATCGTTAACATGGGGGTGTTTTCGTTTTAGTTGCGCAGCGATCCCTGTTCCTATTTGCGATACTTCAAGTGAATGAGTCAATCTTGTTCGGAAAAAGTCGTTCATGCCGATGCCGTGAACTTGGGTTTTTGCTTGTAATCTTCTAAATGCAGCTGAATGTAAAATTCGTGCTCGGTCACGTTGAAAAGGGCTGCGATGATCGTTGCGTCTTAACTTATCTTCACCCAAGCGTCTATCATGCCAAGGATTATGGGGTTCATTGGTATCAGGTTGTTTATATGAAATCGTATCTGGCATTGTCATTCCTGTTATCAAGTGAATTAATACATCAGCTCATTACGTTAGAAGGGTTATCGCTAAAGTAACAAGGTTTTAAATATGTGGATCATTTTCAGTTAGTTTATCTAAGGTTGATGTGCAACTGTCTAAAAAGATATCGATAAAGCATTTTACTTCGGGTAGCTGCTGCTGTATTTCGTTAAGTTTTTTATCTAAGTTGTCTTTGACATGATGAAATTCGTCATTGTTAAACCTAAGCTCATTCATGGTTTTAACGTATGCCTGCAATATATCTGCTGCTTTTACGATGGCTTTGTATTCAGGATCAACTTCAGACTGGACCAGTAAAGGTTCCATCTCTTCTCTTAAATCTTCAGGCAGCGAGGCTAAACATTCTTTCTCTGCTAAATCTTCTAACTTTTTAAAGGCTTTAGTAAATTCAGGGCTGTGATACTTGGTATTTGAATTGATATCTTGGAGCTTGGTTTCTGAGACTTCATGATAAAGGGCAATAGTGGCGGCTGTTTCCGGGTTCAAATTACCATTAAACCGTTTGTTTTTGATGACAACCAATAAATGTGCGATGACTGCGACTTGATGGCAATGCTCTGACACGTTTTCTTTTTGGAAGCAGTGCATTAAAGCCCAGCGTTCGAGTAAAGGCATACGGGTGATCCATGCCATAAAAGTACTTGATTTCATATGCGTCCCCTAGAGAGTGTGACTCGCTGAATACGGAAGATGGTAATCCTCTTATAGTTATAACATTACTGTAGTTGCAGTCGAACTGCCAGATAATCAATTTGTTTTTATTCAATAAATTAACACTATAATTTGATCTCATATCTGCATAGCTTTACTCTTAGTTATTGGAATAAATATAGAGTACTAAGATGGATGATGCCCGTTGTGTTGAATTACAAAAGACTGTTACAAATGAAGATTTGTATTTAATCGACGACGTTAAATCTTATCAGTTTGTATGTGACGAGTGCGGGATTAGTTTAATACCATGTTCATACAAAAAAGCAGTTAATCTGCGTAAACCCTACTTTAAAACAGGTAAAAACAGCGAACACCTTGTTGGTTGTTATGCCAAAGCAACCTCTAAAATACGCGAACAAGCTAAAACCGCTAGGATTTCAACTGATGAAGGCTTTCCATTAGCCTATCCCAATCGTTTCAATTTAACGGCTGCTAAATCAGTAAAAACAGAGAAAAGTTCAACTAGTGATATACAAGCACAGCATGGTGTGATTAAAAAACAATTTGATAATGCCAGTCGAGGTAACAGCAAGCAAAACTATGTGACCAGTTCTTTTCAAACCTTAGTGGACCAATATTTTAATTACCCCTTCGATCGCGATCGTGAGCTAACGTTTGTTGGGATTAGTGGTCATCAATATCAGCAGGTTTTTCAAAAAATACAAAACCCGATAGGTAAACAAAAATTTCGTTTTCAATCTGAGAAACCGGAGACAAAGGTCTTTTTTAGTAGCTTGTCCTGGGAGAAACCAGAAATTATTGATGATCAGATTATTGTGAAACTGTCAGCTGGTTGGTGGCAAGAAAGTGACGGTAAGAAAAAGAATTTACGCCCCTATTTTGTCGAAATCAATACTGCAGAATGGAGCAAAACAGTCCTTAATAATTTTACACAAAGGCTAACTCAAATAAGAGAGTTAGTGAAAGGTACAGATAAAAAAGCCATGATGGTGTTTGCTGGCAAGCAAGACCGTGAACAGGATTTTTATCGTTTTACCTGTGATGAGTCGCGGCTGATTTGCTTTAAAGTATTTTAAGTTGTGAGTAGAGACTTAACGTAATTCGAACTGAGTTTGTATCGGATTATGATCAGATGCTGTGGTTTTATCTGAATTAGCACCCGTTAAATGTAAACCACGATAATATAGGTGATCTAAAGGTAGCCCGAATACGCGTTTTCTAAAGTCGACTTTGTAATGGGCTTCTTCTAGTCGTAAACCTTGCGCTAACTGTGTGACAATATTCATCCGACCTTCACGCCATGTATTGAAATCCCCAGCTAAAATCACCGGCCCTCGATGCATTGTGACCTTATGCAGAATTTGTTTGAACTGGGCTTCAAAACTACTTAATCGCACATCAAAATTCACACCATGTAAATTAATGACTAATAGCTGTTCACCTGATGAGAGCGGGTAACGGCTGACTAAGGTTGATTTAGCAAAACGAATTAGTGGCTCGGTTGTTTGATAGGCGCAGGCTTCATTAGCCGGTTGTGTCGATAGATTCATGACCCCCATTGGTACATTCATTAACTTGAAGCCTTTAGCCATCAATACATGAAACTGATGGTCATCAAGATATTGAACAAAGGTACTGTTAAGCTTTGCTTCTTGAAGTAATACTAAGTCGTTTTGTTGGGTTAATTCTGTTAGTACAGGCTGCCAATCAATTTTCTGCTGTTTATAAATATTCCAAACAGCAACGTTTAGTTTACCTTGTCTATCGATCGGGGCAGATTCAGAAGTCTGACTAGAGCACTGAGATACAAAAAAAGGCGGCTGTTCACTCATCATTATCTCCGGTTGACCATTAAACGTCGAAATTACATACATATAAGACAACAAGGTGCCGGTTATGATGATGAACAATAAAGGATATATGACACGTTTAATAATAAAGACCTTATTATTGTGATGTTTATTAGCACTTTAAATAGAATAGCATCTATAAAGCTACGCAAATTATGACGTTAGATCGAATATTCAGTACAATCAAACTTTACTATTAATTTATAACAAATTCACTATAAAGCTTAGGGCGAATCAAATACCTATGGATCAAATAACCCAAATAATTGCCGTGCTTGGTGTTTTCCTTTATTGGTTAATTCTGGGCGGCGTTGCAACGCGCATTGTGATTAAACGCAGAAGTGTTGGGGTTTCTTTTTCGTGGTTATTGATTATTTATTTCCTGCCTTTTGTGGGGGTTATTGCTTACTTATTATTTGGTGAATTACACCTTGGTAAAGCGCGTTCTAGCCGCTCTAAAGCCATGTATAAACCTTATGCTGATTGGTTTTCAGCTTTATATCAGCACAACGCACATCAACCTGAGCGTCAAAGTGATTATGCTAGTTCGATAAGTAAATTATGTGATGTGCAATTAAATATTCCTTCGTTAACAGCAAACGAATTAGTGCTGCAACAAACACCTGAGCAAATACTGAACTCGATTATTAGTGATATTAATCATGCCCAAACGCTCATCGATATGGAGTTTTATATTTGGCACCCAGGAGGACTAGCTGATGAAGTCGCTATAGCACTCATCAATGCATCAAACAGAGGTGTTTCAGTTAAGCTACTACTAGATGCAGCGGGTAGTCGTTTGTTTTTCAAATCATCTTGGCCTTCAAAAATGAGAAATGCTGGGATTAATGTTGTTGCCGCATTGAAAGTTAGCCCACTAAGAATGTTTTTTAGAAGAATGGATTTACGCTTGCACCGTAAAATAGTGGTCATAGATAACACGATTGGTTATACCGGCTCTATGAATTTAGTTGATCCCAAATGCTTTAAACAATCTGATGGTGTAGGTGAGTGGATTGACATTATGGTTAGAATTACTGGCCCAGTTGTGCCGGTAATGAATACCGTAAGTGCTTGGGACTGGGAAGTTGAAACTAATGAGCGAATTTTACCGGAAATACCACCTGAGGCTCATTGTACAGATACATCCTCTTTAGTTCAGGCTATCCCGTCAGGACCTGGTATGCCGGAAGAAGTTATTCATCAAGTATTATTGCAAAGTCTGTATCAAGCTGAACATAAAATTATTATTACGACTCCTTACTTTGTTCCCAGCGAGCAATTGCTAGATGCGCTAGTGACAGCTTCATTACGAGGAGTGGATGTTAACATCATCATTCCACGTAAAAATGATTCTACTATGGTAAAATGGGCTAGCAGCTCCTTTTTTACAGAGTTATTAGCAGCTGGAGTGAAGATTCACCAATTTAATGGTGGTTTATTACATACCAAGTCAGTGCTGATAGATGAGGAACACTGCTTAATTGGTACTGTGAATATGGACATGCGCAGCTTATGGCTAAACTTTGAATTAACCTTAGCTGTGGATGATGTCAAATTCGCCGCAAGGTTAGGGCAACTTGTACAAGCCTATATGGATGACTCAGATATTTTAACCGATGAAGAGTGGCAGCAACGTCCTATGTATAAACGTTTTATTGAGCAAGTCTTTTATCTATTTAGTCCGCTTTTGTAATGATTAACGATTGCAGTTTATAACGCCTCAAGAATAAAATTAAGCGCATATGACAACAAAAAGCCACTTAGAGAACTGAGTGGCTTTTGGTTTAATGGGTTGTACTACCAACTTAATCTCTGTGGTTTATTGGGAATAATCTTCTAAAAAATTACCAAAGTCGGTGAGCGCCTTAGATAAGTCTTCTTTATGTGGTAAGAACACCACTCGAACATGATCTGGTTCTGGCCAGTTAAAAGCCGTTCCTTGTACTAATAAAATCTTTTGTGATTTCAATAGGTCGAGCACTAATCGTTCATCATCGCGCAAGTTAAATTTTTTCATGTCTAACTTAGGGAATGCGTACAAGGCGCCTTTGGGTTTTTTAACACTGACTCCAGGAATACTATTAAGCGCATCAAAACATACATCTCGTTGTGCTGTTAAGCGCCCATTTGGCAGTATTAACTCATTAATACTCTGATAACCGCCTAATGCAGTTTGAATGGCATGTTGATTGGGCACATTAGAGCATAAACGCATTGAGGCCAACATATCTAACCCTTCAATGTAATTAGCTGCAGACTTTAAATTTCCGCTTAGTACCATCCAGCCAACTCGGAAACCTGCGGCGCGATATGCTTTTGAAAGGCCGTTAAAAGTAACCGTTAAAATATCGTCTGAAAGCGACGCCGCATGGGTGTGTACTGCGTCATCGTATAAAATTTTGTCGTAAATTTCATCGGCAAATAAAATAATGTCATGTTGGCGACAAAGTTCGATCACATCTAATAACAACTCTTTACTGTATACCGCACCAGTGGGGTTATTGGGATTAATGATCACAATACCGCGTGTACGGGAGGTGATTTTACTTTTGATGTCTTCTAAGTCTGGGAACCAATCTGACTCTTCGTCACAGCGATAATGAACCGCTTTACCACCTGCTAGGTTTGCAGCCGCTGTCCATAATGGATAATCAGGCGAAGGAATAAGTACTTCATCGTCAGTATTCAGCAAGCCCTGTAATGCCATGCAGATAAGTTCTGATGCACCATTGCCGATATACACATCTTCAATGTCGATACCGTGTATACCTTGAGCTTGATAATGTTGCACAATGGCCTTACGAGCTGAGAATAACCCTTTTGATTCGCAGTAACCTTGAGCACTGGGTAAGTTTAAAATAACATCACGAACAATTTCTTCTGGGGCTTCAAATCCAAATGGGGCCGGGTTACCAATGTTAAGCTTTAAGATTCGATGTCCTTCATCTTCAAGACGACGAGCTTCTTTATGTACAGGGCCACGGATGTCATAGCATACGCTATCGAGTTTATTGGATTTGATTATAGGGCGCATAGTTGCCTCAACATTACTAATTACGACTTAAGTCTGCGAACAATAACGAATTTAACCTTTAGTTTAAAGGTTTTTTTATAAGGTTTTTTGCAATAATTAGCGTTTTATACTGCAGTGATGTTTTATTAATACCTGTGACGATGTTAAATCCTGTATATGCTTAGCTAAGTAGTTTATTAATCTTCGAAAGGGCTATTGGATAGATATTGTCTCTTATGAACTCAAACTGGCTTTAACCAATTAAAAACAATAAAAAAAGCCAGCATGAGCTGGCTTTTTATACATATCGTAATCTAGATCTAAAATGCGTGGATTAAACGCGCTTTTTGAATTCGTTTGTACGAGTATCAATTTCAATCATGTCGCCAATCTTTACGAATTCAGCAACAGTCACAGTACCGCCACCAGTAATAGTCGCAGGCTTCATTACTTTACCTGAAGTATCACCACGAGCAGCTGGTTCTGTGTAAGTCACTTCACGTACGATTGTAACTGGTAACTCAACAGAGATAGCTTTACCTTCGTAGAAAGTTACTGAACACTCTTCTTCCATACCGTCAACGATATAAGCAGCTGCATCACCTAAGTTATCAGCTTCAACATCATATTGATTGTACTCAGCATCCATGAATACGTACATTGGATCAGCGTAGTAAGAATAAGTACATGCTAAACGTTCTAGGATGATATCTTCCATCTTGTCATCACCTTTGAAGGTGGTTTCAGTGGTTGAATCTTGTAGAACATGCTTAAGCTTCATTTTAACGATTGCAGCGTTACGGCCAGAGCGAGTTGTTTCAGTTTTCTGAACAACCCATGGGCTGCCATCTAACATGATCACGTTACCAGGACGGAGTTCATGAGCAGTTTTCATTACTTTATTCCTATTTTTAGGTATTAATTTTTAATTGCGCAGTATCTTAGCTGGTTTTCACAAATTCAACCAGTCGTGAAGCGAGATCTGCATCCTTTTTAGCATCAACAGGCCAATCTTTAGCATGCTGCTGCAGTGGCAATTGTGCTGAAATGAGTTGCTGCCAATGTTCAACGACATTGGTATCTTGCTGATTAAAAGCAAAATTGGTTTTAGACCAAGTATTTGCGATATCATTTTCAAGTTTCAGGCTGTAGATATTAACAAAAGCCTGTAATTTTACTAGATGATAATCATCTTCTTGTGGGTATATGTGCCAAATAAATGGTTTTGCTGCCCATTGCGCCCTTAAAAATGAGTCCTCACCGCGAACGATATTAAAGTCGCAGCTCCATAAAAGGCGATCAAACTCAGTCTGATCAGTCATGGGCAATATATGTATGGTCAAATTACCCATAGAGAATCGCTGGGTTGCTTTTATAGTGTCGAACGACACACCTAATAAACTGATAATACTATGCAGACTCTTACCCATAGGAATTAAGGCATGTATCTTTTGGGTGTTAACTTCAGACTTAGCTGCATTAATCCAATACTGGCATAAAGCGGTTAGCGCGTCAGTTTCATAACTAAAAACGCTAATAACGTAATCATTTACATTAATACCGGTTAAACCAAGCCGCTTAAACAGGGCTAGTTTATTTTTATCATCCGATTGCCAGCTATCACGTTGGTTAAATAAATTTTCTTCACAGATTAATCCACCACTGTGATGACTAAATCCTGGGAAGTAGAAATATTTTTTAATGCCGCTTGCTTGCATTGAGGGCAGGCCATGGCATCCATCAACCCAATCTTCAGCCGAAAGGTATTCAAGGTTTATCCATACAGGTGGTTCACTGACATTATTTGCTAAACTGCTATTTGGCTCAATTGTCTGATGCGCTTTATGTTGCGATTCAATTATGTCGATTACTGATGAGGGCAATTCACAGGCGAAAGCTTCTATTAATAGTGAACCAGGAATGTAAGGTATATCCAGAGGGGTGTTCCATTGTAAAATATTCACACCAAAAAAGCGCTGCTTTGAGAGTTTACAATCTAGCTCTGGTAAAATATGTGAGAAGCTTTGTAAGTCATCGACCCACAAGTTAATGTCAATTTGATATTCAACTGCTAACTGTTTTGCTAGACGCCAAGTAACACCAATATCACCATAGTTATCAACCACAGCACAAAAGATATCCCAGTGTGTTGCTTGGTTTTGAGTAAATGAATCACTCAAGCTTGTCATATAGCGTTTCCTTTGTACTGAAGTTGTAGTTTGTAAACTTGCTGCCATTGGCTCTTTCTAGCAATTAGGTGTTATGGATTGTAAAAATTAATTCTAATATCGAATTTAAAAATTGACTTAAATAAGCAACTTAAATAAGCAACTTAAATAAGCAACTTAAATAAGCAATTAGAATAACCGGCTTCTACAATTAAATTTAAAAACTAGATTCAAAAAAAGCGGCTAATGCCGCTTTTTTTATTCAAGCTATCGAACTGATATCCGATAACTGATGAGATATGTGGTTAGTCTTCTAACTCTGCTAAGCACATTTCTTCGTAAATTTGTTTAACCCAAGCGTCTACACGCTCTTCTGTTAATTCAGGTTGACGATCTTCATCGATACCTAAACCAATAAAATGCTTATCATCGACTAAGCCTTTAGAAGCTTCAAAATCATAACCTTCAGTTGGCCAGTTACCAATGATAATGCCACCACGTGCAGAAACGATGTCACCAACCATGCCCATAGCATCAAGGAAGTATTCAGCATAATCTTCTTGGTCACCACAACCGAAGATTGCGACTAACTTGTCAGTAAAGTCTACTTGCTCAAGTTCTGGGAAAAAGTCATCCCAATCACATTGTGCTTCACCGTAATACCAAGTTGGGATACCGAATAAAATTAAATCGAATTCAGCGATTTGTTCTTTAGTGCTCTTGGCGATGTCTTTCACATCAACCATTTGCTTACCCAGTTTCTTCTGGATCATTTTGGCTACAGCCTCGGTATTACCAGTGTCACTACCGAAAAAAAGACCTACAGTTGCCATTTGCTATCCTTTAAATATCTAGTTCGCTTTGCGAATTATAAAATATGGTTCAGTTGTCGATTTGTTGTTGCAGGATTAATTCGATTAACTGGCTACGGCTGATGTTACTGGCCAATGCTTGTTCGTTCAAGGCGTCATACAAAACTTGTGACACCTTTAACTCTATTCGTTTTAATCCATTAGCGCGATCCCGTTGGATCTGATTACGCTTATTGATTTTTAACTGTTGTTCCCGACTTAAGGGATTGCTTCTTGGACGTCCACGACGTTTTTCAGAAGCAAACAGGTCAATCGTTGTTCTGTCTGTTGATTCTTTTGCCATCGTTTTGTTTAACCGATGCCTGAGCCTTCCCAGGTCATCTGAATAATACCTTTTGCTACAAACCCGGCACAGCCAAGGAATAATACTAACCAAACGATATATCGACCAAACTTAGGCACTTTGCCTTGTTTGAGTACATCGTGAATCGCCATGCCGATAAAGAAAAAAATTAAAGCAAAAAACAAGTTTAGACCGAGAGTCTCAATTTGATCCATGTATTGATTCAACATGTTTTTACCTTCAGTTTTACTTTAAGGCTAAAAGAGGGCGGGAATATACCACAATGATGATACGTGGGCTATATCTGCAGAGTTCATTTTTTTAAATTTACACAGATGCCGACCTAACTGAGCCTTATGCTAGTTAACTTTGGTGCTTATCAATAAATTCAACCACTAAACGATTAAATATTTCAGGTTTTTGTGCATGTAACCAATGGCCTGTGCCATTGATTGTTTTTGCGCTTACTTGTGGAAACTGTTTCATAATGGCGCTTGTATGTTCCGCCAATACATATTCAGAGTCACCACCCCGAATGAAAAAACATGGTTTTGGATATACAGCATCAGGCATGTCCCAACCAATAATATGTGGGTAATTTTCGATTAAACCTTCTAAGTTCATTTTCCATTCAAAACCATTATCGGTTTTCTGTAAATTTTTAAGTAAAAATTGTGCCGTACCAAGATCAATGTCTGCGTGAGTGAGGTGATCTAAAGCAAATTTTCGTGAAGTAACATTTGCTAACGGTAAACTTGTTAATCCGGCAAATACTTTTTGATGGCGTGGGCTGTATGCGACAGGGGCAATATCAGCAACGACCAAACTCGTGACCATTTCAGGGTGCAATAAAGCTAACGCCATGGCCACTTTACCCCCCATGGAATGACCGACAAAATGCGCCTCAGATAATTTTAATTGCTGTAAAAGCTCAACACATTCCTGAGCTAGGCTTGGATAATCCATAGAATGCCAATGCTCACTATTGCCATGATTGGGCAAATCAACACGAATGACTTGGTAGTTTTGTTCTAATGCACTGGCTAGGTTTTTGAGATTGTCTGAATTACCAAATAAGCCATGAATTAAAATTACTGCTTGGCCTTCGCCTGATGAAACAAAATGCATTGAGTATTTATCCGTTGTCACGATCATTTAGGCGGTGATTTTGCCTGTAAATTAACTTAAATTTCAACACTTGATGTGATTTTTTCTTGAAACAAATGTTCATTAAACAATCCACCAGCAAATTGATTTAATGAAATTGACTAATTATGAACGATTTAGTGACTTTAGCTCTTTAACCTACAGCGACAGATGGGTAGACTGTAATTATTAATTTGATCGATCAAAATCGATCCTTTAGCCGCCATTATTCAGCATCTTGTTAAAAGAAGTGCACAAAAAAGATTAACAGCATTAGGCGGCATTCGTTTTTTAAGACCAAAGGAAGCAGACTAATATGAAATATATTGAGATAGACGAAGAACTCTATCGTTATATTGCAAGCAAAACGGAACGTATCGGTGAAAGCGCATCAGATATATTACGCCGATTGTTAGACCTTTCTGTTGAAACATCAGAACCTGCAGAGCCTCTTGCTATTAGTCACCCTAGTTTAGAATCTACCAATGACGCCATTGAAATAAAGCCGGTTACAAACAATCAAGTTGCTAACGTTCAAGTTAAAGAAGAAAAAGTTGCAGTTGCTGAAGCTGAAAATCTCATAGACACTAGTGAACATGTTGATGTCGATTTTAAAGATGTTGTGCATGAACATATGCTTGCTCAACAAAAAGGTGCAGTAGGGCGATTTATGTTCTTGTTGGAATCATTGTCTGCATTAACACCTAAGACATTTGAACAAATCTTAAAAATCCAAGGACGCGGGCGTCTTTATTTTGCCCGTTCTAAGGCTGAGTTATTATCAGCAAGCCAATCAGCTAATCCAAAAGAAATTGGCGAGAGCGGTTACTGGGTGACAACCAATAATAACACCGCTAAAAAGCGCACTATTTTATCAGAAGTGTTATTGCAATTAGGTTGTAATGAAGAACTGGCACAATCGATTTCAGAAAGAATTTAAAATCTAAATAGGGAGAACATGGGTGGCGATTCACAATAGAGCAGGAAAGGTGGCGTTACAAACGGATTTGATCAATTTACCCAAATTGATGAGTTATTATTATCGTATCACCCCCAACGTTGAAGATGTGCAACAGAAAGTCACTTTCGGTACATCTGGACATCGCGGCAGTGCGTTAAAGTCGAGTTTTAACCAAAACCACATTTGGGCAATCACTCAAGCCGTAGTTGATTACCGTCAACAAGCTGGCATAAAAGGGCCTATGGTTGTTGGTTTTGATACTCATGCATTGTCTTACGCAGCTTATTTGTCAGTACTTGAAGTATTGACAGCTAATCAAGTCGCTGTGAAAGTTCAAAAAGACGATGGATTCACCCCTACACCCGTTGTATCTCAAGCCATTATTGCAGCTAATGCAAATGGTGGGGAATTAACTGATGGGTTAATTATTACCCCTTCACATAATCCGCCACAAGATGGCGGTATTAAATACAATCCTCCCCATGGCGGTCCAGCGGAAGCTGACATCACCAAACAAATTGAAGCAAAGGCGAATCAATATTTAGCTAAACAGCTATCTGGTGTGCAGAAAGTTAATTATGGCGTTGCACTCGATTCAGGTTGGATTGATGAGGTTGATTTCATCGCGCCTTACGTCAATGCGTTATCTAGTGTGATTGATTTAGAAGCCATTGCTAAAGCTAAAATACGTATTGGTGTTGACCCATTAGGTGGTTCAGGTATTTATTACTGGGAACATATTGCTAAGCAACATGGTTTAAATATTACCTTAGTTAATGAAAAAGTTGATCCGTCATTTGGTTTCATGACATTGGATAAAGATGGCAAAATCCGCATGGATTGTTCATCCCCTTATGCGATGGCGGGTTTGTTAGCTCATAGTGAAAGTTATGATGTTTGTGTGGGTAACGATCCAGATTACGACCGTCACGGAATCGTGTGTCCTGGTTTTGGATTAATGAACCCTAATCATTACTTAGCTGTAGCAATTGATTATTTGCTGACATATCGCCAAGGTTGGTCTGCAGATTTAGCCATTGGTAAAACATTAGTATCAAGTGCGATTATTGACAGAATTTGTCAGTCTCATAATCGTCAATGTTTAGAAGTGCCAGTTGGTTTTAAATGGTTTGTGGACGGCTTGGCAAATAGCACAATTGCATTTGGTGGTGAAGAAAGTGCAGGCGCTGCATTTTTAAATAAAGACGGTAGCACTTGGTGTACCGATAAAGATGGCTTTATTTTAGCCTTACTTGCCGCTGAAATTTTGGCCGTAACCGGTAAAACACCCGCGCAGCGTTATGTTGAACTTACTGAACAGTTTGGTGAAAGCTTTTACACTCGCATCGATAGCCCGATCAGCTTGAAGAAAAAAGCCAAGTTTGAAAAGCTATCTTCCGACAGTTTTACTGACAAAGAGCTTGCAGGTGAAACTATTACTGCTATTTTGTCACATGCGCCAGGTAACAACGCGGCAATTGGCGGTATTAAAGTGACGACTGAAAATGGTTGGTTTGCAGCGCGTCCATCTGGCACCGAAGCGCTATTTAAAATATATGCAGAGAGCTTCATAAGTGAAGATCACCTTGCTGAAATAATCAGTCAAGCACAAGTTATGATTGATGCAGCGCTTAAAGCTTAGAGTTAACATCATTAAAGCCACTTCATAAAGATTTGGCTTTGAAGTGAATGGTAAAAATGCCTGACTATTTAATATGATAGTCAGGCTTTTTAGTATTTTGCTCTTGGTATGTAAGTAGGGATTGAAAACTTATCGCATATTTTTACATCATTATTTGATTACTATATGGCTTATGTAAGGGAAGGACTTTTGCGATGGCGTCATCGCTTAACTGCCAATGTTGCTTCAATATACTGGCTATCCAACTAAAACTATTAGTTGTTGGCTGTAAATCACGTTGTTTAAATAGTTGCTCAGTTTGAAGACCCGGCCAATCACCTAATACTTTACCGCCTTTTACCTGGCCACCAGCAATGAACATTGCACTGCCTGTACCGTGATCGGTTCCTTGAGTGCCATTTTCTTTTACGGTGCGACCGAACTCTGTCGCTACAATCACAACAGTGTCATCCCATTGAGAACCCAAAGAGGACTTTAAGGCTGCTAAGCCACTGTCTAATTCAGTTAACTGTTTCAATAAACGCTTATGCTGATTGTTGTGAGTATCAAAGCCACCCATTTCCAACATGGCACAATCAATGTCATCACTCTTTACTAAGAAATTACCACATGCTTTTGCTAACTCGATAAATTTGCGACTGGTTTTTTTACTATCATCAATCATGGCAGTGTCTTGAAGTGCTAACCCATCGGTTAAATTCTGCAGTAAACTTTTATCATCTTGATATAAGTTATTTAATTGACGATAAATATCGTCATCTGCAGCTTTGATATTTGCTGGGTACCAGGTGTTAACAGCGTTGCTTCCACGTAAGCTAATTGGCGTACTATTGGCAATGGCAATCGCTGATGAAGTTTGTTTACTATATTTACTCGTACTTATAGCAGAATTAGAAAGACCACTTAAAGATCTCGCTAACCATCCAGAATCTAAGTTATTTAAATTACCGCCGCTTTCGAGGTAATCTTGACCATCAAAATGTGAGCGACTTTCATAACCTGATGATACAGCGACAATAGGCAGTAATTGCTTGTCTAAGTACCATTTATGTAAATGAGTTAAAGCGGGATTAAGCCCAAACTGGTTATCTAATGCTAAGGCACTTTTCATCACGCTCTTAGCTAGAGTAGGCCGTAACGTGAGTAAGTTGTCGTCTTTTATCGGAACTACAGTGTGCAATGGGTCTAAAGCGCCTCTAAGCATGACCCAAACTAGATTCTTTTTATTGGTTTTGATATCGGTTGCTAGTGCTGATGTCGATACTCCACTACTTAACATCACTAAACTGGCACCGAGTCCTTTGATAAATTCGCGACGTTCCATGTTATCTCCTTAAAAATTCAGGACTCAATAGCAGTAATGCAAGTGCTTGATCGCGACTTTCAGCTCGGGTAATGGTCTTATAAGATGACTCTGTCATGGTTTGACCAAAAGTATTTACAATCAAATCTGCTGCCATTTGTTTACGTTGTCTCTCCGCTAATCTCACCGACCAGTTAATTTTGGTCATCAGCGCATTGGCTCCATTCCAATCTTTCTCATCGTCACTAAAGCCTGCTGGAGAATTAGCTTTAAAAGGCTGCTGACCTAACTCCGTGATTAACTGAATCATTTTTCGACCTTTAGGCACAGAAATATCAAATGCTCGATAAGCTGAGATAACAAACTCTGTGGGTGTTTTAAACTTCTGCCGTATAGGTTGCCATGCCTCTGTTGAGCTAATCATGGTGATCATCACTTGTTTGATATTCCCGTTAGTGCGAATCCAGGTTTTCACTAATTGATTTTGTAATGACGCGGAAGGTTTATCTGCAATAAAGTGTTTGGCTAACTTATAACAAAGATGTTTTGCAGTTTGAGGATGCCTTGCTATATCTACCAGCATGGTTTGCCCTTGTTCAATACCGGATTGAGGGTACTGTTTGCCAAGTAACTTTCTTGTGCCTGATTCATGGCCATTTGAGCGAAACATAAACCCGGTTTGTTTGTCTCGTTTTGGGTTAGCAATACTCCATCCACTAATGCCTTTTGCTAGTTCAATCACATCAGTTTGTGAATAGCCGCTATTTACCCCTAAGGAATGTAATTCAAGGATTTCACGGGCGAGATTTTCATTTAACCCTTTGCCTCTTTTACCTAATTTTGAATTAGCGCCAAAAGACTTTTCATTGTTTAAATATTTAATCATTGCTGGATGGGCTGTAACAGCAAGCAACATATCTTCAAACGAGCCTAATAGATTAGGCGCGATAGCCTCACGTTCTAGCGTCGGTGCTAGTCCTGTCATGAAAGGCCCTTGAGCTGTAACGCTGAAGTGATTAGAAAAGAATTGTAATAGCCGCCAACTCAGGGAGTTCGGTGAGTCAATTGCGCTCTGTAAACTACTGGTGGTTAATTCAATAAAAGCTTTTCTAAATGGCGGTTTGTTTTTCGGCTTTAGAGGAGCAGCCTTGACATTGTCTGTCGCATCTGAGTTAGCCATACTTGTATCAATAGACATACTGTTAGCAGTTTCTGTGGGTATATTTATACCTACAGTGCTCGTTTCAATCGCTTTTCTATCTCGTTGTTTCTGTTTTTGATAGTCTGCTAAAAGCTGCATTATTGAATCAGAACTATATTGAGTGGGTAAAAACTTAGGTATGACTAATTGATTAATCAAAAAGGCTTGCGGATCTTTTTCCGCATGGGTTAATTCGTTAGGTTTTGCGCCGAGACCAAAACGATTTACTGCAATCACGGCATTATTTTGTGAAATGGCATTTTTAGTTGAAATGAAGTCTGCAGCTTCACTTACAGTAAAAGGATCATCTAGCAATTCTTCTGGCATCACGCTTCCTTGAATATGTCTTAATTAGCTTCGATTAAACTGTATGAACTTCATGATTAAACATAACCTATTATTTTATTAATTAGTAAAAAGTGACATAGCTTTACATTGCTTTGCATAAATGGACATGACTCTGATTGTTTTATGTTCAAAGTTGGAATAAAAACAGCGATAGGAGATTAATACGATTCGACATAAGCGTTTGCAGTTTGTGTGTATCTCAATTTTACAATGTAATAAACACAAGTTTGCTTCAAAGATGGGGCAAAAAAATAACCTACTTTAAAACGAGAGAGCCCTGTATCTAGAGCTCTTCGAGAGATATCTATCGTTATTTATTTAGTTTTTTGATAAATAACAAATGCGACGATTGCAACCAGTGTAATTGCTGGTGCTAGTTCATATAAATGATGAAATAAGCCCATACCACCATGACCTTCATGGGCAAAAACAGCCGTCGGTGCAGTCGCGAATAATAGAGCAATTAATTTAGTGTTCATTATTAATTTCCTTTTGTAAGAATTGATTCTAAGTACCTAGTTTGTTTTATTACGTATTCATCTCTAATTGCATCAACATCATTTCTTCACCTTCAACCACTTGAGTGTTATAACTCATACATAAAGGGCAGATAACATTTCGTTGTTCAAGCGTTGTTTCTTTATCACATTGCCTACATTTAATTATTAAGGGCTGTAGCTTGATGTTAAGGAAGGCTGACTTACAAATTGTTTCCAGTTTAAAAGTATCAAATGCACGCAGAAGTAAATCTGGCTCAACACCACTAAGAACGCCCACTTTAATATCAACCCTCACAATACTGGTGGCCTGGTTATCTTTGGCTAACTGCTCAATTTGTTCCATTAGTGACATGACGATGGAGTATTCATGCATTAGCAAATCCTTGGCAATAATTCACCTTGAGGAATGTTTAAGTATCGACTGCTTCCCCATGGGGTATTTAAAATGACTTTGCCATTGTGCGCGTCTGTGACATAACCAATAATACTGGCCTGATCGCAATGACAATACTGGGTCATGACTTCTAATGCTTTATCTGCTGCGGCTCGTGGCAATGCCATGATGAACGTCCCCTCATTGGCTAAATCATAGGGTTCAAAACCATATAGCTCACATAAACCTTGCACTTCGGTCGAAACAGGAATCAATTTTTCATCGACACTAATGCCAACATTAGATGCCATTGCCCATTCATTTAATACTGCAGATAAGCCACCACGGGTTGCATCTCTCATTGCATGAATGTCAATATTTGCTGTGATAAGTTGCTCAACAATAGGCCACAGACTTGCACAATCACTGGTTAAATCTGATTCTAAAGACAAACTGTCACGGGCCATGAGTATTGCAGCACCGTGGCGTCCAATATCCCTTGAAACAATGATCACATCATCATTTTGAAGATTGTTGACTGATATGCCTTGTTTGATAATTTTGCCGACACCAGAGGTATTGATGAATATGCCATCGGCGCAGCCTTTAGGGACGACTTTGGTGTCACCGCAAACAATATGAGCGCCACTTTGCTGCATTTCTTCAGCCATGCTGGTCACAATAGTTTGCAGATCCTTTATGGCAAAACCTTCTTCAATAATAAAACTACAACTTAAATATTCTGGCAGTGCGCCCATCATGGCAAGATCATTCACTGTTCCAGCTATGGCTAGTTTTCCAATATTGCCACCAGCAAAAAATAAAGGGTCGACAGTAAAAGAATCAGTAGTAAAAGCCGTTGCGCCTGATAGTTGTAACTGAGCTGAGTCTTCTTGAGATGTCAGAATTGGATTCGCAAACGCAGTAAAGAACATATCGTTAATCAATGCATTCATTTCTTTGCCACCACCGCCATGACTAAGTTGTATTTGTTCGAACTTTTTATTAAGCATGAGATACCCCAGCATATCGATAATAAGCATTACAAGCGCCTTCAGAGCTCACCATACAGCTACCTAATGGAGTTTCAGGAGTACAGCCACGCCCAAATACTTTGCAATCAGGTGGATTAGCTATGCCCCGTAAAATATCACCACATTGACATGCTTTATGATCGTTGATTTCTTCTGTAGGCAGCACTGTTGAATAAATAATTTCAGCATCGCGATGGGAAAATTCATCTTTAAGACGTAAAGCCGAATTGGGAATGGGGCCTAGTCCTCGCCACCTAAAACTGTCTCGTAGGGTCAAATATTTGTTGATTAACTGTTGAGCTGCAAGATTGCCGTCTTCAGTCACTGCTCGGCTATATTGAATATCCAGCTCAGCAATTTGGGCATGTTTTTGTTTAACGATACGTAAAATTGATTCCATAACATCAACTGGTTCAAACCCTGATACAACAAGCGGTGTTTGATATTGCTTTACTGCAGGTCGATATACTTTAGCGCCACTAATGACACTGACATGAGCAGGTCCGATAAAAGCATTAACCTTACACTCTGTATCAGCCATGACAGTGTCAATGGCGGGTGGAACAAGCACATGGTTGATGTGAAACAAAAGGTTTTCAATGTTTTGTTTCTCTGCTTGATCAATTAATACTGCAGTCATAGGGGTAGATGTTTCAAAACCAATAGCAAAGAAAATGACTTTTTTATACGGATTCTCTTTGGCTATCGTGATCGCATCTAAGGGATCATAAAGCGGTCTAATATCTGCGCCTTTAGCCCGAAATTTAGCCAGGTTCCCCTTAGACCCTGGTACTCTAATCATGTCACCTAATGTCAGTAAAATCGTATTGGGTAACTGGGCTAGGGCTGCGGCATGGTCAATTCTCTCCTTAGGCATAATACAAACAGGACAACCAGGGCCGTGAATAAATTTGATGTTTGCAGGTAGTAGTTGGTTCAAACCATATTTCATTATCGTATGAGTATGCCCCCCACAAACTTCCATGATATTAATATCCGTTTCGACTTTACTTGCGATTTTTTTTATCGCTTGCGACAAAGCTCGTATAGTTTCAGGGTTTCTGAACTGCTGGTATAAATCAGAGAGTATCATTAGGCTTGCTCCTCAAGGGCTAGCTTTTCAACTATCTCTTTGTAGAGTGCTAAACTTAAGTTGGCTTCTGTTTCATCAATTTTATTCATCACGAAACCAATATGGATAAGAACAAAATCTCCAATTGCTAATGGTTCCGTCATTAAATGAGCACTGACACGTCGCTTAACACCTAATGTATTAACGGTTACGCTTGCATCATCATGTAATTCAGTCACTTGTGAAGGAACAGATAAGCACATATTACAATTCCTCTTGATGTTTAAGGATCCACTGAGCCACAGCCGTAATCGACTGTGGATCTTTTACTGAAACAGGCATTAAAGTGACATTAGGGTTTAATTTTTCGAGTTGTTTACGACACTCAACTAAGGAAAAGTTAAAGTGTTCTACTAAATCCATTTTAGTAATCAGGACTAGATCTGCGCGGCGGAACATGACGGGGTATTTTTCAATTTTGTCATCGCCTTCAGGTACAGATAATAAGACGATGTTGTGGTGGGTACCTACATCATAACTGGCTGGACACACCAAATTGCCGACATTTTCTACAAAACAAACATCGATAGGCTTTAGGTCAATATGGTGTAATGCTTGATGCACCATGAAAGCGTCTAAATGACATGCCGAACCCGTTTGAACTTGGTATGCCTCAATTCCTTTAGCTATTAATCTGTCAGCGTCTCTTGAGGTTTCAAGATCGCCTTCGATTACCGCATATTTTTTAGGTAAGTATTCATGTAAGTGCTCAAGTAGGGTTGTTTTACCGCTCCCTGGACTACTCATGAGATTGAAAGCTGTCACTTTATTCGCTTCAAAGTGCTGTCGATTATGTTGCGCTTCGTGATCGTTCTTATCTAAGATTTTATGAATAACAGATAATGTTTTGGTGTCATTAAGCTGTGGATTCGTATGAAGGTTTGAGTGATCCGTTAATGAACATCCGCAATCTTGGCACATACTTTAACTCCTTTAAAAACCCTATTTACCATTGTCGTACTGGTTATTGTTTATTCAATATTAACTCGTCATTCATTTGATACTTTGATTGACATCAGTAAATCGAAACTCTTTAGACTCTAATGCTGGGTTTGTGATTTGTTCAGTTGTTGGTAGGCATACCAAATTTGTCCTAATGAAATGCCTGCATCATTTATGGGAACCAATTTGCTTGGTAACACCTTATCTAGTGAATAATTAAAATGACGATTTAGATGTTGTAAGGTCATTTCATATAACAATTTATTTTGAAAAACACCGCCACATAAAATCAGCTTATAGCTCGGATATAGCTTTGCCATGTAGCAAACAACTTGGCTTAAACTTTCGATAAACTCTAAACACAGTTGGTTAGTCACGTCTGGCAGGTCGTTGCTATTTTTTGTGTTTATTAAACGTGTGATTAACTGATAGATAAGTTGTGAAGGTTCAAAAATTTGAATACTTTTTGTTTTTGTTTTTGTTTTTGTTTTTGTTTTTGTTTTTGTTTTTGTTTTGGTGAGGGGAGTTACATCATTAATAAGATCCTCATTTGAGATTATCGACAACTTACCTAAGGTCGATGGGGCACTGATTAGATTGTTAGCGTCATTATATTGTTCTGTTTCAATAGCCATATTTGCGTGAGTGCTTATCAGCATTCCAGCTTGTGCTTCAAAATCATTTTCAATTATAAGGTTCAGGGCAACTGCAACAGCATCGAAAATACGTCCTACCGAGCGGCACTCAATACAAGCGCTGTTATTAAGCCACATGTTGTGAAGATTATTGACTGTTGATTTATCCATTTGCTGTATGGCATTAATCGGCAATGTCATGACTTCATCAACAGACATGGTGTCGAATAACAAGGCTAACAGAATACGTACTGGTTGCTTTATCGCTTGCTCACCGCCTATCAGTTTAAATGATCTAAAGTGCGCTTTAACTTCAAAATTATGCGCATCTGCAAGCATACATTCGCTGCCCCATAATTGGTTGTCATCTCCAAGCCCTGTGCCATCGAAGCTAAATGCTAAGACTTGTTTATCATAATTGTTGGCAGCGAGAACACTCAATACGTGAGCATAGTGATGCTGAACATTGGCAAACGGGAGTTTTTGTTCATTGGCCTGTGACTTAGCCCATTGTGACGATGTATATTCTGGGTGCTTATCAGCGATGATTTGTTCTGGTGTAAATTGATAAAGGCGGCGAAAAGTATTGATTGTTTGCTCGAAATATTGATTAGTTTCTAGATTATGTAAGTCACCAATATGTGGACTTACAAATGCATTTTCGTTAAACGCAAAACACAGGGTATTTTTCTGTTGAGCGCCAACAGCTAATAGGTGATGCTGTAATTTATTGCTTAAAGGGATGCTAAGTGGTGCATAACCTCTTGCGAGTCGAATGACTTGGATCTTATCGTCAATGACTTGCACCACACTGTCATCGCAGGCATTAACTATTGGCCTGTTATGATCAACAATTCCGTCTACCACCTCGCCAAGCTTTTGTTTGATTTCATTACCATCGGTAATGATAGGTAAGCCAGAAATATTAGCACTGGTTGCAACTAACGGTTTTCTAAAGGCTTCAACTAATAGATGGTGCAGTGGTGTATATGGCAGAAATATACCTAAAGTATCAATATCAGGCGCAAGCGCAGGACTTAGGTTAATCTCCATATCACTTCGCTTTTTCATCAGTGTAATAGGGTTTTCTGCTGAACTAAGGATTTGCCATTCTTTAGGTGTACCTTCAACCATTTGACGAGCATTAGGTAAATCGGTTGCCATAACCGCTAAAGGTTTAGCTTTACGATGTTTGCGCTGACGTAGACGTTTTACTGCAATATCATTAGTGGCATCACAAATGATATGAAACCCACCTAATCCTTTTATGGCAATAACTTTTCCATTATTGAGTTCACTAACAATTTTGCTGATTATTTGTTGGTTGGTAAGAGCACTAAAACTGTTTGAATTAGCTGTACAGTCGATATAGTTCAGTTGTGGCCCACATTTGGGGCAACTGACCGGCTGGGCGTGATATCGTCGGTTTAAAGGATCGTTATAGGCATACGCGCATTCATCGCACATCACGAAGTTTGCCATTGATGTATTGATGCGATCGTAAGGCAGATTGTTAATGATGCTATAACGAGGCCCGCAATTGGTGCAATTGGTAAATGGATATTGATAGTGACGGTTTTTGGGATCGCGCATTTCCAGTAAACAGTCACCACAAACACTTTTGTCGGCAGAAATAGACACGACAGCTTCATCACTACTTGTACTTGTTTCAATAACAAAGTGTTGCAGTGAGCTATCTATAGCTTCTTCTTTTATTAACAACTTGTCGATACGTGCGAGAGGTGGGGGATTGACTTTTAGTTGATGTACGACCTTATTGATATCAGTATTTAAACCTTGTAAATGAATACACACACCTTGTTGGTTATTTAACACTGAACCCACTAAATTGGATTGAGTTGCAAGCCGGTACACAAAAGGTCTAAACCCAACCCCTTGTACGATGCCGTTTATATTTAACCTGACTTGTTGGCGATAACCACTATGTATTGTCATCAATGGCTCCTATCGACGTCGTTTAGCAAGGTACAAACCACCAACAGCAATGTTGGCACCTTCTAAATCAAGTTGACGATTCACAACTAAAGGATAGTTTTTGCCAAGTCGGATACACAATCTGTTTGCCATGACTTCATAACTAAAGTTGTTTCCGGCTAACACTACCGCATCTATGCCTTGCTCTTGTTCTAAATGATCTATCCAGTTACTCAAATAGTCGGTTAATGAATCAAAAAAACCAAAGGCTAAAATGGCAGGGTTGGCACCCGCTAATTTAAAGCTCATTAGACTTGCGAGTGTTTTACGCCAATTAATAGAACGTTTATGTAGGGCATTGTTATCTTCACTATTAATCGCACACAGCGGAAAATCGACTCTAGGAGCATTATTGCCATGATAACTTTGCGCCAATGCGTGGAATTTGTCTGCTAACTCTTGGGCATTACAAACAGGGGTGTTAGCAACAGGGGCGTTAGAAAATGGTGAACTAGGACCATTCTTTCTAACTTGTTCATCAGGTAATACTATTAACGCTGCGTATGCCATAAAGGTTTGCAAGCTAACTGCCTGAGTCCCTGAAGTTAACGTAAAATCAGTTAATATCTTGAATACTTCAGGGTAGGCTACACAATATTTGTTAAATATAGTGTTCATATCAGAGGACACTAACTCTTTAATTAATTGCTGACCACTTTGTGGCAGTGTAGGCATTTGTAAAAATGAACTAATTTCTCCTTGCTGATTTTGAGTAATCACAGAGCTTGATTGACTATTTGATAAATAAATACAAGCGAGCTTTTTAAGACTAGAAGAAGCCTCTAATGAACTATTAATGCTAGTGACACAACCCGTATTTAATAAACCAGCATGTAAAGCACAAGTTGCTGCGTCTATACCTTGTAATGGTTTTTGTTGAATCAGACTGCTAGCTAATGTTTCATTTGATTCAGTAACGGTACATTTCAACGTATTTTTTTGCCACGACACATTATATATATGATTACCTTGAAGATATCGATTGTCATCGTGCTTTGGCATGGGGGCTTCAAAGTTTAAGTCAGTTGTCGTTTGGTTTTGAACCCACACATTATTGACCCAAGACACGCTAAGGTTATTTTGTGGCTTTTTGATATATAACCAATTAATTTGTTGTCTTTTTAATAGTGCTGCAACACGAATGAGTAACCGGCTGTCAGCGAAAGTCACATTGTAATAGCTTTCATTTAAATCTTGATTCAGTTCACTCCGGTCGATGTTTGATTTTTTATTCGGGGCAAGCTTTAAAAAAGGTTTCTCGAAGCTAGATAAAGCAAGAGACTGGTGCTGTTTAATGATAAATGAAGATGAAATAACAGCTGGGTGGGTAATCAACACTTGCTGTAAGGAACTTAATTCTAAGAGATTAGGATGTAATTCTGTGGTTTGATTAGTAATTATGGGATTCAAGCTCAAACAAAGTGAGTTATCTTGCTGGCCAATCCAAACTTCTTCACCTTGCAGTATCCTGTTGACTAGGTTTGATATATCTTGCTGATTGAAACCAATTTCATACTGTTTAAGGTTGCGCTCACCTAAACAGTGGGGGCAAGGAACGGCTATTTCTTTATATAAGTCTTTATCTGAGCTGTTATCTAAGTTCGAAATCAATGGCTCACATTCACTGCAATAACCTTGATGGACTGCTTGGTGTTGTAAACACGTTTTAGTGCCTTTTCTTACGTCGATAGCAATGACTTCGGCGCTTTTAAGCCAAATTGAATATAAAAATTTAGCCGCTATTTCATCAGCTAATTGGGCTAATTCAGACTGTGAAGCTTCTACTTCAATAAAGTAAGTATGTATCGGTGTGAATTGGGCATGTTGAGCGATTTGGCCATTATTAATATTATGGCCAACAGTAAAATCAAAACGGTTATCCGCGAGGTATGAATTACAGAGATCTGCATATAAAGGAATATCGCGATGGCAAAAAAAGTTAAAACTGATTTTAGGCATATGCTAGTGTTCCGCGTTTATATGAATCAGGAATAAGTGCGTTAATATCTACTTCAGCTTTTTGCTGATAAGTAAACCCTTGTTCAGTAAGGTGCTTAAGTAATACTTTTTCCATAGTGGGGACCGCTGCTTGGATAGAAGGTGTCAGCCCCAACGTCATCGGTTCTATCACTGTTGGTGTAACCCCCACAACATGGGTATCAGGTCTATCGCCAACCATTTCCATCATGATAAGGGTTTGCAGCATCTCAACTTCATGAGCGCTGCCTTGCCAATCGATTTCCGGTGGCGCTTGATCAAAGTTAAAATAATATACTTCACCTGGATTAACTCCTGGACTGTTGACAGTATCAACAACAATTAAGTTATCGTAGCGACATAGAATAGGGATTAACCCTTGTGCGAGTGTGCCACCATCGAGTAAATCAATGCTGTCTGTTGGGTGGTAAAACTGATATTTCTCTTGGATATAATTAACGAAATGTACGCCGATACCTTCATCAGCGTACAGTACGTTTCCTATCCCGATGAGTAGAGTAGTAGACAAGGCTTAGTGATCCTTATGGTAATCATAACCAGAGACAATTGAGTCAACAGAGTTATGTTTAAAGCGAATACCTGACCAAACAGCCATGTAAACATGGATAACCATGAATACAATAAATGCCCATGTGATAATGTGGTGCCAAATTCTAACTTGTGCCAGTCCTCCCATAAGGGCAGTAAACCAAGCTGAAATCTCCCATATTAATCCACCGAATCCTTCATGGTACACATTAGCGTAAAGCACTAAACCCGTTATACACATGAATAATGCTGCCAATGAAATTCCTACATAAGTGACGAATTGTAGTGGACCATATACACCAGCTTTATTAAGGTGCCCCATCCAAATGTAAGATTTAATTTGGGTTATCCAGCTGTTAATACTTAATACATCTTTAACTGAACGTCTTTCAATGGAACTCCTTCCAAAGAAAAACAGATAAAAACGCACTATGGTGACGCTGGTTAATGCGAAGCCAAAAATAACATGGGCAAAACGTATCCATCCTTGCACTAATACATCGGATGATTCTGGTGCCACTAAAAATGGCCAAGAAATGTAAAATCCAGTAGCTATGAGTACTACAATCGATAATGCCCTAATCCAATGAAATATTCGGATGGCAGGCGAGAAAATTAATTCTCTATGATGGGTAGCAACCTGAGTCATAATCAATTCCTCTTTGGTTTGCGAAACGATTAAAGACCATTAGGGTCAATACGGAACTCACCCAAACTTGTGCCTTTGTAGTCCATGACATGAACTGCACATGCCATACAAGGATCAAAAGAGTGAATTATACGAATGACTTCAAGTGGTTTACTCGGATCTTCTAGCTCTAAGCCTATTAACGAAGCTTCATACGGACCAACTTTACCGTTGACGTCTACCGGCCCAGCATTCCACGTAGTAGGGACAATCGCTTGGTAGTTTTCAATTTTACCGCCTTTGATCCTTAACCAATGACTGAGCATGCCTCGCGGCGCTTCAATCATCGCGTGACCAACGTACTCTTTCGTTGAATCAATCTCAGGCGTAACGTAAGTACTTTCATCTGTCTGCATGTTGATAAGCATCGCATCAAATGTCTTTAACCCTTCTTCAGCGACAATAACAGTTTGTAGCATCCGAGCAGCTGTTCGACCAAGCGTGGTAAATAAGGCTCCAATGGGTAAGCCTGTTGCCTCAAGTAATCCGTTTACTGCACTAACGACGACTTGGTTTCCACGAGCATAACTCACCAATAATGATGCCAGAGGACCAACTTCAACGGGTTCGTCTTTGTATCGAGGTGATTTAACCCAGCTATATTTTCCATCGCCATCTACTGTAGGTAATTTTCCGTAGACAGTATCTCGTTCGACGAAACCGGTGTAATCGGGTACGGTCGTTCCGTCATAGGGATGTTGTGGGCCATCAGCTTCATACCATGCGTGCGTAACATCTTCTTTGATTGAATCTGGGTCAATGTCTGTCACACCAGCAAGATCGCCAGCCATTATCACGCCTTGATCAAACATGTATTGACCGTCAGCCAGCACAAAGTCATTAGTTGCCATAAAGTTGTTTACATTAACGCCCCCTAGCACACTTGGCTCATTACCAAAGGCCGCTGCAGCCATCACAATATCGGCTTTATATGCGCGAATAATAAAATCTTGCACTATGGCATGTTTTTGCTTCCATTCTTGCAAACGAGCAGGGCTTAACATGTCTCGAACAGAAGTGACGCCACCTACAACTAGCGATTGTGGGTGAGGGGATTTGCCGCCGAAAATGGCTAACATCTCTGCAGCGACGCGTTGAACTTCTAACGCTTTTAAATAATGTGATAAAGCGATTAAGTTTTGCTCTGGGGTAAATCGATAGGTTCTATTACCCCAATAGGCATTGGCAAATGGCCCTAACTTACCTGTATCCACGAGACCTTTAACGCGCTCCTGTGCAGCGCGTAAATCACCTTCACCGGCAGCGATAGGATTTGCAGTGTATTTACCTGCCTCTTGTGCTGCTAATGCGGGATCCGCGCTCAATGCTGAAACCACATCAACCCAATCTAAACCATGTAAATGATAAAAATGAACAATGTGGTCATGCATATACAAAGAGGTTTGCATCAGTGAGCGCAAGTATTTTGCATTTAAAGGAATTTTCACACCTAATGCATTTTCTACCGCTTCTGTTCCGCAGCGATAATGAGAATAAGTACAGACACCACATATACGTTGAACAATAAGGCCCACATCCATCGGAGTACGACCTTTTAAAATAACTTCAATGCCACGCCATAAAGTAGAAGAAGACCAAGCCTTTTTAATAACATTATTTTCATCAACTTCGACTTCTACACGCAGGTGACCTTCGATTCGAGTAATAGGATCGATTACAACACGTTTGTTCATGAGTTATTCCTCTAAAGGCTTAGCAAATAGACTTGCGACAGCATGTGCACCTATACCAACAACGGTTGCGCCTAGTATTACAGCGCCAATGGTGTCAGCTGTTGCATCAACCCCATGCAATAACTGTCTCCCTAATGGTTTCTCGAAATCTGCCATGTCATCCCAGAAATTAGGTTCTGAGCATCCAATACAGCCGTGACCCGCTAATACTGGCCAGCTTGTATGATGATTAAAACGTTCAGTAGGGCAGTTGTTGTATGTGTACGGTCCTTTACAGCCCACTTTATATAAGCAGTAGCCATCTTTTGCGCCTTGATCGCCAAATGTTTCAACGAATTCGCCTGCATCAAAACGTCCACGTCTTTCACAGTTATCGTGTACGCGTGCGCCATAAGCCCATTTAGGTCGATTGAACATGTCAAGCGCAGGTAGTTTTCCAAACATAATGAAATACATCAAAGTGCCGACAATATTTTTTTCACTTGGCGGGCAGCCGCCTAGATTAATAACAGGTTTATCAATAACGTCTTGAACACCTTTGGAACCCGTAGGGTTTGGCGCTGCCGCTTGAACACCACCGAACGCTGCGCAAGTTCCCACCGAAATAATCGCCGCAGCACCTTCAGCTGCCTCTTTGACAATCTGCATTCCAGTGTGGCCTTTACAGCCAACAGTTAGAAATGCACCGTTATTTGCTGTTGGAATGGCGCCTTCAACTGCCAATAAATAGTTGCCTTCGTAGGCTTCCATGGCATGTTCAAGGTTTTCTTCAGCTTGCCAGCCAGAAGCTGCCATTAATGTTTCGTGATATTCCAATGAAATATGATCGAAGATTAAGCTGTCGAGGTTGGGCGTATCAGTGCGGATTAGCGACTCAGAGCAGCCTGTACATTCGGCCATATGTAACCAAATGAGTGGAACTCTGTCAGCCAGCTCTGCGGCTTCAGCTACTAAGTTGGTAAAAGGAAGGGGAAGTGCAAGTAATGCGGTTACTGAAGCACTCCATGTCATGAATTCGCGTCTTGTTATGCCGTTTTCTTTTAGTTTTTCATCTAACGTTACGGTTTGTCGAGGCGCTGTTTCACGTAGTTCTGCTAAACGGCTTTTACACCGATGATATAAAGCTGAATGTGTATCCATGTTATAACCTATTCCGTTTGGGAGGAACAAACTGCCTGATCCCAATATAACGGGATGGATAGATTAAATATTGACCTGAATCAAAGTTGAAACACTTGATTGAACTTTTTATGAAACAATCGTTGTTGATTTGTTTTTAATCAATTAATGCTAATTAAGGACAGTTTCAACTGAGCATAATTTTTGATAAAAGTTTGATGTTGAGCAGTTATTACGAAGGGTTATTTCATTTTTTGCAATTTGAATTCCGAAAAATGAAAATGCGGATGTTACATAATGAAAAGTGAATTAAGACAAACGCAAACGGAAATGACGTTACAATTTGCTAATGGGAACAATCTGTATGACTCCATAACGACTTGAGGTTTACATATACTGCAGGCTTGACATGATGTTTTTTATCACAAAACACTCAATAAATTTTGTTGAGCTATTACTCTTTCTAGATTGACCAATTTCTAGATTAACCCATTTTTAGATTAGCGCATTTTTGGATTGATAGTGTTCAACTTACTGACTCATCGAAATCTTGCGTAAGCCCCAATTGGTGTCAGTTGCAGGGCTAGATATGTTATTTAACCATTTAAGCTCTATGATTTTTTCACCTGTAGTGTCTATAGGAATTAGAATTGACGATTGTTGCCACTCTGTGTCTGAGGCGGGCACAGTTAACTGAGCCTTTGACTCACCATTAACGATAACTTCTATTATAAAGCCAGAGTAGTTGTCAGGTAGTTTTCTTTCTCCAGGTTTATTTATCGATTCAAAATTGATAGCAATATCTTTAGTGTTTTCTACGGTAACTTTCCAGCTTATAGCAGCATCACTTTTCCATACGGATCTGGCTTGTTCATCTTCGTAATAAGACCAAGCCCAACTATCTTGTAATTTATAAAAATTGTTAATGTTAACGTTTAAATCCTGGATAGCTGAATAATCACTTATATCTATTTGGCTGATCCCTTGGGAATATCCAGCTACAAATAATTGCTGAGAACATGTTGAAAAGACTAAATCAGCTATACCAATTCCGACATTAGCATTAATTTTTTGCCAATTGATACCAGCATCATTACTGATATGTAATTCACCTTCGTTTTTGTGAATCCAATTGGTTAAACTCACGACAATTCGTTCTGGATTAAGTGGATCGATTACCATGGCATCAACAGCACCTACGACGTTAAAGTCTTTAACCAGTTCCCATTCACTTTCTGGATTTTGCTTTTTGAAGACAGCAGCTCCATGTCCGTCCTGTTCAGAATTAGCAGAACCAGCATAAACAGCGCCATCCTGACTAACTACAAGGTCATATACATACTTCTTTTTAAGACCAGTATGAACCCATGTCTCACCATCATTGTTGGTACTATAAACCCCGTTGGATGCTGTACCCCAGTATAAAATATTGTTTAATTTATCTTGATCTAAAGCATTATAAATTCGTTTACTCGGAGGCTTAGTAAGCGAGCGCTGCCATTCATATCCACCATTCGTAGAAATATATAAACCATGACCATCAATGCCTAAATAGAACTTGTTTGGATCATTTTTATCAGCGATTAAAGCTCTAGCATAACCTTTGCTCCAAATTGGCCAGTCTGTAGAATAATAAGAAGGAAGTCCCTGACTGACACGCTGCCAAGTCACGCCACTATCTTCGCTGATGACTATTTGGTTTGCTTCAGATTGCCAGGCGCTGCTGGTGGCGATTATTTTTTTAGATTGAACAATAACATTCCAGAAATGTCCCGCCATATCGTTATCAAAATATTGGTCTGTAGCGATTGGTAAAAGTGACGTGGGTTGTCCATTTGTTGGGTACCGGATGAGGCCAACGTCCATTGAAGCGGTAACAACATCACCATTTTCAGTAATAGCAATACCTGAACCCACAGTGTTAGAGGCGCCAGTTTTGAAATTTTCAGTCCAAGTCTCGCCAGCATCAATACTTCTCCATATGCCCCAATAAGTCGTGAAGTAGAGTATGTTTTCATCTTTGTAATCAAAGTTTACCGACATGATTTTACTGATATCGTTATGGTTCCAACTTCGGGTTGGGTTTGTATTTGAATAATCAATTTCTTTTAAACTGTTTTGCCAGGTTTTCCCTGAATCATGGCTGACCAAGATCCCCGACTTCCAATCTTCATACCAAGCAACTATAAGACTGAACTCTCCTAAGCTATTACTCTTGACCGCGAGTCTATGTGCCACACTCGTATCAGAGATGTGTGCTTCTAGATTAAGAGATTCCCAATGCACACCGTCATCAACAGAAATTAATACCTGATTGTTGCTGGTAGCAAATAGAGATTGCTGGTCATTTAATCCAGCTACTGTGAGATCCAGTGTCGTACTCGGATGTTGTTTCGTCAGTTGCCATTGATTGTTTAGCTGACGAAAAATATAACGGCTAGTTGATGTGCCTGCCACTATAGTACCTTGATTACTAACAATAAGACTTGAAATTACTTCTTCTGATGGGGTTGTGATCAGTAGTTGAGCATGTTCAGATTCATAACGATAGATATTGCCTTTTCTGTCACCAAAAATGAATTCAGTTGGCATTGACTCATCGATAGCGATGTTATTGAACGTTTCCCATCGTTTGAAATTTACGTTATCGGGGAGGTTGTTGAGATCTTGCCATGTTTCACCACCATCAATGGTTTTAGAAATACCTGATTTTGTTGTTGCGTAACCAATGAGTGGTTGAGATGTAGAAAAGACAATATTCGATACACTCAGGTTAGCAAGACCTGAATTAGTTTGTTGCCATTCAGCTTCTGCAAAACCCGCATTCCAGATCCCTGAAACATCCGATGTTAAGTAAACTTTATCGTTGTGGCTTAAAATTTTAGGGTAAGCACCGCCACCAGACCAGTCTAATTGGTGTTGGTTTGTTGGACAAATTTTGACTTGTTCTGCTAAACAAGATGATATTGACAATATAGCCACAACTAATGTGATACACCGTATAGAAGTAATATCCATATTCAATTTATCCCTTAGCGTCAAATTCATCTTTAACTTTTAAATAAAGTAGTACTCAATATTATAGTGAGATGGTGGATTAATAACGCCAACTTTAGTTGGAAATACAGTTATAACGATGAATTATACTCAGCAATGCTTTCGATTTTGCTACGAATATATTGCAGCACTCAAATACTCAATATGCATTCATATAATTGCTTCCTCACTCGTTCACATAGAGAGGAAGCCATTATTTAAAGAATGATTGTCTTATCAATTATTGTCCTATCAATTGTTGTACAACTTGCGGGGGGACTATCTTAGCAAGTTGATTGATACAAGCTTGTGTCGTTGGATCTCGATGCCTAATTTTAAACTCACAAAGCGCATATAGATGTTGAGGATTGCCACCAACTTCATAAGCCTTGCTAAGCGACTTCATTGCTTGGGTAACACTGACTTTTTCTTGCGCAAGACCTAGTACATACCAGTATTGTGGGTTAGTCGCTTCAATCTCAGTTGCTTGCTCTAAATAATCAATCGCACCTGTTAGTTGTTGCTGTCTGTAAAGATTTAAGCCAGCGCTGTACCTTAACAATGCTGCCTTTGGTTGATTCGCAATCCCTTTTTTTAAGGTCGCTAATGATTTCTCATCATCACCCAGTTGACGGTATAAGTCTGCAAGGTTTGCATAGCTTGTTGCAAATATTGGTTCTATCTCGATGGCTTTTAAGTAAAGCTTTTCTGCTTGCGTTATGTTGCCTTTAGCGTTGTGAATATTACCGAGGTTCATCAATCCGAAACCTCGGTCAGAATTGAATTGTTGAATTTCAATATATTCATTTAAAGCAGGGTTCAATAGTGCTCTTTGATCATCATTCATATTTTGCCATTCACTCACCAAAGTGCTGGCAGTTTCAGTTCTGACAGCATATACAGGATCACTGAGTAATGGACTGACTATTTGCCAGCGGTCATTAAACGGATAAGGAGCAGAACCGGTTAATGCACCTAATCTTATTTGAGGGTCTTTATGCTTTATACCTCTCATCACTGCGACCATAGTATTCTGGCTTGGGAATCTATCCATTCTACTAAGCGCCGAAGCCCGAATAATGTTGGATTCTAGGTGGTTTTGAGCAATATATGAAAGCTTATCTCCACTTGTTTGCACACCGGCAGATGCTTGTGCGAATGCTAACGAAAAACTGTCACTGTTTTGATAACTGGAGTCTGGAAATTGCTTTTCAAGGGCATTAACAGCCCATTGATTAGATTTTTCATTGTGACAAGAGGTACATACGTTTGGTGTGCCGATTTTTTTACTAATATCAGGTCTAGGAATTTGAAAACTATGATCTGCTCTAGGGTCTACTTGCATATAGGTTGTTTTTGGCATGTGGCAGGTTACACATTGAGCAGCTTCAGTTCCATCTTGGTGTTGACTATGTTTGGCTGAAGTATATTCGCTAGGTAAATGGCATTGAAAACAAATTGATTCAAGTGGCGCTTTGAGTTTAGTACTGTGCGGATTATGACAATCACTACATACAACGCCAGCAGCGTGCATTTTAGATTGTTTGAACGACCCCATGACAAAGACTTCCTCGTAAATTTGTCCGTCGGGATAATATAAATTTGGTGTGATTGCATTTAGATTATATTTATCGAAAAAATCACCTTTAATAGGGTCATGACTGTTATTGAGTTGTGCTCTTCTACTATGACATTGGGCACAAGTATCTAACTGATCGGAATCTGTCAGTTGTTTAGGTTGAAGTATTTTTTGTCCTTTCGTAAATTCCCATGAGCCAACTTTAGGTTTCAAGTTACGATCAAAGCCATTTAAGGGATTCGTATTATTAGGAGTTTGAGCCCATATGATGTGCTCGCTTGCCGGCCCATGACACGCCTCGCAGGCAACGTTAATTTCAGACCAAGTGGTGTTATAGGTGTTTGTTTTACTATCATAGTTTTTGTCGATGTTTGTAGAGTGGCAATCTGCGCACATATAGTTCCAGTTTTGGCCATTATTAGTCCAAAAAAACTCATCATGTACATCCATGTCAGGATAAAGATTAAACCAACGTTGGCCACCTTGGCCTTTATCTCTGCTATCCCAAGCTAGTGGAATAAGTTGCACTCTACCATCCGGAAATTTAACCATATATTGTTGTAATGGCTCATAGCCAAATGTATAGCTAATTTCATAGTCATGGCTTTTACCGTCAGGTCCTTTGGTATTGACCCAATATTGAGTGTTTTTACGATAAAACCTATGTGATTGATTGTTTTCTTGAAGTGTTTGATTATCAAAATTACCGAGAACGGAATCTTCACTAGCATGGCGCATGGACATATCGTGATGAGAAGCTTGCCAGTCAGAATACTGTTGCTGGTGGCAGTCAATACATTGTTCAACACCAACATAATCAGCAGCGACAGAGTGAGTTTGATGTATAACAAAAATGATGACTAAACAAATAAAAACAACTAGCTGATTGAATTTCATATTAAAACTGCACCCAAGATTAATTAACCCTATCTTAAGGTCTAATTAACAAATCACCAACACCAAACCTGTGACTATTTGTAAAATTCAATCTCACTATGAGTTAATCATTTTTATAATGAGAAAGGCTGCCTACAGCAGCCTTTACACCAACATCTATAAATTGAGGTGGATTTACGTTGAGAAGCTTGTCGCTACTTTACCAAAACCTCTTTTAGTGGGTATCCGACAGCACTTGAAGGAGCGTTGATATTCATCAATGCACTGAGTGTCGGTGCTAAGTCGACAGTTGCAACAGGCCTGTTTATAGTTTGTCCTTTAAGTTTCATGCCAGCAAATATAATAGGAACATGGGTGTCATAGCGCCACGGAGAACCATGTACAGAGGCAACATTGAGACCGTCAAAATCTGCCACAAACACATTTGGCTCAAAAACTAAGTAAATATCTCCTGAGCGGCTAGGGTAAAAACTGTTTTGCACTTTTTGAGTAATTTCATCGTTAGGCACATTGCCATTTAATAAATGATTAAAGCTATATGCTCGATGAATACCTGAAACACTATTGAGTACATTAGCGACTTTTGTTGTTGCTTCCGCTAATGGCACTTTTTGTTTAGCTAGCTTGTCATGATCCAAATTAATATAGGGTTGCCATGCATTAACAAACAAATCCCCTGTAATTTTCCATTTGCTTTTTAAAGACTGAATGGCAGTATTTTTTTCTAAACTTGCTAAGTCGAAATGTTTAGCTTTGATACCAAATTGCGTTAAGTATCCCGGCGCCTCAGGAGCACCATGATCAGCTGATAACACGATCAGTGTGTTTTCTAAACCAATGTTGTCATCAATAAAACCAAATAAAGAGGCCAATGTCCTATCGAGTCTAAGTAGATTATCTTCTGCTTCTAAGCTGGATGGGCCAAAGATATGGCCAACATAATCGGTTGATGAAAAGCTTATCGATAAATAATCAGTCACGATTTGGCTATCATGACTATTGTTACCAAGATTATTGTTAGTAATGACTGTTTTAGCGAAATCAGCAGTCATTTCATCACCGATAGGGCTTACGGTTAAAAAAGTACTAAAGTAGGGGTTATCACTAGGGCCAAATTCATGTGGGAATGTAATTCCGTAACCCGGTAATTTTGTTTTCCAATCGTGATTCTGATTATCACCGAATAAATATTGCTGAGCAGGTTTTGATAATTGCCATTGGGTGTTGGCATATGTCGATATTGGATTCGCTTTATTCCAGTTTGTTACCCATTGTGGATATTGTTTGTAATAATAATCGCTACTAACAAATTCACCGGCTGATTTAGAAAACCAAAATGCTTTTCCTGTGTGACCTGCTAATGTGATAGCTCCGCGGTCCTTAACTGATACTGCAAAGACTTTAGATTGGCCATTGTTACTGGCAGTAAGCTCATCACTAAACGTGGTCGCCATAATATTTTTTGGTGAACGGCCTTCAACTTTACTGGCTTTTTGTGTGGGATCGATTTCATTTTTTGCATCGACAGCAGCATTTGCACTTAAAAGTGGGTGTTGTTCATCTTGTACATTGTAAATTGGTTGCTGCATTTGCTTATCAAACCATAAATTACTCACCATGCCGTGTGTTGAAGGATGTGCTCCTGTGGCTAGCGTTGTATGCCCTACAACCGTTTCAGTAATCGCATGTTGATGGTGAGCTTCTTTGTAATAAATCCCTTCATTGATTAAATATTCAAAGCCATCGTCAGAGAAATGCTGCTGATAACGTTGCAATAAATCCCCCCTGAGTTGATCTACAGTGATTTGTAAAATCAATTTTGGTTGTTTTGCCTGAGCATCTTTGAATGGGGTGACTAGTGTAATTAAGCTTATCGAGACGATTGATATTGCTGAAAGCCATTTCATCAACTATTCCTTCTATTAGTACTATTTGATAACAAATCCTTGTATGAATAGTATTAGCAGAGAAATAGGCAATGATAAATAATGCTTTGGTGTTGATAAGCAAAGAAAAGGGTATTGTTAAAGTAAATTCTTAAATCTACTGATAGCCAGATAAATGTTGCTGACACAGTGCTAAATTAAAACGAATTTTATCTAACCATGTTGAAGCTTCATTATCAGATAAATACCAAAAGCCTGATAATTTTTCAGGGTATTGGTCGAAAAACACTTGTTCAACATCAAGCAGTTTTTGTTGTGTCACTGCAGCCAACCAAGCAGACTGCGGAAGTTGGTTAAGATATCGTAAATTATTGAGGGCAGCATGGGAGCTTTGATTTTGTAACGTTAACTCAATCATTAACTGATATGGGTCATGTATTTGATGCTGAATAGAATCAGTTATAGGTATAACTTGTGTAACACGGCTAGATTTTTGAGTCTGGGAATCAGTTTTCCGTGCTGCCGTTTCATTCAATAATAGAGCAGGCCACATAGCTTGTTGTGCATTACTTTGTTGATGAACTTCTATTGCAATCCTACGTTCACCAAGCCAATTATGAACAACACAGGGTAAATGTTGTTTTAACGACATATCTTCACTGCGTTTAAGGCTAGGTAGTAATGACATTCTTTCAAGTGCTAACTCACAGTTTAATCGACTAAATAACACAAAACTGACTAACCCAGATGAAGGCCAGCATTTGAGCTTCAATTCTAATTCGCGAGCGACTATTGATAAATTGGTTGTTAACCAATCACTATGAGGTCCAGTAACGACAAAATCTTCAGTTGAACCTGCATAAGGACCATTACAAATATTGATAATGTTATCGCCACTAGCAATAGTGCCATTAAATATAATGGTATAACCGTGAGTAGCAGCTTGCCAATCACCATTGGCATTACCAATAATAGTGACTTTGCCAAATTGGGGTTGTGCTTTAGATGTCATATTGAATTCGATTCGTACTCTTTTTTATAGGCATATATTTTAGCAGTGATTCAATACTTTTATTCAAAGTTTTGAATAGATTAGGTCAAACACCTTGTATCTATAAAAGATTGAATGTTTTTTGAGCACTTGTTTTGTGTCAGAAATTCTATATTGAGAAAATATGCTTGTATTTTATGCTAAGTGCTCTACATTTTATATGAGATTTAAAGTTGAAAATCGTTACCTTCAAAACTCGAAAATAGAACCAATGAACATGTAATATTAAGATAAATAAATGAGGCTTATATGTTAGGTGAAAATCACTCTCTTCGAAATGAATTTCCTGATCACTTAGACACCATTGCAGCGCTAAATAAATCTGATGCTGAATTCGCAACTGTATTACAGCAATACGATAAGTTGGACAAACAAATTCGTGAATTAGAATTAAAAGATTCACCCATATCTGATGATTCTATTCATGACTTAAAGCAACATCGCGTTGAGATGAAAGACAAGTTATATCAACAAATCATGGCGGCCGAGAAAAGTTAGTGAGATTCAGTGCAACAAAGGCCAATTAGATTTACGTAATTGGCCTTTTAAGTTGGATTTGCATAATTGATTTTTTTACACAAAAAGTAACTGATAGGCTATTCACCCGTTATCAATAATTTTATATCTAGTTTGTGCATCTCTTTACCTAAGCAAACAGGTTACCACGAAGGCGTTTTGCCTCAGCAATCATGTGATTCATAATGTTCCCTTACATTTACGCTTTCAATGCGGTAACAAACCAATTTAACCGTTTAGCTTACTCAGTTAACTCCTCATAAAAGGCTTTAGATTGGTTTTATCCATTTAGTTGTTTTAATGTTTTAAAAGCGGACTTAATACTGACAATTCACCATCAATCTTTTCTGTTACTGTTAAACCTAAAATATGAGCGATGAGAGGGTACAGGTGAATGTTTTTAGCTTGTTGTATCGTAGCGCCTTGTTTAAACATTGGCCCTTGAGCATAGAGTACGGTATTCATATCTGTGATTACTTCAGGATCATAACCATGCTTGCCGATAACGCCTGGTTTAGCATCGGTACTAGTAATATAGTAATTATTACTCACAATGACAGCATCCCCAATTGAAGCATTACCGGTAAAGTGCAGGTGGCTTGGCACATCTGCTTGTAAGTAAAACTCGAGTCCTTCAACCTGAGAAACCAACTCTTTAAGTTGCTTGAGATCCTGTTGTTTATCTTTACCCGTTGCTGTGACTAACGAAAATGCCGCGTCATTGTTAAAAATAAACTTTTTAATTAGTTTTTGATTATTGGCGATTAACTGATCTGTATATACCCGATCAAATTCATCCACTTTTGCCATACCATGATCTGAAGTGATAATCACGTTAACTTCAAAAGGTAAACCTTTTAATTCAGTAAGCAAATTACCGATCATAGTGTCTATATATAGTACTGCATCTCGCGTTTGTGATGCTTCTGGACCATGGTGATGTCCTGCGCTATCAACATCTGAAAAGTATAATGTCACGAATTGTGGTCTTTTATCTTCAGGTAACGAAAACCAGTCTATCACTTGCTGGACTCTTTCTTCATTAGGAGTACGTCCATCATATTTGAGCCAGTAATTCGGTCTAAAACCCGCTATTTCAGCTTCTGAACCAGGCCAAAAATAAGTAGCAGACTTTAACCCTTGCTGACGCGCTAATGACCATAACGGTACACCTTGATAAAATTGACCATCCGTTACGGCTTCACTAATGTTCATCGCATAATCATGTTCTAATTCAGGATTATAAAAACGGTTTGAAATAATGCCGTGATTCGCAGGATACAGGCCGGTAACGAGTGTCAAATGATTCGGGAAAGTGACTGTTGGAAAGGAGGGCACAAACTGCTTAACGGTGGCAGCATTGTTGGCAAACTCTTTGATATGTTGTGGTTGGTGTAGTTCATTATAGTCATAGCGGTAACCATCAATTGATATCAACAATACGTGCTCTTGTGTAGATTCTGAAGCATCATTAAACGGCTGTTGTATATCGGTAGCTGTGACAGATATCGATAATATAATACTGCCTAATGTAAATATGAATTTCGAAACTAAGGGAATCTTTGACACAATTGATCCTTACTAATTATTGTTATGTTCATTCTCATCATAGCGTCACTATATGACATTCTTTTGTAGTTGTAGCTGATTTAACAAAACCTCTAGGCATCGATACTAAATTTATGAGCTATTACAAAAAAAGCGAAACTGACGTTTCGCTTTTTTGATTAAGGTAATCGTTTAACGATAAACCGATTAATACATACTGAGTTATTTAACTAGCACGATGACTAGGTTGTTGCTCTAAGCCTGAATTTGTTTCTGCTGGTTCCGGAACATATAATCTCCAAATTCTTTGAGCAATACCGCGCATATCTTCAATGGCGATATAAAGACAAGGGATTAAACAAAGCGTCACCACCGTTGCAAACAAAACACCAAAGGCTAGTGATACAGCCATAGGAATAACCATCTGCGCTTGCATACTGGTTTCTGTCATAATCGGCATCAAACCAATAAATGTAGTTAACGAAGTCAACATGATCGCTCTGAATCGACGACAACCCGCATTAATAACCGCTTCATTTAACGGTATACCTCGCTTACGAGAGTTATTAACGTAATCGACCATTACCAGAGAGTCATTCACCACCACACCCGCAGCTGCAATAATACCGAATACAGAAAGGGCACTTAAATCTATACCTAAAATGATATGGCCTAACATCGAACCAATAACACCGAATGGGATCACAGACATAATCATAAATGGCTGTACGTAAGATTTAAGTGGAATAGCAAGTAAACTGTAAATCACTAACATTGAGATTATAAAATCTCGTAGTTGCGTGTCAGCACTGTCCAATTGCTCTTGAATATTACCTGACACTTCACTTTTAACCCGTGGATATTTGGTTAATAGTTCTGGCATGAAGTTATCACGAATATCTTTTGCAAGTTTAAACGGCTCAGCTTGCTCAGCATCTACAGATGCCCATACGTTAATGGTTCGATTACCGTTTTCGCGGCGAATACTATTAACCCCTTGTACTACTTCGATGTTAGCGACTTCAGATAAGGGAAGTTCTGCACCTTGAGGTGTTTTAATTAATACCTCTTGTACCAAGGCGATGGAGTTACGTTGTGCTTCAGGGTAGCGAAGCATTACTTTAATTTCTTCACCATTACGAATGATACGTTGTGCTTCAAGACCGTAAAAACTATTACCCACCTGCGAAGCAATATTCGCCAGGGTTAGCCCAAGACTATGGGCTAATGGTTTTAAGTTAAACTGCACTTCTTTCGCTGAAGACTGACGGCTGTCATTAACGTCACTAACCCCTTTTAAGGTGTTAAGCTTATCTTTTAGTGCTTGAGAAGCAGCGATCAGCTGTACGTCATCGTTGCCTTCTAATCTAAAGCTAATATCACCATCATCGCGTCCACCACCAAACAAGCTATCTTGAACTTCAAAAGACTTAACGCCGGGTATTTTCGGCATTGCTTGACGCCACATTTCAGCGACTTCAAAGGTATTAATCGGCCTTAATTCTGGGTCAACAAGTTTGGTTCTTACTTCAGCACGAGTACGGCCTTGTAATTCAACTTGTAATTCAGCAATCATGCCTTGTCCGTATTTATCTTCAAGCTCAGTTTCAACTTGTCTTAATGCGGCTTCGATAGAATGCGCTGCATCAAGTGTTGCAGTCTCTGCTGCATCAACATTCATTTCCAAGCTGATCCTTGGAAAATCATGTGGAATTTTGGGTTGCCCAATAAAGCGGACTAAACCACTAATATATAACGCAGCACAAATCACAATGAGCATAATAAAGGTTGAAATAACCGCATAACGGTATTTAACGGCTAATGTAAGACTTGGTTTGTAGATATTGCTGATAAATAGGGTTAAGTACTTCTCAATTTTACCCTGAACAAAATTAACCCCATTTCGTAACCAATCTAAAGGATTTTTAGAGCCTGGTTGAACAACCTTAGGTTTATTCATGTGGGCTAAATGAGAAGGGAGGATCAGTTTAGATTCTACTAATGAGAACAGTAAACAGAGTATCACTACAAAACCGATTGCCTGACCAAAGGCAGAAGAAGGGCCATCATCAAGAGTGATTGGCAAAAATGCGGCTATGGTGGTTAATACACCAAATGTTGCCGGCATTGCGACACGCTTTACACCAAGGATCACGTTATCAATATTCTGACCATTTTCTTGGCACTCAGTATGGGCACTTTCACCCATCACAATGGCGTCATCAACGACAATACCCAGTACTAAAATAAACGCGAATAAGCTAATTACGTTAATGGTCACATCAATAAACGCCATCGGCATGAATAATAAGGTACCGAGGAAACAGACGGGTAACCCCATCATCACCCAAAAAGCTAAACGTACACGTAAAAATAATGCCAGCATGAAAAAGACCAACACAGCACCTGTTTTCATGCTGTCTAGCATTAAATCAAGGCGACCATCAAGATAGTAGGTCATATCTACCCATGGCTCTAGCGTGACTCCTTCTGGTAGTAAGGCCTGCTTCTTGGCAATGTAGGCTTTCATGGTATCAGCGACATCGGTGATACTCTGATTTTTAGCCGCACCGACAAAGAAAGTCACTGCATTTTGGCCATTGAATTTAGAATACTGAATCCCTTCTTCAAAGCCGTCATTGACAGTCGCAACATCGCCTAATAAGAGGTTTGTCCCATCATCTAAAGTGAGTAAGGGCAAATCTTCGAATTCATAGCCGACATAAGCTTGGTTTTCTACACGTAGGTTAATATATCCATTTTCTGCTTTGATTTGACCAGCAGACATGTTGCGAGAATAACCTCGAACTGCTTCAGCAACATCATTAAAATTAAGCCCAAACTCACGTAATCTATCTTTACTGACTTCAACACTAATTTCATAATTTAACCCACCATAGAAGTCTGCAATGTTAACGTTAGGCAGCTGCATGATTTCTTTATGGATTTTTTCACCTAAATCTTTAAGTTGTCGCTGTGACAAATCTCCATAAAGACTTAAGTACATGACTTCTTGACGAATCTTGATACGTTCTACTTTTGGAAACTCCATTCCAGCAGGGAAGGTAGATACTGAACCAATTTCAGATTTAACTTCATCAAGTACGATTTGCGGATCATAAGAATCTTCAATTCGAAAGTAGCCATTAGCTTGATTTCGATTAGAGTAGGTGATGACACGTTGTAATCCCTGAACGGTTTCAAGTGCCTGTTCAATTTTTACAGTAATGCCTTCTTCTACTTCTTGCGGAGCAGCGCCTGGATATACAGCACTGAATTCAATCCAGTTGATTTCAACTGCGGGAAAAAATTGTTTACGAATCGTATTAGCCGTTAACAAGCCGCCTAATAAAATAATGATCATTAATAAGTTTGCCGCAACGCTGTTACGGGCAAACCAAGCAATTATGCCTTTATGAGTATCTTCCATGAATTTATTCCTTATCGTCCATGGCGATAGCAGTGTCAGAATCAACACCAACCTTAGGCTCTACTTGAAGAATTTTATCGGTCGGTAAGGCCACCGTCATTCCTTCAACAGGGTAATCAAGAGCAGAAGTAATGATGCTCATACCTTCTGCTAAACCACTTGAGATAATGACGTTGCTGCCATCTTGTCTGATAATATTAACGGGCAGGTAACGTAATTTTTTGTCTTTATCCATTGTCGCAACAAGGCCATTCACGATTAAATGGCGCGGGACAACGGCCACTTGACCTGCATGAGTACCGCCAATGTGAGCAGTAACATAAGTACCGTATCTTAATTCTTTATGGTTACTATTAAGCCCATATGGGTCATCAATCTCAGCAACTAAGTATGTCATCCGACTTTTACTGTCAATCACCCCTTCGCTACGAACGATAGTGCCAATCCATTCTTGTTTTTCACCTGCAAAGTTACCCACCAAAGTGACTTCTGCATTTGCACCTTTACGATCTAAATATTGCATTTCTTTGTCTGCAAGTGGTAATCGAACTTCAGCTTTATCAGTGCTATAAACTAAACCGATAGGCGATCCGTTACCTACGTATGTGCCTAAACCGATATTACGACTGCCAATTAATGCATCATAGGGCGCTTTAATTATTGCTCGTTCAAGATTCCTTTTTGCACGTAACAATCCAGCTTCAGCACTTTTTAGTTTGGCAATTTCTTGGGCCAATTGTGGTTTACGCAAGCTTAAATCACTTGGCTTACTGTCAGTAATCTCAGCCCATTCACGCTCAGCTACTTGTGCGTTAGCTTTTTCTTGAACTAACGTTGCTTTGGCTGAAGCCAAATTAGCTTGTGCATCTAACAGCGCTGACTCGTAGTCGCTAGGATCAATTCTTGCGAGGACGTCGCCTTTTTTAATGAAACCACCTTTAACAAATGCGTCAGATAAATAAGTAATTTCACCACTAACTTGTGCCACCAATTCAGTATGATATTTGGCATTGACGACACCATAAGAGCTAACGGTAAATGTCATTGGTTTATAATTAATGGTTTCGACAGATACAAGCGGGGTATTATCAACTGGCGGCTTCTCTTCGGGTGGTTTTTGCATAGAAACCAACAAACCAGTAATGATTACGCCTACACCTATTATGCCAATAGGGAGAATAATTTGCTTTGCAGTAGCCACGGCACTTCCTCTTGCTTAAAGCTAAATCATAGACCTTTGCCTATGACAAATTCGTTAACAGTATTATAAGTGCATGTTACAGAGTTTGTTAAACCCTTACTGTTTGAATGTGTAATTTTATGTGTCAGATGTTTCAAACTGGTTTTAATTTTTAATAACCGTAAAAATATCAATAGGATGAGCGTAAATAATTAAATTACTGAGTCAAATTTAGATATAATATATTCAGGAGTAAGCCAAAAATCATATCTCAACTTTTTAATTTAACTGTAATAAAAGAACATAAACCCATTGTTTACAGTGGTTTTTGTTGAACCCCGCTTTTTTTATTAGCTTTTTTTGTAATAAAAGTTCAAAATCAGTAAATGTAAACATGATGTGAGCAGAAATGGTTAATGACCATTAAATAGTATGAATTCATTAAGGAAGATAAATGAACGTTTTAGTTACAGGTGGTGCAGGGTATATCGGTTCGCACACTGTTTTGTCATTATTAGAAAATAACTGCAATGTAGTCGTTTTCGATAATTTATTTAATTCAAGTATTGAATCTATTAAACGTGTTGAATCATTAACAGGTAAAAGTGTTACCTTTATTGAAGGCGATATAAGAAACAAGCATCAGCTGTCCAACGTATTTAGTTCGCATAATATTGATACAGTAATCCACTTTGCAGCGCTTAAAGCTGTAGGTGAATCTGCACAAATTCCATTAGAGTATTATCAAAATAATGTTCATGGCTCGGTTTGTTTGCTAGAAGCGATGGCAGAACACAAGGTCAATAATTTTATTTTTAGTTCATCAGCAACCGTTTATGGTGAAGAAAATGAAGTGCCTTATGTAGAGACCATGAAATTAGGTACGCCATCAAGTCCTTATGGGGCAACCAAAGTAATGGTTGAACGTATAATGGCAGATACTGCAGCTTCAAATCCGCATTTTAGAGGTGTGTCACTGCGCTATTTTAATCCTATTGGAGCACATGAAAGCGGCAAAATTGGTGAGTCACCAAAAGGTATCCCAAATAATTTATTACCTTATGTAGCGCAAGTGATGGTAGGTAAGCGCGAAAAACTGAGCATATTCGGCTCAGACTACCCAACAAAAGATGGGACGTGTGAACGAGATTACTTACATGTGATGGATCTTGCTGAAGGTCATGTCGCAGCAATGAAATGGTTGAACGACAATCAAGATTTTGCTGGAGTTGAATCGTTTAATTTAGGAACAGGCAATGGTGTGTCTGTTTTTGAAATTGTTACTGCGTTTGAGCAAGCAGTAGATAAGAAGATACCCTATGAAGTTAGTCCACGAAGAGCAGGTGATTTACCTGCTTTTTGGGCAAATGCAACTAAAGCTAATGATTCCTTAAACTGGCAAGCCAATCGCTCTTTAGATCAAATGATGGTCGATACTTGGCGCTGGCAATCAGCCAACCCTAATGGCTATGATGAAGATTAATAATGGAATGAAAGTCTAAACAGTGTTTTTGTTCCTTATTCAAGGTTTAGACATGAAGTCGCTGTCACATATTGCTGGTTTTAAAAACGATAAGCTAATTTTGAATCTTAATGTCACTCATAACAGAGTGACATTTTTTAGCTGTTTAACACCATATAAATTTTCTGATAAATCTTAGTTTAAAAATAGTTCAACTAGATACTAAGCATTAATCTTCATTTTAAAACTATGTTTTAATTTACCCCGCAAACCTATACAGAAATTCGAAAAGTATAGCGTTATTTTCAATAGTAAAAACACGATTAAACACTCCCTCGATTTAACTTTTGTGCTGTCTTATCATAAAAAATTTGCAATCAATTTAGTAATGATGATAGTAAACTCATTAAAATCGATGTTAGCGCTAACAGTAGTGTTGTGATATAAAAACAATTAATGAATAACATTTTAGTCACACTGCAGGTTACTTATGAGTCAACAAATAAATCCAATTTTGCCAGGTTTTCACCCAGATCCCAGTATTGTGAGAGTGGATAATGACTATTACATTGCCGTATCTACTTTTGAATGGTATCCAGGGGTACAAATTTATCACTCAGTGGATTTGGTAAACTGGACATTAATCAGCAGGCCATTAAACAGAGCTTCATTATTGGACATGACAGGTTGCCCCGACTCTTGTGGCATTTGGGCACCTTGTTTGAGTTATTCAGATGGTTTGTTTTATCTCATTTATACTAACGTCCAACGATTTGATGGTAACTTTAAAGATTGTCCCAATTACCTTACGACTTGCTCCACAATTGATGGTGAATGGAGCGATCCAGTTTACTTAAACAGCAGTGGTTTCGATCCATCATTATTTCATGATGATAATGGCAGTAAATGGCTAGTGAATATGTTGTGGGATCACCGTCCTGGTAAGCATCCTTTTGCAGGTATTGTGCTACAACAATATTGCCAACAGCAGCAAAAACTCATTGGCACCGCAGTCAATATATTTTCTGGCAGTAAACATCAGCTGACCGAAGGACCGCATTTATACAAGATTAATGATTACTATTACTTATTAACTGCAGAAGGTGGGACGAGCTACGAACATGCTTGCACGTTTGCACGCTCTAAAAGTATCACCGGTCCTTATGAAATTGATCCTAATGTTCATGTGCTAACGTCTAAAGATAATCTGGATAAGCCTTTGCAACGAACTGGACACGGTGGATTAGTGCAATCTCCAGATGGACGATGGTTTTTGACGCATCTTCTGTCTAGGCCGATTACATTAGTAAACGGAGACAAGCGCAGTCCACTTGGTCGAGAAACAGGTATTCAAGCCTTAATTTTAAAAGATGATGGCTGGTTTAGCTTAGCATCGGGCCAAGTTTACGGAGAAATTAATCCTATAGGACTAACAGGAAAACCGCTGCGAGATTATTCACATCATGATGATTTCTCTAGCCCTGTATTACCTGATCATTATCAATGGCTAAGAATCCCCAATCCTGAATGCTTTTATAGTTTAACTGATAACAAAGGTGCGCTAACGCTATACGGAAAACATTCAGTTGGCAGTACGTTTAAACAGGCATTAATTGCCAGAAGACAGCAACATCATTCATTCGTTGCACAAACACAATTGCGCTTCAAACCTACGAGTTTTCAACAACAAGCAGGATTAATTTGCTATTACAATGCCCATAAATTTCATTATCTATATGTATCATATGATGAAAATGGGATACATATCGATGTCATGAGCTGTTTAGGTGATGAGTCTTTAAAGGCTGACTTTCCTATTTATCAACAACGTATACCTATTACCAGTCAGCAAAGTGAACACATAGGCTTAAGAGCTGATATTGATTATGGACGGTTAACTTTTAGCTACTCTGTAGATGGTAATGTGTGGCTGCCGATATGTGAATTAGATTACAGTCTCATTTCTGATGAAGCAGGTAAGGGTGAAGGTGCTAACTTTACAGGGGCATTTGTGGGTATGTGTTGCCAAGATCTAACGGGAGCAAATATTGCTGCTGAGTTTGATTATTTTACCTATAGCGAAAGACATTAGTACATTCTTCATCGATCGATAAACAAACATTTGGAATTAACATTAAGGCCATCATAAAAATTATGATGCCCTTAATGTTAACTTAAATCTCAGTTAACCTTTTGATTAACTCTCTGCTTTGCCAAGCTGTTGGATCATTTCAACTAAGATAGTCTGATCTTTAGCAAAATTACGGATCCCTTCTGATAATTTATCACAAGCCATTTCATCTTCGTTTAGCTGCCACGAGAATTGTTCAAAACTCAACGTTTTAAGTGCCTTAGGCTTAATTTTACATATTTCTTTAGCATTTAATTTATGGACTACCTCACCTTGAGTATTGTTTAATACAGTCAGTAAACTAGGTGCGATAGTAAGTAAATCGCAACCGGCTAACGCTATAATTTCGTCAATATTTCTGAAGCTTGCTGCCATAATTTCTGTTTGATAGTCATATGTTTTGTAATAGTCAAAAATAGCTTTGACAGACAATACGCCAGGATCTTCAAAAGCCTCAAATTGCTTACCCGATTGTTGTACATGCCAGTCTAAAATTCGTCCCACAAAGGGGGAAATTAAGGTGACTTTTGCTTCAGCACAGGCTATGGCTTGATTCATTGAAAAAAGCAAGGTGAGGTTACAATGAATACCTTGTTTTTCAAGCTCTTCAGCTGCCTTAATACCTTGCCATGTCGCGGCTAATTTAATTAGTACTCGGCTTTTATCTATGCCATTGGCGGCATATAAAGCAATTATCTTTTTTGCTTTCTCAATGCTTGCTACCGTGTCAAATGACAACCTAGCATCAATTTCACTGGATATACGTCCTGAAATACACTTTAAGATTTCACAGCCAAAATTAACGGTTAAATGATCACAAATATCATCGATGTTGTCTTTACCTTGAGATATCGATTTAGTAACAAGGTATTGGTATTGTGGTAGTTTTGATGCTTGTAAGATCAGAGAAGGGTTAGTCGTTGCATCTATAGGTTTGTGAAGCTTAATCGCATCAATATCACCGCTATCAGCAACTACAGTTGTGATTTTTTTTAATTGTTCCAACATATTCATGATAAAAAAATCCCCCATTTATTAGATGGGGGAACAGTCCTTAGATATAACGATTGACGACGTTTTCGAGTAGTTCTTGTCGCCCTGAAGTCGATGTAGGATTGATATTTTGTTCATGAACGACTTTTGATAAGCTTTCTAAGCTATGTTGTCCATCAAAAATATCTTTACCTAGGCCTTTATTCCACCCTGCATAACGTTGCTCTACAAATGAAGATAACGGCTCATCTTCAATAAGTTGGGCTGCGTTGAGTAATGATTTAGCCATGGTATCCATACCGCCAATGTGGCCATGAAATAAATCGTCATTTTCACATGACTGACGACGAAGTTTTGTATCGAAATTTAACCCGCCAGTGGTAAAGCCACCTGATTTTAAAATTTCATACATGACTAACGTACACTCAGCTACGTCGTTCGGGTATTGGTCTGTATCCCAACCATTTTGCATATCGCCACGGTTAGCATCAATACTGCCCATAATGCCTTCAGCACATGCTACAGCTACTTCATGATGAAAACTATGACCAGCCAAAGTAGCGTGATTCGCTTCAATGTTGACTTTGATTTCATTCTGTAAACCGTGCTTGTGTAAGAAACCTGCAACTGTTGCGGTGTCATAGTCATATTGATGCTTAGTCGGCTCCTGTGGCTTTGGCTCAATTAATAATGTGCCTTTAAAACCGATTTTATGTTTGTGTTCTACGACCATTTTTAAAAAGCGAGCATACTGTTCACTTTCTTGTTTTAAATTAGTATTAAGTAGTGAGTCATAACCTTCACGGCCGCCCCATAAAACATAGTTCTCACCACCTAAACGGTGAGTGACTTCCATGGCATGTTTAACTTGTGCAGCGCCATAGGCAAAAACTTCAGGGTTCGGGTTTGTTGCACCACCGGCACAAAAACGTTTATTTGAAAATAAATTGGCTGTACCCCAAAGTAATTTAACCCCAGTGCGTTGCATTTCTTTTTCTAGTACATCAGCAATATGATTTACGTTAGCATGGCTTTCTTTTAATGTAGCTCCTTCAGGTGCTATGTCCGTATCATGAAAGCAAAAGTAAGGTACACCGAGTTTTTCAAAAAATTCAAAAGCGACTTTAGCTTTTTGTTCTGCTAATGCAAGTTGATCACCGACAGGTTGAATCCAAGGTCTATCAAAGGTGCCTTCACCAAATATATCAAAACCTGTAGAACAGAAGTTATGCCAGTAACATGCAGCAAAACGTAAGTGTTCTTTCATTGTTTTACCCATTACTACACGGTTTTCGTCGTAGTAACGAAATGCAAAAGGGTTTTTACTCGATTCGCCTTCGAATTTGATTTTTTCTACGTTATTAAAAAATTGTTCGCTCATGATGACTCCATATTTTTTCGGTTAGTTTGTATATGATTTGTGTTAGATTTTTATCTTATTTATAAGGTGCTAATTAGATAAAGAGGTGTTTAGTGGCTTGATATAAACTTTTGAATTGTTGATATTGCGTGGCGTAATATCCCTGCATTTCAGGATTAGGTAATACAAGGTGTTTAAGTTTGCCAGAGGTACAGACTTTTTCTGTGGGACTTTGCTCAATGGCTATTCTTGCTAATCTAGCTACACCATAGGCAGGGCCAACTTCGCCGCCTTCACGATAGGACAATGGACGGTTTAATACGCTAGCAAGAATATCTCCCCATAATCGGCTTTTTGAGCCACCACCGATAACCGTTATTTCTTCAATCGTTGCACCAGCATCTAATAAAACTTGCTGCCCATCGGCAAAAGCAAAGGCTACGCCTTCTAATACCGCTCGCCCCATGGTGGCGGCATCAGTATTATGGTCTAAACCAAAGAAAACCCCTTTAGCCGTCGGATTATTGTGAGGTGTACGCTCACCTGATAGATAGGGTAAAAACAATACTGAGTTTGGTTGGCTAAAATCACATTTAGCTATTTGAGCTAATAAAGCCGATTCGTTGTCGTAGCCCGTTAGTTTAGTCACCCAGTTCAAGCAACTTGCTGCACTTAATACCACAGACATTTGGTGCCATGTATTACTCAAGCAATGGCAAAATGTATGTACCGCATTATCCGGATTGGGTAAATATTGCTCATTTGCCACAAAATATACCCCAGAGGTGCCCAGTGATAAAAATGCTTGATTTGGTTTTATTACACCAATACCTATAGCTCCAGCTGCATTGTCACCTGCACCTGCGACAACAGGCACCGTGTTCATTCCCCATAAACTGGCGATGTTCGCGCTTAATGTTCCGGTAATGTCAGTGCCTTCATATAACAACGGCATTTGCTCAATCGTCATTGATGTTGCTGTTAACATTGCTTCAGACCAGCAACGGTTCTTTACGTCTAGCCAGAGTGTACCGGCAGAATCAGACATGTCAGAGGCATAGTCTCCGGTCATTTGTAAACGTAAGAAGTCCTTAGGTAATAGAACCTTAGCAACTTTATTAAAGTTTTCTGGTTCATTCTCCTTTACCCATAATAATTTAGGGGCAGTGAAGCCTGGCATCGCGATGTTGCCAGTAATATCACGTGAATCAGGTTCAATTTCTTCTAAGGTTTTACATTGAAGTTGGCTACGGCCGTCATTCCACAATATCGCTGGACGAATAATTTGGTCATTACTATCGAGTAAGGTGGCGCCATGCATCTGGCCTGACAAACCAATAGATTTAATTTTTTTGAGTAAATCAGCTTTGGTTAATTTGAGCTCAGCCATTGCTAAACAGGTCGCTTGCCACCATTGATTCGGATCTTGTTCTGACCATTGTGATTGTGGTCGAGATATTGTTAGTGCTGAACTAGCTTGTGCTAACAACTGATCATCATTGTCTAAAATAATGACCTTTACACAAGAAGTTCCTAAGTCGATTCCAAGATACATAATTCAATCCGTTGTTATATTGCGTTATATTTTGTTAGCGCTAACATTAGCATTGAGTTTTAAATCTATCAAGGGTATTTTGTGTAATTAATGTTAACGTCTGCTGCTTGTTAATTATTGCTTTAGCCAATTAACCTTGGTGTTAACACAGCAATTGCGATGTAGTTTTTTTGCAAAATATATCTTTAAACACAAAAGGGAATGAGAAATGACTCAACTAAATTGGGGTATTGTGAGTGCAGGAAGGATTGCAGGTTTATTTTGCCAGGACTTAGTGTTTTCAAAGAACAGCCATTTATATGCAGTAGCCGCAAGAAAGCAAGCTGACGCTGATGAATTTGCTAAACAATATAATGTTGAAAAATCCTACCAAGGCTACCAAACATTATTTGATGATCCCAAGGTGGATATTGTTTACGTCGCCACGCCTCACAATTTTCATTTTCAACAAGCCTTTGATGCCTTATCTGCAGGAAAACACGTACTGTGCGAAAAACCAATGACAGTCTCACATAAAGAATGTGAAATATTAGTCAGGTTAGCGAAAGATAAAGGTTTGCTAATAATGGAAGCATTATGGACCTATTTTTTACCAGCGATGCAAAAAGCTAGAGAGTGGTTAAATGATGGCCGCATTGGACAGCTTAAACATATTAAAGTTGATTTCGGTTATCCTGTGCCATTTAAATTAGATGGTCGAGAGTACAATCCTAATTTAGCGGGAGGGTGCTTATTAGATATGGGTATTTACCCGTTAGCTATTGCAGATTTCTTTCTTGAAGCAGATATCGATAACTTGTTTGTTAAAGCCAATTTCTGTGAAACCGGTGTTGAGGATGATGTCATTATCATAGGTCAAAGTGATGATGTGATGGTCAGTCTTGCGACATCCTTTCAATGTCGATTAAGTAATAATGCCTATCTTATCGGTGATGAAGGTTATATTTTAATTCCTGATGCCTTTAGAGCTAAAGAGTGTCGTTTATTTCACCTTGATGAATTGGTTGAAAGTTTTACTGATAACAGGCAATCACTGGGCTATCATTTTGAAGCAGATGAAGCATGTCGAGTCATTGAAGAAGGGAAGTTGCAAAGTACGGTTGTTAGCCATCAACATAGCTTATTATTTCAAAGCCAGCTGGCCAGTGTCAAAGCTCTTTTTTAGCGCTCTAATTTAGTTCTCATATTTATATAACTACTGATTGTCTTTAGAACGTTACTAGCAATTACGTAGAACGTGTAGCGTGAGTTTGATTTCATTATTTAAATATGACTAATGGTCGCTTCTTAGGAAAGTACGTTTTTACATTTATGATTTTAAAAATGTTATTATTCAGAATGTAACGTATCAAAATAGCTGTCTATCTTCATACAGTTATTAACTGTTTAATTTCTCGATGTAGTTTTATTAGTAGGTAAGCAATGGTCAAAGTAAAAAAAGCCCGCATACAAGATGTAGCGCTAGAAGCGGGTGTGTCAATGATGACTGTATCAAGAGTGTTAAATCAAGATCCTAAAGTCAGTGATAGCACTCGCAGTAAAGTGCTAGCCGTTGCCGAACAGTTACAATATCGACCTAATGAATCTGCTCGTCGTTTAGCCAGTAATAAATCTTATTTAATTGGATTACTTTATGATAATCCTAGTGATGCCTATATAAGTCAGTTTTTGTTAAGCGCGTTAAAAAGTTGCCGAACTAAAGGGTTTCATTTAGTCGTTGATGAGGCGGATAAGAACATTGAAAAAACACTGCAATCTGTAAAAGATTTGATCAATGAAACCAAAGTCGATGGGATGATATTATTGCCGCCTGTGTGTGAGCAAAAAGAAATTATTGATTGCTTACAAGATGCTAATGTTCCATTTGTGAGAGTGGCTCCCGACAGTCAGTTAACCATCTCTCCGTATATTTGTATGGATGATTATCAAGCTGCGTTTGATTTAACTGAAATGCTTATTAAGCAAGGCCATAACAAAATTGGCCATATTATCGGTGATGCTAATCAAGGTGTTAGTCGCTTACGCTATCAGGGTTATTTAGATGCTTTACGCTCAAATAAAATCAACACGCCACCAGAATACATTGAACAAGGTTGCTTTACTTATCAATCTGGCATGGTTGCAGCGAAAAAAATGTTAGCTTTAAAAGACAAACCTAGTGCCATATTTGCTGCCAATGACGATATGGCGGCAGCGGTAATCTCAATTGCACAAAATCAAGGGATCAATGTCCCAAATGATTTATCCGTTGTCGGATTTGATGATACAACCCTTGCAACGGTAGTATGGCCAAATATTACGACAGTAAGACAACCTATTGATGAAATGGCAAAGTTAGCTGTGAGTTTGTTTACTTCTAATAAGGTTAAAGATTTTACCGAGTTAAAAAGCAATCAATTACGTAATATTTTAGATTTTAAAATAATTCAAAGAGAGTCCAGTAAACCAATTGAATAAGCTTTTGTGGTAAAAAATTTTATACAATATAAGCAGGACTACAGTTTCGAGTTAGTCGGTGAATGAATATTTACAGATAAATATTCAATTTATTTTGTAAACACAAAGTGTCTGTTTATCAATTGGCCAAAACCGCAGCTATACAGACGCTTATCACACCAGGTATTTCTTCCTTTTTATTCAACTCTTCATCCTAAAAGCGATAAATGGATTCTGTAACAGTCATTTACAATTATGTTTTTGATGAGTAAAGTGATTATCAATTCTGTTGTGTTTAACTGTTAGAACATTTGGTAGTGGTGACTTAACTGCCGTGCGTCTTAATGTTTTATATCAAAGCTTGCTTTAATAATTGGAAACCTCCTGTGAATTTTATAAATGAAGTTATTGATGAAGAAACCATCCCAACTGATTGTATTAGTAACTTAACCGTCGATAATCTTATTTTTACCCTACATGAAGGCAAACTGAAAGTGTTGCTGGTTAAATATAATCAAGGGCTTGCAACAAATAAGTGGGGACTAGTAGGTCACTGGGTTCGTAGTAATGAAAACCTTGAAACGGCAGCATCTCGAGTTGTAAAAAATACTACAGGTGTTGAAAACTTGTACTTAGACCAACTTGGTGCATTTGGCGATGTTGACCGCTATCCTGCTAGACGCATTATTACCATTGCTTTTTATTCCTTAGTCCGTTTTGATGACACCAACTTAACTCATGGTGCTAATGCGATTGAGTGTGAATGGTTCGATGTTAGACAAGTACCAACACTGATGTTTGATCATGATAATATTTTAGCCAGTTGTTTAAATCATCTGAAATACAAAGTAAGGCATGAACCTATTGGTTTCAGTTTATTACCTGAAAAGTTCACTCTGTTACAACTGCAAGATTTATATGAATCTATATTGGGCGTAACGCTAGATAAACCCAACTTCCGCAGAAAAATATTAAAAATGGATTTACTCATCGACTGTAAAGAAAAGCAACGGAATGTAGCGCATCGTGCCGCTGCACTGTATCGGTTTGATGTGGAAGTCTATGAAAAATTAGCACAATTCGGTTATACATTCGAATACTAAAATCAAATTTAAAAATATCACAAAGACAGCATTCGCTGTCTTTTTTTACATCTCGCTAAAAGTTAATCAAAGTTGTTTACAATGTTAATGGTTTGATATAGTGTTTGTGACTATAACCTTTAGTTGGAACAGTAATGGACACTTTTATTAATAAACTCAGCATTAAAGAAAAGCTTGGATATGGCCTTGGGGACACTGCAAGTAATATCGTGTTTCAAATGGTCGCTAATTTCATGCTGATTTTTTATACCGATGTTTATGGCTTGTCGGCAGCTGCAGCTGGCACATTACTTCTATCAGTACGATTGTTTGATGGATTCACTGATCCAATTATGGGCGGAATCGCCGACAGAACCCGTACACGTTGGGGCTCATATAGACCTTACATTCTATTTTTAGCATTACCTTACGGTCTATTAGCCTGTTTAGCGTTTATAACCCCTGATTTTGATAGCACAGGCAAACTCATATATGCCTACGTTACTTATGGACTGTTAATGACATGTTACACCGCAATTAATATTCCTTATGGTGCATTAGGCGGAGTGATGGCGTCGGATCCTAAAGAACGTACATCATTACAATCATATCGATTTGCCATGGCAATGGCTGCATTAGTGGTTATCGTGTGGGCAATACCGCGTTTAGTTGAATATTTCGGTCAAGGCGAAGATGCTGTTGGTTATCCGCTAGCGATGATATTCATGGGCTCATTAGCTGCAGTTTGTTTTTTATTGTGTTTTGCAATGACAAAGGAAACATTAACCAACGAAACTGATAAACATGAACGCTCAACTCAGAGTATTTTTAAAGACTTTTTTCAGCTATTTAAAAATGACCAATGGCTGGTTATCGCGATTATTAGTCTTGCTACGTTGATCCTTATCGGAATTCGAGCATCTGTTGCACCGCACTATATTAAATATTACATCGGTGATGAGGACTTACTATCAAACTTCTTAACCTTGGCGGCAGTTGGTTCAGTCTTGGGGGCAATCTCGACTAACTTCCTCTCTAAATTCATTGAGAAAAAGATTCTGTTTCAAGTGGCTTTAGTGGTTGTTATCATTTCTCATTCATTATTTTACGTCATTGATAGTAATCAAATCGCACTTATATTTGTGACTTATTTCATTGCTAACTTTGCACATATGATCATAACGCCCATCATGTTTTCTATGGTTGCTGACACTGTTGATTATGGTGTTGAGAAAATCGGTAAAAGACTGACTGCAATTACATTTTCTGGACATTTACTGGCAATTAAATTTGGTTTTGCAATTGGTGGGGCGTTAGCTGGCTGGATATTATCAGCTTATGATTATATTCCTAATCAAGTGCAAACAGATCATACACTATCAGGTATTTTACTTGCCTTTGCTGGTATACCTATTATTTGCACGGTTGTTTGTCTAGTTGTTATTAGTAAATATCGATTAACAGAATTAGAAGTTAAAAAGATTCAATTAAACCTGGCTGAAATTAAGTGAAGTTAAGAAACCTTATTCATTATAATTAAGGTTTAACTTAATTATGTGCTGGTTAATTAAGCACATTATAAAATTGTTGAGGAATTATTATGGCTTCTGCCGTAAATAAAAGGGAAATCATGATTAATAATGAAGTGAGTGATGCTGAAAGGAAGCAAGCGTTAGATATTAAAAAAGCCAATTCTTTTAAACAAAAGGATGAAGCATTAATTACTAGCATTTATACAGCAGATCCATCTGCTCATGTTTTCAATAATAAAATATATATTTATCCTTCTCATGATATAGAAACAGATAATGCTATTAATGATGATGGCGACCACTTTGCAATGCGTGATTATCATGTCTTGTCTATTGAGAATGACACAAATGAAGTTATTGATCATGGTGTCGCATTGAGTCTTGAGAATGTTAAGTGGGCTAGCAAACAACTTTGGGCGCCAGATGCAGCGCATAAAAATGGCACTTATTATTTCTATTTTCCCGCACGAGATTTAGAAGGGATTTTCAGAATAGGCGTTGCGACAAGTTTATCTCCAGCAGGGCCATTTATCGCTGAAGACAGTTACATCGAAGGATCTTTTAGTATCGACCCTGCTATTTTTGAAGATGATGATGGTAGTTATTACTTATATTTCGGTGGTTTATGGGGCGGTCAATTACAAAACTGGCATCAAGGACAATTTTCATCTGAAGATCAATATCCAGCTGATGATCAAGCTTCATTACCGGCTAAGATGGCTAAACTATCAGACGATATGTTGTCACTTGCCGAACCTGTGAAAGATATAGTTATCCTTGATGAAGATGGAAACGCCATCACAACTGAAGACAATGAGCGCCGCTTTTTTGAAGCGTCATGGGTTCATAAATATAATGGTAAATACTATTTTTCATACTCAACAGGCGATACCCATAATATCGCATATGGTATTGGTGATAACCCATATGGGCCTTTTGTTTATCAAGGAGTGATATTAAACCCAGTGTTAGGTTGGACAAATCATCATTCAATTGTATCCCATCAAGGCAAATGGTTTTTATTTTACCATGACTCTACTTTATCAAAGGGTCAGACACATTTACGATGCGTTAAAAAAACAGAATTACTTCACGATGAAAATGGAAAGATAATCACAATAACGGCTTATGAATAAAGAAATCATAGTTTAGGTTGTGATTTTTATTTGTCCAAATAAGTAATAGTCAAAAGGACTAGCAGCTAATAACCAATTAGGTTTTAAGCCTAATGACGCAGAAAAGTTTACACATTTAATAAAGCAATAAATGAGCAGAGAATCGACAAACTATAGCTTTATATTGAATTTAACGATTTAATAACATACGAAATCGATTGCCGTCTTTGTTAGTACTCTTTATTGGATTTTTAAATCAAGAAATTAGTGACTTCTGGGGAAGTTACTAATTTAAAAAGGAGTCATTGCCATATTGGCAATAACGAAGCGAGGGGAGAGTGAAATGTTTAATAAAAAGATAATAACCACTTCAATTCTAGCAGCACTAGGTTCTATGGCTGCAACACAAAACAGTTTTGCTGATGAAGCAACTGATGAAGTAGAAGTGATTCAAGTTACAGGTATTCGTAGCAGTTTAGTCCGTTCAATGGATTTAAAGCGAGAAGCAAATGGCGTAGTCGATGCTATTTCTGCTGAAGATATCGGTAAATTCCCTGATACTAACTTAGCTGAATCATTACAACGTATCACTGGTGTTTCGATTGATCGTTCAAACGGTGAAGGGAGTACTGTCACTGTACGTGGTTTTGGGTCAGAGCAAAATTTAATTACTTTAAATGGTCGCCAACTACCGAACACTACAGGTAGCCGAACCTTTGATTTCGCAAATATAGCTGCAGAAAGTGTATCAGGTGTTGAAGTTTATAAAACTTCAGATGCCAGTGTTACTTCTGGCGGTATCGGTGCGACAATTAATTTAACCAGTTTTAAACCACTAAGCGCGCCTGGTTTAACAGCAACGATTTCAGGTAAAGCTGTTGACGATCAATCAACTGAGACTGGTGGTGTCACGCCTGAACTGAGTGGTTTATATTCACAGACTTTTGCTGATGACACATTCGGTATCGCTATATCGGGTAGTTATCAAGAACGCGAAAGTGGTATGAAACAATTCCTTCAAGATCAGGGGTATCGCGCAAGTGATTACACCAATACAGGTTGGGGTGGTGTTCCTGCTGGTGAAGCCGGTGGTTCAAACCGTCCAACATCTGGAATTTACTCAAACCCTCAACAGCCACGTTATGTTATTGAAGAACGTCAACGTGAACGTATTAATGGTCAATTAACGCTGCAATACCGTCCTATAGAAACGCTAACTATTACAGCGGATTACACGACTTTTAGAAATACTATTGAAGAGCAACACACTGATGCATCAGTTTGGTTCAACTATGCAGGTGATCGAAGTGAATCAGTATGGACTGGCGAGCCCAATGCTGTACCCCTTATTTACTCTGAAATTTATGACATTAATAGCCCTGCAGATTTGCGAGATACTTCATTAACAGTAGGTGCTTGGGGCCGTGAAGAAATCACAGATTCAATAGGGTTAAATATTGATTGGCAAGTAACTGAGGATTTAGTGTTAACACTGGATCATCACAGCTCTAAAGCCAATATGGAAGCAACTGATCCGCGCCATGGTACGCGAAACAATGTTCAACTGCCTTCATATACTCGTACTCGTTCAGGTCTTGATTTAACAGGAAGCCTACCTGGTATTGCTATCGGTGATATTGAGAACTTTAATCCAAGTACCATGCGTTTATCGGGTAGTTGGTTTGCCAATGATAAATATACTTCAGAAATTGATCAAACTCAGTTGGATGGTAAGTACCATTTAAACAGTGATTTAAGTATCGATTTTGGTGTGTCAGTTAATACTGTTAATAACCGCTATCGCCACACCCAAGTACAACGTCCTGATTGGGGCGGAGTGGGTGAAGAAGGTGATTTCGAAGATATTAATTGGACTGAAGACACCATCTTAGACAAGTTTGATGACAGCACTGGCAATTTTGAAGGAACAGCGACTCAAAGTGATTATGATTTATTCAATCGTATTTTCTTTGCTGATTTTGACGAAATTATTAATGCTGCAGAATACGCAGATCCCGTAGCTAATGTTGATGGTTTATATGGTGACTGTCAGGCCGCATCTGGCGCAGCAGCTGGACCTAATGGTGAAGGCCAGTTCTGTGCTTCAACCCAGTGGGATGCTGATACTAACCGCTTTACTGAAGAAGAAACCACCGCTGCTTACATTCAAGCAAATTACTTAGGTGACATGTTTGATATGCCATTTAGTGTGCATGTTGGCTTACGTTACGAGCAAACAGATGTGGTATCAACAGCATCAGCACCAGGTTATAGCCGTGTTGAGTGGAATGAAGATACATCGACTTCAGTTACTGGGCAAACAGGTATTGAAACCTTAAGTCAAAGTGCAGATTATGATTTGTTCTTACCTAACATTAACTTCAATCTTGATGTAACTGACGAATTACGTGTCCGTGCTGCTGCGGGTAAGACGATTTCTCGTGCGGGTTATAACTCATTACTAGGTGGAACCACAATTAATACCGGCGGTAACTTAAGCGGTTATACCGGTAGTTCAGGTAACCCTGGCCTTGAGCCATTAGAGTCAATCAATTACGACTTATCGACAGAGTGGTATTACGACGAAGGAAGCTATGCATCTATCGGCTACTTCAAAAAAGACGTGTCGAACTGGATTAGTTATGGATCGAAACAATCAGATATCTTCAATTTGTCAGATCCACTTAATGGCGATAAATTTAATGCGGCAGTTGCTGCTTTAGGTGCTAATGCGTCAAATGAACAAATTAGAACTTATATCTTCGAAAATTATGCAGATGATCCAAATGTAACACCAAATTTTGATGAAGATGGACTGCTTGATGGCGGTAGTATTGTTGGCGACCCATTAACGGATGAAGGTGTAGTATTTAACCTTAATGTCCCTGTGAATGGCGATACAGAACATACTATCGATGGTTTTGAATTCAACGTTCAACATTTATTCTGGGACTCAGGTTTTGGGGGGATAGCTAACTACACCATGGTTGATTCTGACCTGCAATATGATGATAGTTCGCTTGAAGATACTGAAGCCTTGGTTGGCTTAAGTGATACCGCAAATTTAGTCTTGTTCTATGATAACTATGGTTTTCAAGCTCGTATAGCTTATAACTGGCGCGATCAATTCTTATCAGACAAAAGAGTTAACGGTGATTTAACTACGCCTATTTATACTGAAGAATATTATCAAATAGACTTTAATGTTAGTTATGATATTCCTGCTGTTGAGGGCCTAACCGTCTTTGCTGAAGGTATTAACATCACTGAAGAAGTCGTAAGAAAACATGGTCGTCAAAGCCAATTAGTGTTTGAAACGACACAAACAGGCGCAAGATATGGATTAGGGGTTCGCTATACGTTCTAGTAGCGAGCTGTAAATGATAGCGGCTGCCCCCAGTCGCTATCACCCTTTATCCAAATCAAGTACAAAAACTGAATTTAAAGCTAATCACAACTCGCTGTTAAATATGCATATTGTCTTCACAATAATCATCAAATTGTATGGTTAGTTCTTCATTCACGCATAACTCAACAGTAATCAATCATTATCAAAGGGTATACCCATGGCCAAGCATGTACTGCTCAATAACATTGAACATAAAGACCTTAAAATCATTACCGAGCGTTCTGCAAAATACGGCGATGACCAGTGGTTTTCCCAAACATTTGTGGCGGAATTTAAAACCGTGCAAGCTCATTATCCGATTATGTTCCAAAAGAATGCTGATACGGGAGAATTTACCCCAGTGACTTTATTTGGCTTCACTAATAATGAGAATCTATTCTTAAACGATGGTCATTGGGATGCCAGTTATATCCCTATCTCAATGCAAAGAATGCCTTTTTATATTGGAATGCAGCAATCAACGCTAAGCAGTAACACTGAACCTCAACGTGTAATTACGCTTGATATTGACTCTCCAAGAGTGAATGAAGAAACAGGTATTGAGCTATTTCTACCCTATGGTGGTAACAGTGAATATTTGGAAAACATTGCCAATATGTTGGAGTTGCTTCACCAAGGTGTTGATGAAAATAAAATGTTTATCGAAGTCCTTACAAGATATGAGTTATTGGAAGCGGTCACTATCGACGTTGAGTTAAACAATGCCAGCAAACATCAACTGATCGGCTTTTATACTATTAACGAAGATATATTGGGTCAATTAGCAGCAGAAAAAGTACTGCATCTGCACAAAGAGGGTTATCTAGAAGCAATATATATGATCATTGCTTCACAAGCCCATATAAGAAAGTTGGTTGAACTTAGAAATAAGCAGCAAACACACTAGTCATTTTTTATGTCTTATAGTGTTTTTAAAAAAGTTTATCAAACTGTTTTATATAGATTTTATTTCAAATCTATCATAAGTTATAAAAACAAATTCCATTAGTACTAATAAATTTTGCAGGCGACTCACATGACAATAAAAATAACCAATGTAGTAATCGCTGGCGGCGGCACTGCAGGGTGGATGGCCGCAGCGGCTTTCTCAAAGTTATTAGGTAAAAATATTAATGTGACGTTAGTTGAATCGGACTTGATCCCCACCGTTGGCGTGGGCGAGGCCACAATACCCACCTTGCATGTGTTTCATGACTTATTAAAAATTAAAGAAGCCGACTTTATGGCGGCTACCAATGCCACGTTTAAGTTAGGTATCTCATTTGAGAATTGGCGAGATGTTAACCAAGACTATATGCATTCATTTGGCTATATTGGTCAAAGTTGTTGGGCTGCGGGGTTTCAGCACTTTTGGCTTAAAGGCTTTAAGCAAGGCGTTGCTAGCGACATCGGCGACTATTGCCCGGAGCATGTAGCAAGTCGTGTCGGTAAATTTGCAGTGCTACCTAACCAAGACAGAAACCATGCTTTTCATACTGATGCAGGCTTATATGCCCGCTTTTTGAGATCCTTTGCTGAAAAGCACAGCGCAAAGCGTATCGAAGGAACAATAGCTAAGGTAAATTTGAATAATGAAAATGGCTTTATTGATTCATTAACGTTAGCTAATGGTGAATGTATTGCTGGTGACTTATTCATTGACTGCACAGGCTTTAAAGGCCTGTTGATTGAAGATGCGCTTCATACTGGTTATGACGACTGGCGCCACTGGTTACCTTGTGACAGTGCTGTGGCAGTACAAACTAAACAAACAAAACCATTAGTACCCTATACTCGTTCTATTGCGCGAGAGTCAGGTTGGCAATGGCAAATTCCACTACAAAATAGAATGGGTAACGGATTGGTATTTTGTAGTAAGTACTTAACTGATGATCAAGCCAAAGCCTTGTTAGTGGAAAATATTGAAGGTGAACAACTTAATGAACCTCGGGTATTAAAGTTTCGTACCGGCACACGACGCAAGCATTGGAATAAAAATTGTGTGGCTATTGGGTTATCCAGTGGTTTTATTGAGCCGCTAGAATCAACCAGTATTCATTTGATCCAACAGAGCATAGTAAGATTAATGCAAAATTTACCAACAACAGCCATGGAAAGCGGCGTTGTTGATGATTTTAATCAGAAAATGCGAGTAGAAATAGAAAATATTCGTGATTTTATTTTACTTCATTACCATGTAACTGAACGTCAAGACAGTGAATTTTGGCGTTACTGCAAGCAAATGGATATACCAGAGAGCTTACAAAAACGAATTGATTTGTTTAAACAAAGTGGCCAAGTGTATAAAACAGATCAAGAGTTGTTTGGCGAAGCTTCATGGCTACAAGTGATGTTAGGCCAAGGGTTGTTACCTGAACAATATCACCCCATTGTCGATAACATGTCAGATCAAGAATTGGCACAATTTTTAGGGACAATTAAGCAGTCTATAAAGCGTCGAGTTAATAGCTGGCCTAATCATATTGATTTCATTAATAATTATTGCAAATCTAATATACTGTAAAGCGCTATGTTCAGTATTAACCCTAATATTACACCCAGTGTTGAGTATATTGGTAACAGTAGAATACCTATTGTTATTATTGATGATTATATTGCAGATATAGCACTTGTTCGTGATGTCATTATTGCTGGCGCATATTTTACACAGGACAAGCATACTCAATATCCGGGAATAAGATCTGCCATGTCTAAAGCTGATGTGGTTTCCTATCTCAAACCTTTGATGCAGCCTTTATATAGCGTTTTTAACTTGCCTCGGGAGCTTACTCCAAGCCCACGTGATAACTACTATTCGTTACTGACAACACAGGAAACTGATTTGTCATTAATACAAACCATTCCGCATTTTGATACTTATCAACCAAACCTGATTGCTTGTATTCATTACTTATCTAAATATCAACATGGTGGTACAGCATTTTATCGACATAGAAGCAGTGGTTATGAATTTATTAATGAAGGGCGTTTACCTGAATACCAAGCGACAGTAAATACGATATCACACAGTGGTTATTGCGGTGAGCATCATCCAGATTTTGAATGTTATAAAGTGATCCCATACCAAGAAAATAGGCTGATTATTTTCCCTGGTCAGTTACTGCATTCTAGCCTAGTAATACCAGAATCAGACATCAATACCAATCCAATGACTGGAAGGTTAACAGCCAATCTATTCATTAAATTTAACTAGGATACTAATGATAATGAATACGTTTTTTAAGCACGAAATACCTCAATCCAATTTGACCATTAGTCATTTGTTGTTTGTTTTTTTGCTTGTCGTCTTTTGTCTGCCTATTAATAAATCAGCTCATGCAACGAGCTTTGACTCTCTGCCTGACAAACAATTCAATGTGCTGTTGTTTACTAAAACAAATGGATGGCATCATAAGTCAATTCCAGCAGGTGTTACGGCATTAGAACAGTTAGCTGACAAACATTATTTTAATTTGATTTGGCATGAAGAAAGCCATTACTTTAACGACGAATATCTGAGCAATGTTGATGTAGTGATATTTCTGTCGACGACAGGTGATATTCTGTCTAATGAGCAACAACAAGCGTTGAAACGCTATATACAGTCGGGCAAAGGGTTTGTCGGTATTCACAGTGCATCAGATACAGAATACGACTGGCAATGGTATCAACAACTCGTTGGGCATACGTTCGTTATACACCCAGTAGTGCAAACAGCTTGGCTGTCTAAAGTGTCTAGTGAATTTCCTGGTCTAGAGTCAATGCCTGAAAAGATGCTGTGGACTGACGAATGGTATGAGTTTGGTGAAGCTAATTCAACGGGACTGAATTATCTTTTAAGTGTCGATGAAACCAGTTATAACCCTAACGCTGATTGGGGAACAATAAAGGGCAATGGTATGGGAAGCTTTCATCCCATTGCTTGGTACCAGAACTATGATGGCGGCCGCTCATTTTATACATCACTAGGTCACATCAAACCCGTTTATCAAAATGACGTCTTCTTAGCTCATTTATACGGCGGCATATATTGGGCTGCAACAGGAAAAGGAATTGACACCACTATTAAGACATTAGATTAATTTGAATGAGTTGGTGTTATGCCTGGGATATTAGATTTAAAGGTAAATAAACCATTGCCAGTAGTGACTAGAATGGTTTTTAAGTCTTTTCCACCAAAAGCTAAGTTAGTAATTTTAGGGGCGACATAAACACTTTGAAGTAATTCGCCCTGTGGGTTATAAACATATAAATTACCTTCATTATGACTGGCTGCATAGATGTTTCCTGCGCAATCCACATTAATTCCATCCGGTGTATCAATGTCTATTTTGAACAACAACTCCCCAATTTCATTATTTTTGGTAAGTTGAAGTGCAAATATTTGATGACTGTAATCCCCGATATATATGATTTTATTGTCAGGAGATAAGCTAATACCATTGGGTTTAATGAACTTTGTTGATAATAAAGTGACTTTATTATCTTCACTGACTTTGTACACGCCAGTGAAGGGGGTTTGTTGTGGTCGCTCACTTAGTTGCCAGTCTGGATCAGTAAAGAATAACTCACCAGAAGGATGTTTTATAAGGTCATTGGGAGAGTTAAACAGCGCGTCGTTATAATCATTTACCATTACCACTCGTTCTTTAGTCGTTAGCGAAAAATTACTCACTGAACGTGTATCATGATTCATGCTGATTAACTGTTTACCATCAGACAAGAGTCCGTTGGTACCGCTATTTTCAATAAACAGTTCAATACCGTCTTGTTCGCTCCATGAATAAATAGCGGCTTCTGGCCCATTTGTTTGAGGGCTATTAAAATCCATTTCTGAAAAATAAAACTTATCTGTAAACGCTGACCAAGTTGGCCCTTCTAAGAATTTTAGCTCAGAAGTAATTAACAGGGGTGATAAGTCACTTGCAAGAGGCAGTATGTTTTTAGGACAAGTTTCTATTATTTCAGGAATTGTATCTTTTATATCCATACTGTGTAGCTTATCAACTGCCATGGGATGTGATGAAAAAGCGGCCAATACTCCAAATGTAAAAAATCTTTTTATCATTATATTACTTATTGTATTCATTCTAAAAATGTCTCAGTGAGTATTGTCATCAATGCAATTTCTTGGATCGGTTTGAGCAATAAAGTTAACGGCCTAGAGCAGCGCTGCAACACCAAGTTAACAAATATAAACTTAATGGTCAAATTGACTATTAGCTGAAAATCCTAATAAGATGACTAACACTATTTTATACAAAGGATGTAAGAATGAGACAAATCTTAAAAACGTTATTTTTAAAACATCAGGGTTTAAAACAATTGGTGGCAATGTTAGGTGTCACAATATTTCCGATAATGTTTTCAGCTCATAGCTCAGCAGAAGAAAAGGCAACGTTAAATGACTCAAATAATAAAGAAATTTTACAGCAACATTTTAAAAATGATTTTAAAATTGGTGTCGCTGTAAATGATGAAATAGTCTCAGGGCTTGATCCCGTTAGTGCAAAAATTATCACCAAACAGTTCAATACCATCACCATTGAAAATGCCATGAAGGCAGAAATCGTTAACCCACTTCCAGATCAATTCAACTTTACGGCAGCGGATCAATTTATTGATTTTGGTAAAAATAACGATATGTTCGTCGTTGGGCATACGCTTGTGTGGCATAACCAAACCCCTGATTGGTTTTTCAAACAAAAAAATGGTGAACAAAATTCTCCAGAACAACAAATTGAACGTATGGAGCAACACATTAAGTTAGTTGCAGGAAGGTATCGTGGCAAAGTGGATGCTTGGGATGTGCTCAACGAAGTCATTGGTGATGATGGCAACTATCGTCAAACCGTGTGGACTAATGTCATCGGCAATGGTGATGAAATGGCAAAAGCCGCTTTTACCTTTGCCGCCAAGTATGCGCCCAATACTGAACTTTACTATAACGATTTTAATGCCTGGAAACCGGCCAAGCGTGATGGCATTGTTAAAATGATTAAAATGCTCCAACGTGAGGGCATTAAGATCGATGGAATAGGGATTCAAGCCCATTGGGGGCTCAACTTTCCTAAACGTCATCTCATCGAAGACGCAATAGATGTATACGCAGCATTGGGGCTGAAGGTGATGATAACTGAACTCGATATTGATGTGTTGCCATTTACCAAAGAAGGGCAAGTTATTGGGCAAGGGTTTATGCACCCGCAGTTTCAAGAGCAAGAATTTAAAACTTACTTAGATCCATATTCAGATCATTTACCCGCTGACATTGAAGCAAAATTAGCAGCACGATATACAGAGCTATTTGATATATTCAAAGCAAAGCATGAAAAGATCGACAGAGTCACATTTTGGGGATTACATGATGGAATGTCGTGGAAAAATGACTATCCAATTCCGAACCGCACCAATTATTCGCTGCTATGGGATAGAAAACACCAACCTAAGCCTGCATTCAAGGCACTGTTTAACTAGACATTCGATTTCAAGCTGAATGCTTAGCGCCGCTGATAGACATTGTTGTTATTTATTTCATATTGCCGATCTTAGTGGTTGATAAACCTTATAGCCATTTGGTACTGGCTTTAACGGCTATTGGTGATAACGACTCTAATCATTCGTTTGGTGCTGAAGTTAAATCGTCAGTGAATATAAAATTAATGTTACTTAAATGTTTTAATAAGCAGCCAAATAGTCTATTTTAGATCAGCTTATTGTCCAAAAGACTATTTGGTGATTTCTCATTATAACCTAGCAGTATAGGAATAATCATAATGAGTGATTTGGACTTGATTTACAAAAAGGGGCGACCAACTGAAAACTTTACTCATCAGTTAGGCATTTCTAACCTTGGTATTAGCAGGCTATTGGTTGCAGGCATAATTAAGAGCCTGTAATTAAAGCCAATATTTATTCGGATGAGAGACTGTCAGTCACTAATTAGATCCGATTAAACGACAACTATAAACCTTGTTTGGTCTATGTATTGCATTAATATTCGGCCAGATTACTTACAAATAGCTGGACATGGAAAGTAATGAAAATAATTAATAAATTCAATAAATCCTTAATTGCAACTTGTGCCACGGTAGTTTTAGGGCTGTCAGGCTGTAATAGTGGCCAAGGTGTCACTCAGCAATCAAAACCTGAAGCACCAGCAACATTGACTCATGATATTATTTTAAAAAATCAATTTGCTGAAAACTTTAAAATGGGTACAGCAATCAGTAAATCTCAAGTATTGAACCCTACCGATCCAGAGCTATTGTTAGCGGCTAAACACTTCAATACCTTCACGCCTGAAAATTCGATGAAATGGGAGTCAGTGAATCCGCTACCTAATGAATATCAATTTGACGTTGCTGATGCATTAGTAAACTTTGCTATGAACAACAATCAACAATTGGTTGGGCACACTCTTGTTTGGCACTCGCAAACGCCAGATTGGGTGTTCGAAGATGATGCAGGAAACCCTTTAAATCGTGAGCAATTATTAAAGGTTATGGAAACACATATTAAAAATGTCGCTGGTCGTTATGCTGATCAAATATTTGCTTGGGATGTAGTCAACGAAGCACTTAATGAAGATGGCAGTTTGCGTGAATCAAAATGGCAGCAAATTATTGGTGATGACTTCATTGAACAAGCCTTTATTTATGCACAACAAGCAGCGCCTAATGCCAAACTGTATTACAACGATTACAACATGTTTAAACCTGAAAAAAGAGCAGGCGCTATTGCGTTAATAAAGCGACTGAAACAAAAAGGCATTCAAATTGATGGTGTTGGCATGCAAGCGCATTATTCACTAGATTATCCTGACTTCAAGGAAGTTGAAGATTCAATTGTCGCGTTTGCAGCAGCAGGTGTTGATGTCATGGTCACAGAGCTTGATATTTCAGTCCTACCATTTCCTGAAAACTTAGCAGCAGGCGCTGATGTTTCATTAGATGTCGCACTTCAACAACAATATAATCCGTACGCTGCAGGTTTACCCATTGAAGTAGAGCAGCAATTAGCATCCCGCTATCAAAATTTGTTTGCTATCTATAAAAAACATAGCGAAAGCATAGGCCGTGTTACGTTTTGGGGCGTGAGTGATAAGCAAACTTGGCGCAATGGTTGGCCAATGGAGGGGCGAACAGATTATCCGTTACTCATTGATAGAGATATGAAGTTAAAAGCTTTCGTGAATTCTTTATAAGCCTTTATACAAACGACAAAACAGCCACTCTTTGAACAATCACTGAGTGGTTTTTTATGATATGTAAAGGAGGTTAGAGTCTGAGGGATCCCCAC
>NZ_JBFRJJ010000006.1:0-30984 GCF_041468785.1 Shewanella sp. 10N.286.52.E4
AATTTCTCTTAATTGAGAGCTGTAAGCCCGTTACTCAGGTAACGGGCTTTTTTGTGTTTGGAATTTGAGTCAATGAGTTAGTAGCTAAAGCTAACTGATAGTGTGGTCGATATGCCCATGTGCCCTTACAAGGATAGTAAAAATAGGTCATTGCCAAACGCTTAATTGAGAGCTGACAGCCAATTAATGATGTAACGGCTTTTTGTCTTCAATTTTGAGTGATTCAGAGCGTGTGTTCACAAAATAATGCTTCAATTAAAATCGATTGCCTACCTTGATTTGAATAAGGTTTCGTTTAATCTGTGAATTTTAAGATCTGCAAAATAAATAGTTAATTGAATTTGATATTTTTATTTCAATAAATAAGTGTATTGAGTCGCTTTATTCATTTACTAAAACAACAAGAAAAGATTCAAGTTTTATACTGAACGCAGATTTATAGCAAGCCCGTGATGTTACCCTTTGGTTAAGGTTGGTCGGTTGTTGTTGGGTGTTGTTTTGAAAATGTAGCATGTTATTTAATTGTAAATTGATCTAGTCGGCATATACAGTATTTGATTATTCAATTTATCTATTTTGGTTATATAATCTTACATCTGGTTACTGCCTATGCGGTAGGGATAAGCTTTTACAATGCAAAATATGATGAATTTGATATCACAACGTTGGCAATACAACATCGATTTAACTGCTGAAGCGTTAAATACGAATATCTATATCTACTCATTGAATGAAGCTGGTGAGCTTGGATTATCATTAAGTTCTAAAAATCAACAATCGACTCCAGATCCTAATCTTCAAGCGCTTATATTCGATCATGTTAACCAAGCTTATACTTCCCAAAAGCAGCTGCTAGTTGTCCAGTTTGTTTATGGGCAGCACGCATATTACTTCCGATTAAAAGTCATTACAGGCTCTCACCATCGTCCTATCGGTTATTTAGTTATAGAGCTTAACTCTGAAACACCAAAAGCTTCTGATGATGCATTTCTATCCTTGTGTGTCGAAAACATATCCCTTGTTTACGCTGAAGAAACAAGTCGAGTTCTCCATGCTCCTGAGTCAATCAACTTACAAAACTTTATCAATTCTTTTCAAGAGCATATTTGGGTTAAGAACTTACAAGGGCAATATGTTATATGTAATGAAAGTGTAGGCCTAGGGTGGAATAAATCACGTTCAGAGATCATTGGCAAAAACGATGAACAATTATTTGATTCTGCAACGGCCAAAAGTTTTAAACAAGGTGACAGCCAAGCTATATCAGCGAAGGAACCCATTGTTGTAGCAGAATGCGAACGTATCGATCAGCATAATAACCGTCATTGGTTAGAAACGATTAAAGCACCGTTAATGGATGGTTGTGATGACTTAGTCGGCGTTATTGGCATTACACGTAATATTGGTCGGCATAAAGAAGCGCAGACACAATTGATGCTAGCTGAAAGCGTATTTGAAAATACTGTTGAAGGTGTACTGGTTACTGATAGAGACGGTAATATCACTGAAGTTAATGCCGCTTTCAGTAAAATAACCGGCTTTAGTCGAGAAGAGGCCATTGGTCAAAATCCACGAATTTTGAACTCAGGCAAACATGATGATTTATTCTTTTCACAAATGTGGAATACCTTATTAGTTAAAGGTAAATGGCATGGCGAGATTTTCAATAAACGCAAGTCAGGAGAAGTGTTCCCTCAGTCAGTGACTATTAACGCTGTATATAGTCAGAAAGATCAAATTAACTTTTTTGTTGCGGTTTTTACTGATATATCTGCGCAAAAACGAAATGAAGAAATGTTGGTCAATTTATCTTATTACGACAGCTTAACTCAACTCCCCAATAGAGTATTATTTCGTTCTAACTTGCAACAACAAGTAGAAAGGGCCTTTAAGCAACAGACGCAACTGGCGGTCGTATTTTTCGATATTGATTTCTTTAAGCATATAAACGACAGCCTTGGTCATGATGTGGGTGATCAATTATTGGTTGAAGTAGGTAAAAGGTTATCTGAGCTTAGCTGTGAACAATGCATTGTTGGTCGATTAAGCAGTGATGAGTTTGTTCTCTTGCTGACAGATATTGCCCAAAATGAAATGGTAACGAACCATATCAATAAGATTAAGACCTTGATAGAGCAGCCCTTCAAGTTTGATGATAATCCTTCTATACGAGTAACACTAAGTATGGGGGTTTCGGTCTTTCCTCATGACTCTTTAAACAGTGAACATTTACTGCAAAACACTGATACAGCCTTGCATATGGCTAAGCAAAGTGGCCGTAATAACATCACTTTTTATGACTCAACAATGACGATGAACTCTGCTGAGCATTTCAAAATCCAAAGTGCATTACATGAAGCTATTCAAGATAACCAATTTCATTTGGTCTATCAGCCGAAACTATCATTAGTCACAGGAAAATTAGTGGGGTTAGAGTCTCTTATTCGTTGGCAGCACCCTGAGTATGGTTTAATTTCACCTGCTGAGTTTATTCCAATTGCTGAGAAAACTGGGCTAATTCATGAAATTGGATTACAAGTATTAACTATGGCTTGTAAACAAGGCGTTAATTGGCTTAACGCTGGCTATCGTTTTGGCCATTTAGCGGTGAATGTCGCGAGTTTACAGTTTCAGCGCACAAGTTTTATCGATAATGTTGAACGAATATTATCTGAAACCGGCTTTCCGGCTGATTTACTAGAATTAGAGATGACCGAAAGCTGCATGATGTATGAACCTGATAGAGTAATATCAGATTTAAAACGCTTAGGTAACCTTGGGATTCAATTATCCGTAGATGATTTTGGTACGGGATACTCATCATTAAATTATCTTAAGAAGTTACCGATCAATGTACTTAAAATTGATCAGTCCTTTGTGTCAGATATTCCATTTGACAGTAATAATACTGCCATTGCTAAAGCAATAATTGTACTTGGGCATGCGCTAAAGTTAACTGTCATAGCTGAAGGGGTAGAAACAAAAGAACAGGCGGCCTTTTTACTGGAAAATGGCTGTGACCAAGCTCAAGGGTATTATTTTAGCAAACCACAGTCTGCGAAAGCTCTCACTTCACAATTACCTTTATTATAACGTTGTACTTAACCCTATCTTTTTAAAAGCGGTAATTTATATATTACCGCTTTTTCATGGGTAAAATTTTATTGAACAAACCTACAACAATCCTGCATTAAGCGTAGGTGTCGATACCTACGCTTTCTTGTTGATCAGATTGAGAACTAATTTGGACGAGTGTTTCCAAAAATACACTGCCAATATCTTTGGCAGATAAATCCTCAGTCAATGGTTTTAGTTCATCTAATGCATTTTTTAATTCAACTTGTTGCTCTTTCGTCAGAGAACTTAGCATGTCTGAAACTTGCGTTTGTTCATCTTCTGATAATGTTGCTACAGCAGGTTCAAGACCTGGTGGAGTTGAGCCAGGTGGCGGTGGAGGCGAGCCTTTCGGTTTGTCTGCTGCGCTTATATCGAACTGATTCGTAGAGCTTGAGATATTGAGTGAACTCGTATTAATTTGCATGTTAGCCTCTATTATCTTTTTTGACGTTGAGGTGGCTTATGATCCTCTGGGACTGCCACAAGTTGGTCATCCATCATTTGGCATGTCGCTGATATTTCATCTCCTTTAGGAGTGGTGATGTTTACCACGTCATTTTCTGTTTTATCTTCACAGAGGGTATAAGCTTCTTGAGGCGGTTTTCTCTTTTGCCTTTGTTGTTCTTGAGCCAATAAAGCGCTAGAAAAACCAATGCTGGTAATGAGAACTGAGCTGATAACAAGTAATTTTTTCATGTAAGTTCCTATTTATTGATGAATCTAGGTATTTCTTATTGATGAATCTAGTTTTTGGGTGAGTTTTACCATACCAAGTAAATATGCAGGAAATGTGCAGAAACGAAGGAGATTGTAATTAGCTTGTTTAACGAACTAGTGAGAACAAGAACAGATAGATATACTCAGTTAACATGTAAATTGCGAACCAATATTATCACCATGAGAATAATGGCTTGTTCATAAATTTTATTTTTATATCTAAACCTTGGTAAAACCTGAATGAAAATTTCTCAGAAGTTATTTTTAGCCTTTGTCGGCCTGACGAGTGTGGTGCTTATTGCAACCTTATCTCTTGCTCGATGGGGTTTTGATCAAGGTTTTATAAGCTATACCAACTCCTTACAACAAGAAAGGTTAGAAGAGCTCGCTGTTTCATATTCTGAGCTTTATCAACAATCAGCTTATGATTGGAACAATGTTTCGAAAAAAAAGTTTGCGCAAATTATTCGTCAGTTTACGCCATTACATGGACCGTTTGAGGGGGCTGAACGAAAAGGTCCCCCGCCAAGACCTAAACATAAGCCTCCTAGGTTTGATGGACCTCCACCACATTTGACTGGTGAAGCTAGAGGTGAGCTACCGCCTCATTTAAGAGACTCAAATCAAACAGTGCCGCCTAAACGACGCAGGCCTGTTACTGCATTGTATTCAATTTCAGGACAGTTATTGGCCGGCGATAAGTTTGATATTCTCGGTTCAACCATTTCTGTTGACGTCACATATAATGACCAAGTCATAGCCATGCTATACACAAAGGCGGTTGTCAAAGTAAACAGTATTTCGGCAGAAGCATTTTCTAAGCAACAGCTCTGGACAAGTATTTGGATAGGTTTGTTGTGCTTGATTCTGGCCAGTTTAATTTCTTGGGTGCTAGCACGTTTGCTACTTATTCCCGTTCGTGAAGTCGTTAACGGGATTTCTCATTTATCGAAAGGAAATTATAATGAGCGCTTCAAAGCAGCTAGAGAGGATGAATTAGGGTTGTTAATGAATGATATTGATCATTTAGCCATGACCTTAGATAAAAACCGTACGGCAAAAAATAGATGGTTTGCTGATATCTCCCATGAGCTTCGCACCCCACTGAGTATTCTATGTGGTGAAATTGATGCGATAAAAGCCGGCATAAGACCTTTTAATCAGCAACAACTGACTTCACTTGAGCAAGAGGTGATGCGGATTAAGCATTTAGTGGATGATTTATATCAATTATCACTATCCGATGTTGGCGGGCTTAAATATCATTTTGAACCCACCGATATTACACTATGTATTGCAGAAACCTTGAACTCATTAGCTGATAAAGTGTCAGATAAAGGGTTATCGCTTAACTTTGTTCATACAAAAACTATCACAATCAATGGCGATAAAATGCGCCTTCAACAACTTTTATACAATGTTATATTAAATTCAGTGGCTTACACCGATAGCCCTGGCAGTATAAATATTGATTTGATTGTAGAGTTAGGCTCACTATCAATATTAATCAATGACACCAAGCCCGGTGTGCCACTCGACGAGTGTGAATTGTTATTTGATGCATTACATCGACAAGACAGTTCAAGAGTCAGACGAAGTAATGGTGCAGGGTTAGGGTTAACCATTTGCCGTAATATTGTAGAAGCCCATAACGGCCACATCACTGCAAGGCCTTCGAACCTAGGCGGTCTTTGTATTGAAATTTCCTTACCCACTTTATAAGAGTCATATTAATGATGAATGTAAGTCATCCAAAGATGAAAGTGTTGATTGTTGAAGATGAACCTAAAATTGCACAGATATTAGTTGATTTCCTGACACTGGAAGGCTTTGATACCCAGGTTTTACACGATGGACTCAACGCAGTTGAAACAATCAAGCAAGGTAACATTGATTTCGTCATACTGGATCTCATGCTGCCATATAAAAATGGACTGACGATTTGTAAAGAAGTGCGACAATTTTCAAGTATTCCACTGCTGATGCTGACTGCAAGAGTTGAAGAAATCGATCGTCTTATTGGTTTAGAAGTAGGGGCAGACGATTACGTATGTAAACCGTTTTCTGCAAGAGAGGTGGTCGCTAGAGTTAAAACCATTTTGCGACGAGTCGATGCAGCGCCTCAAACAAACGAAGATGAAATTGCTTATAAGCATCTGCTAATTAATATTCAACGCTTTAAGTGTAGCGTGTCTAGTATTGAGGTTGATTTAACCCCTGTTGAGTTTAGATTACTGCATACAATGCTTAAACGTCCCGGTGTTGTTCACTCAAGAGATAGCTTGATGCAAGTCTGCTATATTGACGATCGCGTTGTCAGCTCACGCACTATAGACAGCCATATTAAAAATTTACGTTCTAAATTAACGCTAAATAATACCCAAGTTAATTTACTTCAATCTATTTACGGAGTGGGTTATAAATTTGAATAACTTTACTTTATAGGTTTTGTTAGGCAGTTATTAAGCCTAACAATATTCAATATTTAGGCTTTTTTTGTAAACTCAGTTTGTTTTCTCGCACCTAGGCTAGCTTTTGTTTAGAATAGCCATGAATTATTACTCCCCTTAGCCATCGCTATTTGGGAAAAGTTAACTGAGGCGGACTGTTTTTCTGCCTAGGAGCCTTAATGCAACTGTTTGTAAAAGATTTAACCGTTATCGATTTTTCTTACTTATGTCCAATTCGTGGCATGGTAGGTGAAAGCTGGATTGTAGATGTACTACTTGATGGCGGCTTAGATGAGCAAAACATGGTTCTTGATTTTTCCAAGGTCAAAAAAACCATCAAAAATACCATTGATGATGTTGCCGATCACCGTTTACTCATTCCTACCGCTTGCGGCGAAGTTCGCTGGCAGCAAAAGGGCGATCGTGTTTGGATGGACTTTTCAAGCAAACTTGGTGATATCCATTTAGCTTGCCCATCTGAAGCATTTGCACTTATCCCAACTGAAGTAATTGACTTTGAAAGTGTTAATTCATTTTTGATTAAAGCATTACGTGAAGCTTTACCTGATAATGTTGAAGGGATTAGCTTAACATTACGTAATGAAGTATTAGACACGCCTTACTATCACTACACTCATGGTTTACGTAAACATGATGGCAATTGTCAACGGATTGCACATGGACATAGAAGCCCGATCACCGTATTTGAAAATGGCATTGCTGCGCCTAAATGGGACCAGTACTGGGCTGATAGATGGCAAGATATTTATTTAGGTAGCGAAGAAGATGTAGTTGATGTCGCGACGCTTGAGTTATCTAAACAAGCGGATGTTAATGACAATAGTCATTATGGATTTCATTACCAAGCCCCACAAGGGGATTTTCAATTAGCGATGCCAAGAGACTGTTGTGACATTATTCCTCATGACACTACGGTAGAACTATTAGCGCAGTTCATTGCTGAAACAATGGCGCACAAAAACCCAAGTTCTGAATTCAAAGTTATTGCATTCGAAGGCATAGGTAAAGGTGCGATAGCGGTAAAATGAATGTGTGAGCAATGAGTGTCATATAGAGACTCATTGCCTTTTCTTTTAATCTGTTAATCTTCTGAGCAGTAACTCCTTTTTTTTCCTTCTAATTATCCATCATTTGTCTATTAGCATTCTCAACTGTCATTTTTCTTTTGGCATTTATCTTTAGTTATTTATTTTTCGTTATATACCTGTACTCATTTATCTGTGTTGATACAAATTTGAATAAATTACCACAACCCCTTAGTATTAAAAGATAATTTGAGTGTCTCTAAATTCATGGTTCTTAAGGTACATAATGGCTGCTAAATTTTTAATCCGTGTCGGGGTAACATCGTTGATGGGACTGATATCGTTCGCTTTTACTGCACAAGCTGAAATCAATTTACAAGGTAAATTCGAGCAAGGTGCGTTGGTAAGGGGTCATGTTCCAGCAGGAAGCACGGTCAAACTTAATGGTGAAGATGTTGCTATTACGGCAAAAGGCGAATTTGCCATTGGTTTCGAGCGTGAAGCTAAAGCAGAGCAAATGCTTGAAGTCGTTTACCCAAGCGGGTTAACCGAGCTAAAACCGCTTAATATAGCGACCAAAGAATATAAAATTGATCGGGTTACTGGGATCAGTAAAAAGATAATGAAACCCAATCCCGCAGCGCAAGAAAGAGCCGCAAAAGATGCTAAACAAACTCGTGCAGCAAGAAATACCTTTAGTGAGCAAACTGCATTTATGCAAGACTTCATCTGGCCAGTGACCGGTCGGATATCTGGCGTTTATGGCAGCCAGCGTGTGTACAACGGAAAACCTGGTAACCCGCATTATGGCGTTGATGTTGCCCGCCCAACGGGTACAGTAGTGGTTTCACCAGCCGATGGTGTTATCACCCTAGCTGAACCTGATATGTTTTATTCTGGTGGCACTGTGATTATTGACCATGGCTATGGGATAAATTCAACTTTTCTTCACCTAAGTAAAATCTATGCAAAAGTTGGTGATGTGGTTAAGCAAGGACAAGAACTCGCTGAAATTGGTGCAACAGGGCGCGTAACTGGGCCACATTTAGACTGGCGCTTGAATTGGTATCAAATGCGCTTAGACCCTGTAACCGTCGTTCCACCGATGAAAGAAGTACTTGCAGCAGAGAAAGTTGCTCAATAAATTTGATTCGAGGTACTGACAAGTAATGTATAAAGATGTTGCTTGGTGTCTGGTTACTACTTATTAAAAAGAATGGGTTCAATTTATTATTGAACCCATTTTTTATGTCTAATAGATTATTGCCATAAGCATTGCCATGAGATGATTAATCTTGCTCACTGGCAATAATGGCTTCAATCGAATGAGTATGGACTTTGACGCAAATCCCATTTGATTTAAAAGCAATAGTTGGATTGGCAAGGCGCTCATTGTCACCTTTGGGAGAGCTTAATTTAACCTTGATATCGGTATTACCAGCGAGGATTTCTGCAAGGTTTGGTGCTTTTTCTAAGAGTTGTTGTTGTAAGTCTTCACAATTTTCCGCATTCGACGGAAATACCAGTTCAACATGTTCCCAGCCTTCTTGTGGATACACTTTATCAGAAGGATATGGCAGCTCGACGCAATAAATTTCTAAGCCATTGAGCATCAGGGGCTTAGTCAATTTGATGATTAAAATAGGGCGGCCATTAATCATATTATTGGAAATGACTTGACCATATTTTTCAAATTCTTGGCTGAGTTTATTCGCAGCATCATTGCTATTTACACGAAGTGCGCAATGATCGCACTCTAGATTTAAACTATCTAAACCTAAGCGTTGAATAAAGGCGCTGATACGCTGACCAAAATCAGGCCAGCTTTGGGTTAACTGGTCATAGTGCATAATATCCTCTGACACCTAAGGCGTGTTTAAAAATGACTGGCGTTATAGATTTAGAGTTAACTAACATAGGTTAGATCTAAAACAGATTAGAGTTGCAATGGATAATAAATATTACCGAATACAAATGGGATGGGTTAAGGCCAAATCTCAATTGGCGTGCCTTCTTCGATGACTCGCCAAAGTTCATCCATTTCTTTATTTGTTACCGCAATACATCCGTTAGTCCAATTATATTGCTGCGCTTGTTCTGGTGTGAGTGATGAATTCGGGTTTTGACCATGGATCATAATCATTCCACCAGGGCTAACCCCTAAGGCATTGGCACGTAAACGGTCTTCTTCATTCGGGTATGAGATATGAATTGATTTATAAAATGCACTATCAGACTTTTTGTAATCAAGAATATAACGCCCTTGCGGGGTGCGTTGATCGCCTTCTTTCAATTTATGACCTTGTGGCGCATCTCCCATGGCAATTTGGTAGGTTTTAATTTTTTGGCCTTCATGATAAATCGACATGCTGGATTCAGATTTATTCACCACGACTAAATCGACTTTTGAGTTGGCTAATTGGCTGATAGAGGCCTGAGCAAGGGTTGAGCTAAAAATGGCTAGTAAAATAAAGCATTTAACCAAGTACATGAAGTCTCCAAAAAGCTTTTTTATGAATTTGTGGTGTGAGTTTGTATTGTTAATAGTGTTAACATGAGTATCGTTGAATAGGCAATTTATCAGAACAACATATAATTACGATAACAATTTGAAATTTTTTACAGATAATACCGTACTTTTAACATGTATGCGGGATTAAATTTTCAGTCATCTTTGAGTGAACTATGACGTTAGAAGAAAAACAAGATACGCCATTTAAAAAACAAATTAGAACGGTGATATTTGGTACTGAAACCCGTATGGGTCGGTGGTTTGATATTGGCTTAATAATTTGTATATTGCTTAGCGTTTTACTGATTATATTAGACACCATTGACAGCTATCATCAGCAATATGGTCAAGTTATCTATTATGCCGAGTGGGCGTTCACTTGGTTATTTACTATTGAATACTTATTGAGATTGTATGGTTCGGTAAGCCGTTTAGCGTATATGCGAAGTTTTTACGGCATTGTTGATTTACTGTCCATACTTCCGAGCTTTTTAGCGTTAATTTTTCCTGGTGCAAACGTGTCTCTCGCATTCAGAATTTTGCGCTTGTTTAGAGTCTTTAGGGTGCTGAAGTTACTGCGCTATTTAAGCGAAGGTAATTTGTTATTAAAGGCCATGATCCAAGCAAGAAGAAAGGTGTTCATATTTTTCTTCTCTGTAAGCCTGATCATTATGGCGTTAAGTGTCGTAATGTATGTGGTTGAAGGCCCTGCAAATGGTTTTACTTCTATCCCTAAATCAATGTATTGGACTATTGTTACTATCACTACGGTTGGCTACGGTGATATCACGCCTCAAACAAATTTAGGCCAAGCGATTGCGTCGTTAACCATGCTAATTGGTTATTCTATTATTGCGATTCCAACAGGCATTTTAACCGCTGAAATATCTCATGAGATGGTTGTTGAACGTGATTTACGTAAATGTATGAACTGTGGAACCCGCGGTCATAACTTACAAGCATTATATTGTCACCATTGTGGTAGCGAGTTAGAGCAACAAGATTCTGAAGGGAACTCATGACCGAAGCTAAGTTTGTCCAAGGCTCCATTTTACGTCACATATTAGTGATGAGCTCTACAGCGGCTGTAGGTATTTCTGCGTTATTTGTGGTTGATTTACTTGATATCTTTTTCTTAAGTTTATTAGGTGAGCAAGAGCTGGCAGCAGCAGTTGGTTATGCAGGTGCTATTTCATTCTTTACAACCTCTATTGGTATTGGTTTATCGATTGCCCTTGGTGCGCTTGTATCTAGAGCTATAGGCGCTAAAAATATGGTGCTGGCAAAGCGCATGTTACTCAACAGTGCGGTAGTATCTTTGCTCACCAGTGTGGTGGTTGCGGTAACAGTATTTATTTTTATCCCAGAACTTTTGGCACTAATTGGTGCTAATGGCGAAACAGCAATACTGGCAGAAAGTTACCTCAGAATATTAGTCCCTTCATTACCATTTATTTGTCTCGCTATGGCATTAGGCGGTGCACTAAGAGCCATTGGTGATGCCAAGTTATCTATGATGTCGACACTGGCAGGTGGCGGAGTCAATTTAGTACTTGATCCGATATTTATCTTCGCTTTAGGTATGGGTATAGAAGGTGCAGCAATTGCGTCTGTGTTTGCTCGTATTGCGGTATTTATCATTTCTGCTCGTGGGATTGTGGTTAAGCACAATATGCTGGGACAGTTTAATCGCCAGCACTTTGTTGAAGACATTCGAACTATTTTCGCGATTGCATTGCCCGCTATGCTAACGAATGTCGCTACGCCAATCGGTAATGCTGTTGTGACAAAAGCCATTGCGGATTTTGGTGATAGTTATGTAGCGGGTTGGGCGGTATTAGGTCGCTTAATCCCTGTGTGTTTCGGGATGATTTTTGCTTTAAGCGGTGCAGTTGGCCCCATTATTGGTCAAAACTATGGTGCACTCGAATTTGAGCGTGTTAAAGAAAGCCTGACTAAAGCGATTCAGTTTTGTGTTGTGTTTGTACTTGGCGTATCGATTTTATTATTTTCATTGAAACATCAAATTGTCTCAGCATTTGATATGCAAGGTGAAGCGGCGGAGTTGATTTTATTCTTCTGCAAATATATCGCAATTTTCTTTATTTTCAACGGCATTTTATTTGTTGCCAATGCATCATTTAATAATTTAGGTAAAGCTAAGTACTCCACTTTCTTTAATGTGGGTAAAGCCACTATTGGTACCATACCTTTTGTGTATTTTGGTGCTCAAATAGGCGGAGTGTATGGCGTGCTCATTGGCCAAGCTCTAGGATCGATTTTATTTGGTTTAGGTGGTGTTTGGGTTGGTTATCGATTGATAGATAAAATTACCGCAACAGAACATTTTAAAGCGGATGAAAAGCCCGTATCTGAGGATGATGAGATTGAACTGGAAATGAGCCCGACATCTTCACCGCAATCATCTTCATACATTCAGTTAGCTCAGCTCAATGAAGAACCTTTATGTGAAGAGATAGTTCGTGATGGCGATTTAGACAATCCGCTGTCTTCAAAGGATAAATGATTGAAGCCTTAGAGTTTACGACTAAGACGAAAAAGCCCTCGTAGTGCTAGCAGCATTATGAGGGCTTTTTTTAAAGCTAATTCGATGACTAAACGGGTATTTTTATTTAGTACTAGAATTTAGTTTTAGTATTACTTTGCTTCTGAAGTTGGACTTGCTTCTGCTGAAGTGTCAGTGGCTTCACCAGCTTCTGCAGCCAGTTTTTGTTGCTCTTCAAGTTCCATTTGAGCACGTACGGCTTTGGAGATGTAGCCCACTTTAGGATTTTTTTGCGGGTTATCTTTTACAATTTTGTTTTGCTTAGCTTTAGTCCGCTTTGCGGTTTTTTTGATCATCAGCTGTTTTCTGTTCATGGGTCTATCTAACTCGCTTAATTATGCCGTAGGCACTTTAGAACTGTATAAAACATGTAGCCAGTGATTGCCTACATGCTCTTAAAATTGGATTTGGTTAAGTTTAGCTCAAACTGACGGGAGGTTATAGTTAAACCCTTTATTTATCTTGTTGGATGGTCACTTTTAATGGTTTACATGTGATGTTGTGAACCATTGGTTAAAAATTACGACTAAACTTTTTAATATCTTCTTCTGTTGCGCCATCATTACATTCGCCGCGAACTTCGCCTCGGCCTTCACTCACACTGCGGTTAAGCACTATGTATCCATCCTTGCAATAGCCTGTCATATCAATGGTTTTTTGTAGGCCTAAATCCACTTGTCGGCTCCATAGCTCCAATTGTTCTTGGCGGCGTTCTTGCTCAATGGCATAACTGCGGGCATCTTGGCGACGTCGGTTGACTCTTTGCTGGTGGGGCAGAGGATCTTCAATGCCGCGATCTGTCGCTGTAGCGACTTTAGCTTGGTAAGTAAAAAGCTTTATGCCTTCACCTTTAATGGAAGTACTAAATCTATCTTTAAATTGTCCAGCAAAAGCTTCAGGTTCGATGGGTGCAGATGAGCAAGCTGATAACAGCAGAAAACCAACAAATAATACAGAGTACTTTGGCACCAGTAATAATCCTTTATAAAAACTTGGAAGGGAACAATTCATATTAAAACGAAACAGCTTCCAATTGATAGTATTTGAAAGTGATTTAGCAGGATAAACAAGATATCAGCATTTGTGTATCGGCTTTACTGTGATAAAGCCAATACACTCTGTGATGTGCCAGTGATTAAATTAAGCGTATTGCTTAGATAAATAAGCAATGATGTCACTGGATTCGTACATCCATTGAGTTTGGCCATCTTTTTCAATTTTTAAACAAGGCACTTTAAGTTGACCACCTTGTTGTACAAGCTCTTGTTTATTGTTTTCTTGTTTTGCATCAACCGTGACGATGTTTAATCCTTGGCTGCGAATTGCTCGGCGCACTTTTACGCAAAAAGGACAGGCAGCATATTGGTATAAAGCTAACGCTTTGGTTTGCTCATCTATCTTTGCTTGCTCTGTAACAGGGCGTTGATATTTTTTACCTGGGAACAAAAAATTTGCTAATAAGATAATACGGCCAAGAATCCAGCGAATGACAAACATACTACTTCCTTTAAATATCGAATTGAACGATTTAGCCATTAGGGCAATCGGTACTGCAACATTCTACTTAATTTGCAGCGACAGTTTACGTGATGTTGTTCACAGATAATAGTCATCTGTGAACGGAATCGGAGTCGACGTCGTTTTAGTGTTTAACAGTCCCTAATAAGCTGTATAAAAAACAACATAAACATAATTGTTGTGTTCTTAAGTTATGCTCCCTTTAAGTGCCCGTTAATTAGCATCTAAGGTCAGTATCGCTTGTGCATCGGTTTGTTCAAAATGCACTCGACTTTCTAAGATAAATACACGACTAGGGTCAATGTTGGCTTGTTCAACTAAATAGGTTTTAATGGTTTTAGCCCTTTGCTGAGCCAGTATACCAAGCTGAGCTTCAGAAACAGCTTGCTGGTTTAAGCTGAAATTATACAGTGCAATATGCCAGCGAGTTTGTAATTCGAGGGCCTCGATTTGCGGGTTTTCCTCAGTAATCTTTTGCTCAATTAATAATGGGTCTAATTGGGTTTCAGTTTGATATAACGCGATTAATGCATCGACTAAAGGACCTTGCTGTGGATACTGGCTTGCAGATAAGTCAGTTGGTAGCGCTGTGACCTCAATGCCTGCTTGATTTGCCAGTTTTTGATGAAGCTGTTCTTGTTGTAATGCTAATTGGTCATTGGCTAAATCAACGCTACCTTTGATATTAAGTATCAGTAGTGGTCGATCGTCTAACGCCTTAGCAAGTGAGGTTAATGTTGTTTGTTGCTCTTGGGTAATAGCTGATTGGCCAAACTCAAAGCTTACTTTGTCCATGCTGTCTTCATCACCCCCCACTAAACCTGCTAATAAAGAAAATGGCGCTGTAATGGCTTTGGTAATGACATTAGTGATAGCGGTCATAACGATACTGCCAAAACTGAAGCTAGGAGAATCTAAATCGCCATCTACATCTACACCTAAATCGATGACGCCGTGCCTGTCCTGTAATAAGGCAATTGCTAAGGTGATCGGCAGGGAAGTGGCCAGTGAGCTATTGCTTGGTTTACCTAACTCTAATTGATCAATGACTAAATGGTTACTGCCAACTAATTGATTATTCTCTAATTGATAATTGAGCGCTAAAGATAGTTGGCCTTTATCGATGTAATAGCCCGCATAGGTTCCTGAGTATGGATTAATAGAGGTGAGCTCGACTTTATTAAAGGCGAGGTTTAAATCAAGATATGGATTTGCCAATAAAGGATTAATATCACCTTTTAATGTCACTGGCGCATACTTATCGATTTTCCCTTCTAGATTAACCGATGCGCGTGTTTGCGGGTTGGTAGATATTTGAGTGATTTCACCATTGAGTTGTTCAATACCTGATGCAAAATTAGGTGTTAAAGAATTATCGGCAAAAAAAGCAGAGCTGTCTTTAAAGCCTATTCGCTTTATATCGATAGCAAAGTCTGACTGCTGTGATATTTGCTGATTTTCAGGTAAACGAGACGAACCTTGATTATCTGAGTCAGCGACTACTGGAGCAGTCGTTGCATTAGTAGCAGTAGTAGGTGTAGTTGATTCGTTATTGTCTTTACCTGCAGGAGTGACTATCAAGTCAGCAATGTTAGTGCTTCTGTCTTCGGCAATAATCAATCGGCTAAATAAGCTGTCAAATAACACCTCATCGATAGTTAGGGACTGACCTAAATTATCAAAGGCTAAATCAGTAATAATCATTGACTCCCAATTAAGCAGGGGCTGTTTTAATAGATTATCTTTGATTTGTAATTGATTAACTGATGCTTGTCCTTGATAAACAAACTTCTGTTTTGTATTTGCACTAATGTGACCTTTAGTATTGAACAAACCTGATTCGAGGGTGATATTCATAAAAGGTGAAATATAAGGCTGTAACTTGGTTAAATTAACCTTCTGGTAGTCAATATCCGCTTCTAAACTGATTAACTTCGCGTCAAATACTCCAGTTGAGCTAAATTGGCTCTGATCGTTTATTGAAAGGTCTAGTTGATACTCAATCGGTAATGATAAGTCTGATTTAATGGTTTGGGTGGTGAAATTAATATTAGATAACTTCCAAAAGTTAGCGGTTTTATTCGCGACGCTTTCAGTCAGTTCAAATTGATAATTTTCAACATTTAATTGGTGTAATGTCACTAACCACTCTGGTTTTGACTCTGTTGTACTGCTGCCTAAATCAGAAGGTTCTTGTACGCTAGCTTGCAAGCTGGCTTGGTCGTCAACACTGTCGTTGTCAGTTGATTGATCAGTTGATTGATTAGTTGATTGTGTAGCTTCTGTATTAGTTTCTAGATTAGCCGCTTTATGGCTAGACTCTTGTTGTGTGTTAACAAAAATTGGAGTGAATAATTCGATTAAATTAACTTTCTCAGGGGCAACCGTTAGCCAAAAATTAGCATCACTGGTGCGAAATTGTTTTATGTCGATGTTTTGTTCTTGGCTAGATACTGTAATACCCTCTAAGGCCAACAAATCTACCGTGGTAACTTGTCGCTGATCATCATTGGCAACAATATTGCTCAATGTAATGTCAGTATCAGTAATATTAAAATCAACTATCGGAGAGTCTGTAACTGCTTCAATCGCCGTTTCTGTGGCGGCAAAGGAAGATATTAGGTTCAGGTTTGCAGACTGTAATGAGACTTTAAATAGATCCTCAACGAGAGACCAGTATTGAGTTAACTCCATCTGAGTGATAGCAAGTTTACCTTTAGCATCTAGCGGAAATAACTGCGCTTGGGTGTCTAGTTTAATCTGACCATTTTTATCATCGCTTATAGTAAGGTTTATTTTATTTGCGTCAGGGCTTTGTGAAAGTAATGCATCAGTTTTCACCATGGTCGCTGAAACATTTATTCTTGGGTAAAGTAATTGGGTCTCAGTTAGCTTATCGTTTATCTGTAAAGCGGCATTATTAAAGTTAAAGCGATTTAGATGAATGGCAATGGGCTGAGTGTCTTGTTCTTTCTCTACATCAGTCTCTATTTCAGTTTGTTTATTGTCATCTTCTGAAGGATTAGTTTTAGCTAGGGCTTTGGCTCTTTGATCAAATGTGTTGATGATGTCAGTAAAATTGAATTGATATCCCGATGGCATACTGGTGTCAGTTTGATTTGCCAAAATAGCTAATCGCTCAAGTGACAATGTCGTTCCATCGACAGTTAAATAATCTAAACTGATATTCAGGTTAAACAGAGACTGCCAGAACATGAAATCTACTTCGACATTATCAAGATGGAAAAAGGCTTTTTGACTATCTTGTTCATTAACCGTCAGTTGACTCAAGCTCAATTCAAATGTGAATGGGTTAACTTTAATGTTCTCAATTGTGACTTGTCTGCCTAGCATTTCTGATAATGATTTAGGCGCTTGTTTAGTCGCAATGAAAGGGATGAGTAACCCTAACGATAGTACAAAGAGTAAATAAATAAACGAACAGATAATTGCAATTTTCTGGTAACGGGGGCGATGATTAAATCTTTGTTTCATTGTGCTCAACGACGACATCATAGGGACGACTGCTTATAGTAATAGTTAGACAGTATTTGTTAGACATTTTAACGAATTTAAGGTTCAGTTACTCGTTTGTTTAAGATTTTTTTACAATTTTTCTTCATTAGGTGTTTTCAATGGACAAAAGTGGAATTTATCTTTAAGCTAATGTATTAATAAGATTTTTAAGTTTAAATTAGATTATATTTACCAAGCAGGCTAAGGCTCCATAAAAGCCTTGTTGATTTATTGTTGTGTAATTCATTTAAGGCTCTCATTGGTTTTAATTTGTATTCAACACTCAGATGATAATTTTGCCGCTGTGTAAATTAATAATTTCAAGGATGAAAGCATGAATATTCGACTAACTTCAGAGTTAGATACCGATGTTTTAGTGAGCTTATTTGACGACTATAGACAAAGTATGGGGTTTAAATCTGAACCTAAAAAATGCCGTCAATTTATTAAAACTCGTTTAATAGAAAATGATTCGATGATCCTAGCGGCTTTTGAAGAGCAAAAGTGCTTAGGTTTTGTTCAGCTTTATCCTTCTTATTCTTCGTTGTTACTTAAACCTGTTTGGTATTTTGACGATGTATTTGTTGATGCGAGTCGTCGAGGCGAAGGCATCGCGACTCTGCTTATCGAAAAAGCAAAAATGTTAGCCCAAGGTACCGACGTCATGTTAGTCAAACGCACAAAGGTGCTTGATAACGGACTAGAAACTAATTTGTCTAATCAAACCGAAGCTGAAGGGATGTATTTGTATCATTCTGGATTATAGTAAAAGGTTTTAATAGTAAGTTAGGGAGGGTTGGATTTTGGCCGAGATAAAACCCAATTAAGCGCGGCGAGTGAATTGCCGACAAGCACTCTAAGCAATCTAAGCAATCTAAGTAATCTAAGTAATCTAAGTAATCTAAGTAATCTTTGTTCGCAAAAATTTGCTCAACAATGTTGAATACGTTTTTAGCCCAACCCTTTGGGCAGCGTTTGTTGTCCATTTTTTACCAGCTTATCGGTTTCTTTATCTAGAATGACTACATCACAAAGTCTCTGCCTTTCGGCCTTGATGCATAGAATGGCCAACAGCTCGCTGCCAAAACAACTTTAAAAGATCAACACACCCTAGTATCTAACCTTTGGAAATTGATAGAATGCCAAAGGTTTTTTTATGTCTGAGGATTTTAGATTGAACAAGAGTTTAGTGACTAATATCATTGCCGCAGCATTAGTGTTGATTGGCTATTTTGCAGAAGTAACCATGGTATTTACCATAGGGTTATTTGCGCTATCTGGCGCGGTAACCAACTGGCTAGCAGTCCATATGTTATTTGAAAAAGTCCCAGGTTTATATGGCTCAGGTGTTATTCCATCACGCTTTGAAGAGTTTAAAGCGGGTATTAAACATCTGATGATGGAGCAGTTTTTTACTCAAGAAAACATTGATCGTTTACTGACTGAAAACAGTGCGAGTGCTATCGATTTAACGCCTGTAATTGATAAAGTGGATCTTGAACCGTCATTTGACGCTTTGGTGACTACGGTTGAAAACTCATCTTTTGGTGGCATGCTATCTATGTTTGGTGGAACAGAAGCATTGATCCCATTAAAAGAGCCTTTTATTGATAAAATGAAACAGTCATTGACTGAGCTAACTCAAAGCGAAGAGTTTAATCAAATTTTGATTAATGAGCTGGAACAGCCTAATGTCATGGCCGATTTACAACAGAAAGTATCGAACATTGTTGATCAACGCCTTGATGAGTTAACCCCAGTGATGGTGAAGGATATTATTCAAGAAATGATCCGCAAGCATCTAGGCTGGTTAGTGGTTTGGGGTGGTGTATTCGGTGGATTAATTGGCGCTTTAGCAGCTATTATTCAATCTTAATTAGGTGACTAATTAAGTGACTAATTAAGTGACTAGTTGCGTGGGTTATATAGGCTATAACACTCGCTATAAAACGTTTTTATGTCAGTTTTTAATAACTGTTTTCTTTACTGATTTTTTATTGCAGCAGGTCATTAGCCGAATTTAATCTGCACTCGAACAAGTGATAAGGGCTTAAATAAGATCTTGTTTAAGATTTTGTTTAAGCCCTTGTCTAAACTCTTGCCTAAGACCTTGTTTTAGTTTCTTATATCAAAGTTTTGTTACTTACTTATTTGTTATCTGAGTTAGGGACTTTTACTGCCAAAGTTCGACATCCCCTAATTATTCCTCTATTTTGAATATAGATACGTGTCATTATAGGCTAACCTATTCAACCTAATTTAAGAGGTTACTTATGTCCCAACATCATAAAATTAATTACTTAGAAATACCTGTTAAAGATTTAGTAAAAACCAAAACGTTTTTTACTGAAGTGTTTGGTTGGCATTTTAAGGATTATGGCCCTGAATACAGCTGCTTTTTGGATGTAGGTATTGATGGCGGATTTTACCAAGCGGAGCAGGGCTTCAATTTGAAAAGTGGCTGCCCGTTGATAGTGTTATACAGCCAATGTCTTGAAACCAGTGAGCGGAAAATATTGGCTGCTGGTGGCGTAATCCTTAAACCTGTGTTCAGTTTCCCTGGTGGTAAACGATTTCATTTTGCAGATATTAATGGGAATGAATATGCAGTCTGGTCCGAATGAACCTCGTTCACCCTGTGTGGGGAATTGCTGCCTTGATCAACAAGATATCTGTTTGGGCTGTCATAGAACTCATCAAGAAATTTTAGCTTGGCACAAAATGAGTGTTGATGATAAAAATGCCCACTTAACGGTTCTCGCAATGAGGGCCGCTCAAGCAAAAAAGCGTCGACAATGTCAGGGCGTTACACAGTAGGCCATTTATTTCATTAACTGTCTGTAACAGTTACGCTTCAATTTCTGTCTTGAATAATGAAAACCCTCGAGCTTGGTAATTTTTCAACGCACTAGGGTGATCCAGCGAGCAAGTGTGCACTGAAACACGCTCGGTGTTATCGAGTAACCAAGCTTGTTCTATCGCTTGGCTAAGCAAATATCCACCCATGCCTTTACCAATAAAGCGCACACCAAGTCCAAAATACATAATCTCGACGTTATTATTTTCTTGCTGTTGCAGCTCAAAGTAACCCGCTGGAGAACCGTCAAAATAGGCGACATATAAGTGAAGTTGGCTATCTTCACTGTATTGCTGCCATTGCTTATCAGTCCATCCTAACTTATCTGTCCATTCCCACGCCGAGCCAACAAATTGATATAGAAAACGATTAAATTCGTATTGTGGTACCAGTGCTTTAGTCACTGTTAACCCTTTAGCATCCGTTTTGGCTTGTAGCTGCGTTGGTTGTAACATCTCTAAATGGAATATGGTGACATCTGTCATGGCAAGCCTTTCAATGTAATCAGTATTATGTGGGGTAGACTAAATCAATTAGCGGCAATAAAAAAGCCACCCTGCGGGTGGCTTCAAATTTATTGTTGAGTTAGTTGAAATCTACAACTTAATAAGCACTGTCATGGACGTTTTTAACGGCACGTCCTGATGGGTCGTTAATGCCCTGTAAGCTTTCATCCCAAAGTAGTGCTTCTGGAGTCGAACAAGCCACCGTTTTACCACCAGGTACTGTTTCAGCTGCAGATTCAAGTGGGAAAAACTCTTCAAAGAAACTGCGGTAATAATAGGCTTCTTTAGATTCCGGTGTGTTATATGGGAATCTAAATTTAGCATTGGCCAGTTGCAAGTCATCTACTTGTTCAGCAGCAATGTCTTTCAAGCCATCAATCCATGAGTAACCAACACCATCACTAAACTGTTCTTTTTGACGCCATACCACTTCATGCGGGAGGGCGTGTTCAAAGGCTTCACGTAAGATGTTTTTCTCAATACGGCCATCTTTAGACATTTTCGCTTCAGGGTTGATGCGCATCGCTACATCCATGAACTCTTTATCTAAGAATGGAACGCGGGCTTCAAGTCCCCATGCTGCCATGGCTTTGTTAGCTCGTAGGCAATCAAATAAATGTAACTTATCTAACTTACGGACTAACTCTTCATGGAATGCTTGAGCATTTGGCGCTTTATGGAAATACAAGTAACCACCAAATAGTTCGTCAGCGCCTTCACCTGACAATACCATTTTGATCCCCATGGCTTTAATTTTACGGGCCATTAAATACATCGGTGTAGCGGCACGAATGGTCGTAACATCATAAGTTTCTAAGTGATAAATCACTTCTTTAATCGCATCTAAACCTTCTTGGAAAGTGAAGTGGATTTCATGGTGAATCGTACCAATATCGTCAGCAACTTTTTTCGCTGCAATTAAGTCTGGTGCGCCTTCTAAACCTACGGCAAATGAATGCAGTTGTGGCCACCATGCATCTGTTTCACTGTCATTTTCAATACGACGTTTAGCAAAGGTTTGCGTAATCGCTGAAATAACGGATGAATCTAAACCGCCTGATAATAATACCCCGTACGGCACATCAGACATCAGCTGACGTTTTACTGCAGCTTCTAGGGCATCACGTAACTCTTCTTTGCTAGCAGGGTTATCTTTAACTGCATCGTAGTCACGCCAATCACGCTGATAGTATTGAGTTAAATCAGCATCTTTAGAGTAGTGATAATGACCAGGTTTAAATTCTTCAACTGTTTTACATACTGGCATCAGTGCTTTCATTTCAGAGGCAATGTAGTAGTTTCCTAAGCTGTCACGACCAGAGTAAAGGGGAATAATCCCCATGTGATCACGACCAATTAAAAAGGCATCTTTTGTTTTATCGTATAGAACGAAAGCAAAAATACCGTTTAGCTTGTCGAGAAAGTCTACACCGTATTCTTGGTATAAAGCTAAGATGACTTCACAGTCTGAGTTGGTTTTGTATCGGTACTTTTCACCTAACTCTTCTTTAAGTTGTTTATGGTTATAAATTTCACCATTCACTGCTAAAACGATACTGTCATCTTCGCTGATTAATGGCTGAGCTCCGTGATCAACGTCAACAATGGCAAGGCGCTCATGAGCCAGAATCGCTTTATCATCTGCATATACACCAGACCAATCTGGTCCACGGTGACGTAATAGCTTCGACATTTCTAAAGCCACTTGACGCAATTCTTTAGCGTCTGATTGAATATCTAAAATTGAAAAAATTGAACACATAATGTGGCTCCAGAAATTGTACTTCGAATCGTAATAATCTTTATCTGGGATTCACTTTGACAGCATTTTTTACAATGTTCAATGCTGATTTTTAAATTATTCTCAACAAAAGGTGGTTTTGGGTGTGGTTAATCTTTGTTTTTGTACTGTCATTTTGAGGATCGGTTAAACTTGTAACGATATTATTGATGAATATTGATTTTACTCTCTGAATTTGCCATTTCGATTTGAGAATATTGAATCAGAGAGAGATAAATTCTAAAGATTAAAATATGTATTTATTTTTCGTAAATTTAAAAAAAAATCCCTTGTGAACATTATCACAAGGGATTTTAGGCTTTAGGGATGAAACTTTCGTAGTTTAATCTTTAGCAGGGCGCAAACTGTTAAATTCGGAGCCTTTGTAATAACCTGGCCAATCCCCATTATTGGCTAATGTTTCAGCAGCTTGATAGTAAACGGCTAAATCTTGTAATGCGCCTGATAAATCCCAGTCAGCTCGGTAATGATCACAAACGTTGTGATAACACCCTTTCATTTGTGCTTGCATCGCTTGTTTATACTGTGCGGTTGTATCATCTAGAGGCACACTACCACCGCCTGCAAACACTGCCGGCACGCCAAGTTTTGCAAAACTGAAATGATCAGAGCGGAAAAAACCACCTGATGCAGGGTTTCGCTCACGGGTTGCTGTTCTATTTTGGCCTTTAGCGACATCTATTAAATAGGCTTCAAGCTCCGACTGGCCTTTACCTACAATAGTGTAATCTTGGGTTTTACCATACACATTGGTGCTATCAAGATTAAATACGGCAACTGTTTTATCTATTGGATAAATTGGGTTGGCAGCGTAATAGCGTGAACCTAATAGGCCTTGTTCTTCGCCTGTAGTCGCAATAAAGGTCACTGATCGGTTTAACCTATTACCTTGCTGTGCTTGCTTGGCAAACTGGCGAGCGATTTCTAGTATCCCAGCGGTGCCTGATGCATTATCTAATGCACCGTTATAAATATTATCGCCATCTTTGGTCAAATCGATGCCAATATGGTCCCAATGAGCGGTAAATAATATATGTTCAGCAGCGGCGTTTTTACCGGGTAGAGTAGCGACGACATTGTAACTATCGGCGTACTCAGCTTCGCTAGTGAAAGCGATGTCTGCTGTTTGTTTCAAGTCTAGGTTTATAGCACTGTCTGATGCGCGAGCCATGAGGTTTGTTAGTTCAAAACCCGCTGTTTTGAATATGGCGGTCGCACTATCTAACGTCATCCAGCCTTCTACCGTGATACGTTGATCTTGTACTTCTTTACTGAAAACTAAATCTTGTTGAGCGCCAGTCCAGCTATTTTCTACCACCGACCAGGGGTAAGATGCTGGCGCGGTGTCATGAATGATGATTGCGCCTAACGCGCCTTGTCGGCTAGCTTCTTCAAATTTATAGCTCCAGCGACCATAGTAAGTCATCGCTTTGCCATTAAACTTATCTGACTCAGGGTGAGCAAACCCTGGGTCATTGACCATGATCACCGCGATTTTCCCTTTCATGTCTATGTCTTGGTAGTCATTCCATTGATATTCAGGTGCGTTTATGCCGTACCCTACAAAGACTAATGGTGCATTATTGATGTCTACGCCACCTTTATCATGGCGTGTACCTAGGACAATATCCTTACGGTTTTCCATGGTCATGCCAGCTAAGCTAATTTGTTGTGATTCACTAGCGGTGTAACTCACCATAGGCACAGGTTGTAAGTAACTGTCTTGATAAGTGGTATCTAAGCCCATTTCTTTAAAGGCTGCAGATAAATAATCTAATGTGAGTTTTTCGCCTTTAGTGGTCGGGGCGCGCCCTTCAAACTCATCTGAAGAAAGGGTTTTAATATCTTTTCTAAAACGTGCTTCATCAAAAGTGACTTGGCTTGCGGCAGCTGAAGCACTGTTGATTGTTGAAGGTGCAGAGGTTTGCTCATCAGCACTTTGAGGGCTGCAGGCGCTTAATAACGCTAATGCGCAAAAAGGGAGCAAGTGTTTCATAGGTCATCCTATTGTTATTTTTAAGTATTATTGGAACATTATGGTATTAGAATCACAATGCACTGACTGCATGTTCGTTTCTATAAGCTTATTACTAGAGGTCTATAAACGATAAAATGATTAGTAATGTACACTAAGTATTTTCGGGCAACTAGCCTAATGCTATCAACGCATGATGTATCAAGCTTATGCAGCAAACAAGAGCATAAGCTTGAAATTATGTTACCTAATGTTAACCGAATGAAGATGTAGCAGATTCTACTGATTTAGATGGTTTTTAAAGAGCATCACAACATAAAACCTTGCTGACATACTCTTAAAGCTCGTTATATTAAATTAGATTTAGTTGCCATGTTCCAGCAAAGTTAATACTTTAGACAACATCAATATCGCCAGCACATTTAAAAACGTGGTTGGGTCTGAAAGGTTCTTTATCAATATCGCCCATTTGGCTGACGCCGCTAGTGACCAGAATTGTTTCAAGTCCAGCTTGGAAACCTGCCAAAATATCAGTGCGCATATTGTCACCAATAATCACGGTATTTTCTGAATGGCCTTTAATATGGTTTAACGCTGAACGTATGATCCACGAGCTTGGTTTGCCAACATAAAATGGCTTTTTACCTGTTATCCGCTCAATCGGAGAGCACAATGCGCCGCAAGCTGGGCTGTATGCTGGGCCGTGAGTATCAGGGTTTGTTGCAATAAAACGCGCGCCATTGGCAATAAACCCAGAGGCTTTATGGATCATGTCCCAGTTAAATGAACGAGTTTCACCCACAATAACAAAGTCAGGGTTGATGTCTGTAATGGTAAAGCCCGCATTATAGAGCTCATGGGTTAGGGCACCTTCACCGATAACATAGGCTTTATTACCTTGTTGGTGCTTTAAGAAATCCGCAGTTGCCATTGCAGAGGTATAAAAACAGCTTTCAGGTACATTAATTCCAGCTGCGCCAAGTCGATTTTGCAGATCTTTCCCCGTCTGTACAGGGTAGTTGGTAAGAATAACGAGCGGATTACCTTGTTCTAGTACTCTATGGATAAAAGTATCACTTCCAGGAATGAGTTTGTTGTCATGCAGTAAAACGCCATCAATATCGCAGATAATATTTTTCATTACTAACCCTTTGGCTAAATTATTAACTTAATTAAAAAATCGATTTGCTGTTAATTCATACAAACATACTTTGGCTTAAAAATCATCTTGAGAAGGGCTAAATTGTGAGCGTAAAAAAGCTGGGCGGGTAATGAATATTGGCCTTTATGAAAGCGGGTATGATTTATTTAAATAAGGTGATAAAAAACGGCTTACTTGCTGATGACATAATCCGACTTCAACAGTAATGCCGGCTTTTTCGAGGATACTGATCCCTTTACCGCTATTTCTAGCATCAGGATCTAACATTGCGACTATGACGTGCTTTATTCCTGACTCAATAATGGCATTAGCGCATGCAGGAGTGCGACCAATAAACGCGCAAGGCTCAAGGGTGACATAAGCAATGACATCTGACATAGCGCCTACAATAGAATTAGACATATCGCTAGAATATGCTTTCAGAGCTTCTATTTCTGCGTGATTATGACCAATCTCCTGCGTGAAACCTTCGGCGACAATCTCATTATTTGTTACTAGTACACAACCAACAGGCGGGTTTGGCTGACATTTTGGCAAAGCCTTATGTGATATTGCTAATGCTCGCAGCATGAACTGTTGTTGCATTGTTGTACTGAACATTATCGAGCTTTGAATGGTTGAGTTGTTATTATTTGGGCTCATTGAATGTATGTACTTATCGGTTATTGTTTATTTCTTTAGACCATGATTTCCACTCTACACTTCTTCCAGGAAATACTATTTTGGTAAACGGCCAGCTATTTTTAAGCCAATGATTAATCGTGTCATAAAGATCGTTTTCTAAATAAACATTATCATCCCTAATCCAGAAATAAACTTCGCAGTGATAATTTGGTGATTGACTTGGATCAATGTATACAGACCCAAGACAGCGAGTATTTGACTTATTAAACACCGAATAGGCAAATGCTGTTCTTGAGTTAAATTCTTGCTGATGGACTTTCAAGCTAGCGGTGTTTTCTTCGAGTGTCATGGAGTTTTGTGGCCAAACGGAACTTGGACCAAAAAGATACCTTAAACGTTTAATGCTTGACATTACAGCGTCGTAATCTTGTTTAGCCACACTTGGTTCGAGCATTCTAAAGTAGAAATTTCTGGTGATGAATGTTGTTGGCACGTCGAAATCTAAAGCAATGAATTCAGTTGTTTGTATTGGCACTTAACACCTCTTTTAACCATGAGCATTTTATTTAATGGCTAGTATAGAACATAATGATTAAGCAAGATTTACGATAAAGTTGAACACTTCTTTCATATTTAGAGTGACTCTTAAGTTAATCAGGTATCAAGTTAGCAGAATTAGATAGGCCTTGGTTTATCGTATGTTGCATATAAATAACATGAAAAAAAGAGGTAAATATTGGGTCTAACCAAAGTCGGTCGCCTTTGTTCGAAGCTGATAGGCTGTTAATTCTATTACGAACCATAAATATCCATACCATATCAAAAACAGTAGAGATGACATGAATACCAATGGAGCCTTTCAGTATCAGAGGATCATGTAAATTGATAATGGCGTAAATTAGGCTGCTCAATGACATGGTAAATAAAGCTATTGTAATAGCCATAAATGTAGATGATATTTCTAGCTGGGTATTGTTGTTTATCTGAGTTGAGAATTGATAAAGCTTATAAATAAAATATATCCCAATGGTTAATACACAAAGTAGGAGTGTTTTAACGACTGAGTCAGCTTTGAAAACGTTTTTAAAATCCATTTCAATTAATTCCTGTTAGTAAAAACTGAATTTTTTAATTTGTTTTTATTTATAGAATTGATTATTTTGGACTTTTAGCATTAATGACTTTTTTGATAACTGCAGTTGAAGCGATGGCGATAACCAGCACTAAAAAAATGGTAGAACCAATAATATCCTTATCGATGATGTTATAAACTAATCCAAGAAGGGTAATTGCGGTAATCACTAAGTAACTACTTTTGTCTGATAATTTATCCATAAATATTTCCTGAAACTCCTGTTTCAATCATTCAATAAAGTTGACTATTTAGCGTAAAGTATCACTAGTTAGTTGAGAAGCAAAGGTGAAGTAAAAAATATAGGGAATAGCGCTGGAAATGATTCAAGGGCAAATCTGTAAGGCTTGGATTAGAGTTTCTTTCGCTGGGGAAAAAGTGGAAGAAAGATTTAAGCTTTAAAAAAGAGGCTGTTAAGCCTCTTTTATTCATCAAATATTATTCATCAACTATTATTCATCAACTATATCAGTGAGATAATATTATCTCATTAACACTCGACAATATTCACCGCTAAACCGCCTTTGGCAGTTTCTTTGTATTTGCTGCGCATATCTTTGCCGGTATCCATCATGGTTTTAATCACTTTATCTAAACTGACTTTATGATTACCGTCACCACGAAGCGCCATACGTGAAGCATTAATCGCTTTAACCGCACCCATGGCATTACGTTCAATACAAGGCACTTGCACTAGCCCGCCTACAGGATCGCAGGTTAAGCCTAAGTTATGCTCCATGCCTATTTCAGCGGCATTTTCTACATGTTCGACAGTGCCGCCCATAATTTCAGTGAGCGCTGCTGCGGCCATTGAGCATGCCACGCCAACTTCGCCCTGACAGCCAACTTCAGCGCCAGAAATAGATGCATTTTTCTTATACAAAATACCAATTGCTGCTGCAGTTAATAAGTAACGACAACAAACATCCATATCGACTTCTTGAACAAAGGTATGGTAATAGCAAAGTACGGCAGGAATAATTCCCGCTGCGCCATTGGTTGGTGCGGTAACCACTCTATCACCAGCAGCATTTTGCTCATTGACTGATAAAGCGAATAAATCGACCCAATCCATCGCGGTTAATGGGTCCATATTATTGCGGCCTTCAGCTTGTAAGCGACGATATAACGCTGGAGCACGCCGGCGAAGCTTTAATCCGCCAGGTAGCATGCCTTCTTTTTGATAACCGCGTTCAATACAGTCTTTCATGGTTTGCCAAATTTCCCACAAACCCTGTTTAACATCATCTTCTGAGGCGATACTTAACTCATTTGCCATCATCAGCGATGAAATACTTAACCCATTATCACAGCAAAGATCCAACAATTGACTGGCTGAGTCAAAATCATAAGGCGCAGATTTTATCGGCGTGGCAGGGGATGCATTGGTTTGGGTTATTTCATCTTCATCAAGAATGAAACCACCGCCAACGGAGTAGTAAGTACGTTCATAAATGCATTCGCCTTGGCTATAGGCATATAACGTCATGGCGTTAGCATGTGCAGGAAGACTTTTACGGCGATGATAGGTAATACCATTGTCGCGAGTAAATTTAACTGAGCGACCATCTGCGAGTATCAGTGTTTGATTAGCGGATACTTGTTCAAGAATGTTATCAATAGCATCAGTATCGACGGTATCAGGGGCTTCACCCATAAGACCAAGAATAACCGCTTTACCAGTACCATGACCTTTACCTGTTTGGCCTAATGAGCCAAACAGTTCTGAACGTAATTCATCGGTATTCTGTAACAAACCTTGGTTTGCTAAATGCTGCATAAACAGCTTACCCGCTTTCATTGGTCCGACAGTATGGGAGCTTGAGGGCCCAATACCGATTTTGAACATATCAAATACGCTAATCATTGTTATCAACCTTAATACTCAGTCGTTTTTATTATAGTCGTTTATTATTTTACCGCGGCGAATATCACAGCTATAAATCAGATTAACAATTCTTGGTAAACTGTATCTCTAGCCACTGTTTCTCTGCATAATAGTCAATATTACATACAGATTTTAAAGCAGTATTTGCCTGACGGTTTTCAAATTTCGTCTGTTATTTAATTGAGTATCCCATACTTTTTATTAGATCGTTCATTAGATTTTTTTATGCGATGCACTTCAGATTAGTTGAAGTAATTGTAACCCAGATCACAGTGGCGACTTTTTTGTAATATGGACAATCAAGCCCGTGACGTTAAGGCAATAATAGGAGTTAGCGTGAGTTATTTAATGATGGATTTAGCTGGCCTGAGTGTCAGCGAGGAAGAAGCCGCTTTATTACAGCATCAACAGGTGGGAGGAATTATATTATTTTCCCGCAATTTTTCTAATAAAGCGCAGTTAATTGAGTTAGTAAAATCAGTTCGTGAAATTCGTGCAGATTTATTGATAGCAGTGGATCATGAAGGCGGGCGTGTGCAGCGCTTTAGAGAAGAGTTTACTCTGATACCTGCGATGGGAGATATCTTACCTGCAGCTAAAGGGGATATGGCATTAGCGCAGCGCTGGAGTCGAGAACTTGGCTTTTTAATGGCGATTGAATTGGTCGCTTGCGATATTGATTTAAGTTTTGCGCCAGTTCTGGATGTTAATGGTGTCAGCGATGTTATTGGTAAGCGCAGCTTTAGCGCTAAACCTAAAGAAGTGGGTTTATTGGCTGAATCTTTTATTGAAGGTATGAATCAAGCCGGTATGGCTGCGGTGGGTAAACACTTTCCCGGCCATGGCAGCGTGAAAGCGGATACGCATGTGGCAATGGCTGAAGATAATCGCAGTAAAGATGAAATCTTTAACTTTGATATGCAACCTTTCAAGCAGCTGATGGAGAAAAAACAATTGAATGGTGTGATGCCTGCTCATGTGGTTTATAAACAGGTTGATCCTAATCCTGCTGGCTTTTCGTCTTATTGGCTGCAAGACATATTACGTCAGGAACTCGCCTTTGACGGGGTTATTTTCTCAGATGATTTAGGCATGAAAGGTGCCTCGTTTGCAGGGGATTATTTGGGGCGTGCCCAAGCCGCTTTATCGGCTGGCTGCGATATGATTTTGGTATGTAACGATCCTGAAGGCGTTAAAACCTTGCTGTCAGAGTTTTCATGGCCTGAAAAGGGACCAGCGTCGAATGCTCAAGGCTTAAAAGCGGATATGGCGCAAGTGATGATTGGTCTTGGTTCAACTGACCGTTGGGAAAAAGCGCAAATGCTAGCCAAGCAAATCTTAAGCTAGTTTTTTGGAGTAAGCGTGAACTATGAAAGGGCTAATAGGTGATTCTACATCGCTGGTTGGTTAATTGCTAAGCAGTTAACTCCTGATAGTTAGCAAATATGATACGAGTGTGTTACAAAATGATACAAGTGAATTTAACATGCGACTTAAATTCACTTATATCAATGTCATATTATGCAAATTTTTGCTTTATACAGCTAATCGAATGATTAGCTGTTTTTTTATGTAAAAAAACCGAATGGGTAGTATT
>NZ_JBFRJJ010000006.1:31794-101130 GCF_041468785.1 Shewanella sp. 10N.286.52.E4
AATACTACCCATTCGGTTTTAATTTTTGCTAAAGTGGCTTACTAACGTTTAATCAAGACCGCTATTAATTAAGCTGGCGTTGAGTCGAATTGATACCAGAAGCCATCGATTCAGTTACAGCTTCAGCATTTAATTCAGTCAGTGAATCATCTTCAAGTACTAATTCTGCTGGCTTTGTCGTAGTAGGTTGTTCCATCTTTCTGATTTGCATAATAATCCCCATATTTGGGTGATCAAAATAATGTACTTCACCAGATCTTACTCGGCGGTTTTGCACCATAGGTATTGATTGTAAAAATGGACTCATGACTTTTTCATCATTGGCATCAACACTGTATTGATAATAGTCACTTTGATTGGTTTGCTTTTGAATCGGTTTGCGTAAAGCTAACTTAGTTTCAATAAACAAATAATGACTTAAGTAAATATTGATATTACCGTCAAGCTCCCACACTGGCTTGGTTTGAGGTTCATCAACAAAGCTGCCAAATGACGATGTGAAATCAAACGTTGAAAATTCATCATCAACTTCTTCAGCGACTGGATTACCGGCGTAATCAAATTGCTCTGAAAAATCCTTACCGGCAAAAATACGAATTGGCTTAGCGCGATTACGTGACTGCATATCTTGTTGCCAAGTGATGTGCAGTAAGCTACGAACGTCTTTTTCTCGACGGACGGTGCTGATTATTTCTGCAAATTCACTTTGAGACTCGGCTAACAATAACGGCCCTTCACCCAAATACGCCACTTGCGGCGATTCAGCAGCAATCGAAAACGGTACTTGGCTTGGGAATGTGGTTTTGTTGGCGCTAACTAAGGGGTCTTGGCAATCGACTTCGCTGCTTGTCCAGTCGGTTGAGGTACAACCGGTTAGCCCAAGTGCAACGCCAGTAATATCATTACTGATCATGGGCGTGATTAAATCGATATTTTTGCGATTAGCAGGGGTTGCAGTGTTTTCTTGCCACTGCTCGAGACTGTTTGACTGTCTTTCAAATACGAAGACTTCAACCTCAAACCAAGATTTAGCTTGAGCATTAATCGACGCAGTCATCGCTGTTAAAGCGGCAATGGAAATAGCAAAGTTACGCAGCACTATTTAGTTTCTCCAATACGGTGTTTAGCTAATTGCTCTAGCAGAGTCTTGATTAAGTCTAGACGTTGTTTACTGGTTTCTGCAGGCATAGTGAACTTTAACTTATTTGAGCCTTCCATTCGATAAATTTGTGGCTGACTTTGTAATAAACCAATGATAAACATAGGATCGATTTTATGATCGTCAGTAAATTCAATGCTGCCACCTTTTGCATGCATCTCAATTTTACTGGCGCCTAACGCCGTCGCTTGATGTTTGTATAAGGTTAGCTCCATCAAGTTACGGGTTGGATCTGGCAGTAATCCAAAGCGGTCGATAAACTCAACTTTAAGTTCATCAAGCATTTTTTCGGTTTCACAATTGGCAATGCGTTTATATAAAGATAAACGCATATTAACGTCAGAGACATAGTCATCAGGTAACAATGCTGGGATACGCAAATCAACTTCACACTGTGAATTAAGCATGTAAGCGAGTGAAGGCTCCTTCCCTTCTTTTAACGCTTTCACTGCTGATTCAAGCATTTCCATGTATAAGCTAAAACCAATTTTAGAAATATGACCGCTTTGCTCATCACCGAGCAGTTCACCTGCACCGCGAATCTCTAAATCTTGTGTCGCTAGCATGAAACCTGCACCTAAATCTTCTAGGGCATCAATTGCAGCAAGGCGCTTACGGGCATCAGCACTCATTAGTTTTGGGTGCGGGGTCATTAAATACGCATAAGCCTGATGGTGTGAGCGGCCAACACGACCACGTAATTGATGCAGTTGCGCTAAGCCGAACTTATCGGCACGGTCGATGATAATTGTGTTTGCGCTCGGTACATCAATACCGGTTTCAATGATGGTGGTACACACCAACACATTAAAGCGTTGGTGATAAAACTCTGACATCACTTTTTCAAGCTCACGCTCGCGCATTTGGCCATGAGCGGTAACAACACGGGCCTCAGGCAATAAATCACGAATGTCTTGAGCACACTTTTCAATGGTCTCAACATTGTTATGCAGGAAGTAAACCTGACCACCACGCAATATTTCACGCAAGATAGCTTCTCTGACGGTAGCAATATCATACTCACGCACAAAGGTTTTCACTGCGAGACGTTTTGCTGGTGGCGTAGCAATGATTGATAAATCACGCATGCCAGACATGGCCATGTTTAAGGTACGCGGGATTGGGGTCGCGGTTAATGTGAGAATATCGACATTGGCACGTAAGGCTTTAATTTTCTCTTTTTGACGTACACCAAAGCGATGTTCTTCATCAATAACCAATAAGCCTAAATTATCAAAATTAGCTTCAGCTTGAAGTAATTTGTGAGTACCGATGACAATATCGACTTTGCCTTCAGATAGCTGTTGTAATACTTGGTTCTGTTCTTTGGCTGAGCGAAAACGTGACATCACTTCAATGACTACAGGCCAATCGGCAAAGCGGTCTTTGAAGTTTTCGTAATGCTGCTGGGCAAGTAGGGTAGTTGGCACCAGCACAACCACTTGCTTGCCTGCGTTAACGGCAACAAATGCGGCGCGCATGGCGACTTCAGTTTTACCAAAGCCCACATCACCACAGACTAATCTGTCCATTGCCATTGGGGTTTGCATGTCAGTTAACACGGCTTCAATAGCAGTTTCTTGATCGACGGTTTCTTCAAATGGGAAACCTTGGGCAAACTGGGCATATTCCTCAGCTTCGATTTTCATCGCATCGCCAGGTCGAGCTTGTCTGCGGGCATAGACATCTAAAAGCTCAGCTGCGACATCTCGAATTTTTTCAATGGCTTTTTTCTTGGCTTTAGCCCAAGTTTCGTTTCCTAGCTTGTTTAAGCTAGGCGTTTCATCAGCGCCAACACTGTAGCGGCTAATGAGATGCAGTGATGAAACAGGTACATAGAGCTTATCGCCGCCAGTATATTCAAGCTGTAAATATTCAGCGACTAAGCCGCCGGTATCAAGGGTTACTAAGCCTTTGTAAAGGGCTACGCCGTGCTCCAAGTGCACAATCGGCTCACCGACTTTAAGTTCAGCGAGGTTTTTAACTAGAACATCAGAGCTGACTTGTTTTTGTTTTTCACGGCGGCGTTGCTGCGAAATACGTTGACCAAATAATTCAGTTTCACAGATGACACTGACTTCGCCTTTAGGCGAGTCATGAATAATACAGCCTCGTGAGAGTGGCGATACAACAAGACCAATCCTGTCTTTAGCGGTTTTAGCGTTAAGGTAATCATCAAGGTGGTCAAACAGTTTTGGTTTAATACCTATCTTGGCTAAAAGCTCGATAAGTGCTTCGCGTCGACCTTCTGATTCGGCGCAAAATACCAATTGTTTATGAGTTTCACTGTATTGTTGCAGATTGATCAGTGGCTGCTTTAATTTATGATTCGCATTGATGTCAGGTAGGGCTGAGACATTGGCAGATTGTGCTTTAGCATTGTCTTCAGTACCTAATGCCAACTGTGAACGTTGGTAGTTTTTAAAATTCGCGAACAGTTCATCAATCAGTAAATACAACTCTTGCGGCGCAAGGAGTGGCCTTAATGGATCTACACGTCTGTCTTCATAACGCGCATTGATTTCATTTAAGTGATGTTGGCTTGCCTGCTCAATATCACCCAGCGTCATTAGCTGAGTGTCAGCAGGTAAATAGTCAAACAAGTTGGCTGAATCATCAAAAAACAGTGGCAGATAGTTTTCTATCCCTGCTGGCATTAAGTTGCGACTAACTAACTGATAAACTGACTCGGCTTCTTTGGAAATCACTTCAAAGCGGCGACGGTAGCGTTGTCTAAAGCCTTCGATACCGGCAGCATCCGTTGGAAACTCTTTAGCGGGTAACATACGTACTGCATCAACTTCCTGTTTCGAACGTTGGGTATCAACATCGAAATAACGAATCGACTCGACTTCATCGTCAAACAATTCAATACGCAGTGGCTCATCAGATCCTGTCAGGAAAATGTCCATAATCGAGCCGCGAATGGCAAACTCGCCGTGCTCGTAGACTTGGTCAACTGAGTAGTAGCCAGTATCGGTAAGATGTTGCCTAACTTGCTGCAAGCTATAAGTGTCGCCTTTTTTCAGCAACATCACATTGGCGGTTAAAAACGATTTTGGCGGCAGTTTCACCATTAATGTATTCACCGGCACAATAATGACATTGTGTTGGCTTTGGCTCATTTGCGCTAAGGTTTCTAATCGCTGGGAAATCAAATCCTGATGGGGTGAAAAACTGTCATAAGGCAGGGTTTCTCTATCGGGAAATAAACACACATTCACATCAGACTGAGATAACAAGTAGGCTAGCTCAACTTCAAGTTGTAATGCACTCGGGGTATCACTGGTGACAATTAAACTGGTACCAGGATGTTGAGCAATTAAACTTGCGAGAGTGACGGCTTGAGAGACGCCCCCTAGGGTTGATAATGTCTGAAATTGCTGGCCTTTTTTGACACTAGGCGGTGTTAAAACGTTAAAATTCTTCATTGAATTATTAAGTTGGCTTCTTTAAATGTGTGATTCACCCAGTTTGATGATGTTTGAGTATATTAAAAACCTTCAAACTGGTGTTAATTAAGGCAAGCTTTCCCCGTTACCTTAAATGTCTGGCAGCTATTATATGCGAGCAAAAACGAAGTTGCAGGAAAATTCGTTATTCAACGCTTTGTTGGCGGCTTTGCTTGCGCATCTTTAACATCTTTTGTTGAACATTTAGGCTGGCTTTAACCAGTTGCTCGACATCCGCATCCAGTATTTGACTGAATTCTAGACTGATGTTGTATGAGCCAGTTTGTGACTCGTTTTCAATACGCTGGCATTGGGTTACTTGGCATAAACATAAAATGGCAACTAACTCGCTACTGATATAGATTGAGGTTTTAAAGTAATCACCGACATTTAACGCAGTGTCTGAAGTTAAGCTAATACCACTGCCGCCAAAGTGAGAACCCAGGAACTTGTCACCCGTTTGCACTTCTTTTTCTAACACATGATGTAACACTAAATCGACTTTGCGAGACTGAAGTTTGAGAAAGTCGACAACCGCCTTAGCATCATTGTCTAAGCCTCTCAATTGTAAAAGGCAACTGGCTTCAAGCTCTTTAACTTCAGACAGTAGTTTCAACCCTACAGATTGCATTGAGCGCAAGTCAGCTTCAGTCGGAATACCTTTGGATTCTGGCCAAGATTCTAGGTAGACATTGAATTGATGAGGCACAGTAAAGTATGCATTAGATTCAGTGAACAAGGTTTGCCTCTTTATTTATCAAACTAATACCCCTATTATCATGCCCATCTTTATCATTTAGCAAGTTTTAACCCGCTTGCGTAAATAAACTGCTGTTTTATATTAAACAATATACAAATAATGCCGTTTTATTCGCCTTACAAACTTGGGATGTGCTTTCCTTTATGAATTTTCGGTTTTCACTGTTTATAGGTTACCGCTATTGGCGCACAAGAAAAGCCAATGCTTTTGCATCTTTCATTACTTTTTTTGCTGTTTCGGGTATTTTTTTAGGTGTCGCTGCGCTGATTATTGTTAGCTCAGTGATGAACGGTCTAGAAGGGCAACTCAAAGAGCGAATTTTAGGTGCTGTGCCGCAGTTAACCCTAGTTAATGACGCAGGTTTTAGTGATTGGCAGCAACAGACGCAATCATTAACTGCCCAATCTCAAGTGCATGGGTTAGCACCTACTGTAACCACTCAAGCCATGGTGCAATCCAGTCAGAATATCAGTGCTGTGCAAGTTTATGGCGTATTTCCTGAATATGAACAAAACTTGTCGGCCATAATCGCTAATACCTATTCCAGTGCGTTTGAGCAGCTGACACCGGGTAGTTACAATATTGTACTTGGCAGTGAATTAGCGAGAAAGTTATCCATCAATATCGGTGACAGAGTCAGACTACTTAGTGGTGATGGTGTGGTGTATTCGCCACTCGGTCCTGTGCCAAGCCAGCGAAAATTTACTGTAGCGGGTGTATTTGAGATGGGCTCGCAAGTCGATTCAGCATTAGCTTATATTCATTACACAGACGCAAGACGATTAATGCGCTTAAAGCCAAATGAAATCAATGAGCTTAGAGTGTATTTGGCCGATCCGTTCGCTGCGCCGCAAATGGGTGAAAGTATTGCCGCAGAACTTAAACAGCAGAACATTGATATCACAACCCGAGATTGGCGTGAAAGTTTTGGCCATTTATTCGCTGCGGTCAAAATGGAAAAAAACATGATGTCATTGATGTTATCGCTGATTGTCGCTGTTGCAGCGTTTAACATTGTGTCAGCGTTAGTAATGATGGTTATAGATAAAACCACTGATGTGGCGGTATTAAAAACCCAAGGGTTAACTACTCAGGCAGTGATGAATATCTTTATTGTGCAGGGCTCGCTTAATGCGATTATTGGTCTGGCATTAGGGGCGCTGGCTGGTGTTACCATCACCTTAAATTTAAATATTATTTTGGGCGTATTAGGCATTTCAGTATTGGGAGCAGGGCAAATGTTACCGGTCGAGATCTCGGTTACCCAAATCGCTATTATTGTTGTTGGCACCTTGGCGATGACGCTTATTGCCACGATTTACCCAGCATTAACCGCTGCACGCGTTCAGCCAGCAACCGCATTGAGATATGAATAATGAAAAAAGAAGCTTCAGTGATATTGCAAGTCAGTAACGTAAGCAAACAGTTTCATGATGGTGAAACCACCACCAAAGTGCTGACGAATGTTGATTTGAATGTGTATAAAGGCGAACAACTTGCCATTGTTGGTAGCTCTGGTTCGGGTAAAAGTACCTTATTGCATATCATGGGAACCTTAGATATTCCTACCGCTGGCGAAGTCTTGCTTGATGGTGAAAATCTCTATCAATTAAGCGCCACTCGTCAGGCCGAAATACGTAATCAAGATTTAGGGTTTATTTACCAATTTCATCATTTGTTACCTGAGTTCTCAGCACTTGAAAATGTGGCAATGCCAGCATTTATTCAAGGCCGAGATAAAAAGCAAACCTTGAAAGAAGCGACTGAATTACTCGAAAGAGTCGGCCTTGGGCATAGATTACAGCATATCCCTGCGCAGCTTTCAGGCGGAGAGCGTCAGCGCGTCGCGATTGCTAGAGCGCTTATTAATAAGCCTAAGCTAGTGCTTGCAGATGAGCCAACGGGTAATTTGGATGCTAACAGTGGCGACAGTGTGTATTTGCTTATTCGCGAACTTGCTCAGCAATTAGGGACTGCATTTGTTGTGGTCACTCATGATTATAAGCTGGCTGAAAAGATGGATAGACAGCTAACGATGAAAGACGGTGTATTGCAGTCTTTAACGGGGGCTAATAATCCTCTTGCTGCAAAAGCTGAGTCAACTGCGATGGATAATAGTTAATGAAATCATTACTGCCGCTCACAATAGGTTGGCGTTTTTATCGGGCTAGACAATCGAATGGTTTCATTGGGTTTATTTCATTTGCCTCCACAGCGGGTATCGCACTGGGTGTTGCGGTACTTATTTTGGTGTTATCCGCCATGAACGGTTTTGAGCGAGAGCTTGAACAACGTTTGTTAGGTGTAGTGTCTCATGGCGAGTTGCTCAGTGTGAATGAGCCTTTACATGATTGGCAGTCTATTGCAGAAACAGCTAAAGATATGCCCGAAATCGTCGCCACAGCGCCTTTTATTCGGATGCAAGGACTCGTGCAAAAGCCGGGTGGTTTTCAAGGTATTGAGCTTAACGGTATTGAACCTGAATTTGAGCAAAAAGTATCAACACTCGCAGAGTTTATGCCGGCCGCTGCCTGGAATGCGTTGGCTGAGCCAGTAAACAATATTGTCTTAGGTCGCAGTCTATTAGACAAGCTTGGCTTAAGTGTTGGCGATACATTATCTATGTATACGCCGGACATGAGCCAATCTAATAAATTGTCAGCAGCTAAAAGTCATCGATTTATTGTGGCAGGCGTTTACGATTTAGGGGGCGAGATTGAATCGACGCAGGCATATGTTTCGATGTCATACCTTGCTAGCGTATTAAAAATTCCCCAAGGTTCAGCAACCGGCCTTAGAATTACCGTTAACAATGTATTCAGTGCGCCAAGAATTACTCGCGATCTTGGCTATGCGCAAAGTCAGTATTTACACTTAAATAACTGGACTCGCTCACAAGGGCATTTATATCAAGATATTCAACTAGTCCGCATGGTGATGTACTTAGTGCTGGCGTTAGTTATTGCAGTGGCTTGTTTTAATATCGTGTCTACCTTAGTGATGGCAGTGAGAGATAAAAGTGCTGAAATTGCAATTTTAATGACCATGGGCTTAAAACGTGGCGCTGTTATGGCGATTTTTATCATGCAAGGCGGCTTGAACGGTTTATTAGGTTGTACCATTGGCGCTGGTATTGGGGTGCTGCTTGCAACCAACTTAAGCGCAACAGCCAGTTTTGTTGAACAAACCTTTGGGATCCAGCTATTAGCTTCTGATATTTATTTTATCGACTTTTTACCGTCTGAATTACAACAACAAGATGTGATATTAGTGGTCACTATGGGACTCGTCATGAGCTTGTTTGCGACCATTTATCCAGCTTATAAAGCCACTAAAATTGCTCCTGCATCAGCACTAGCGGGTCGTTAAGGGCTTATTTCTACGCTGCAAGTTTTCAGAGCAAGCAAGGTTTGTTTGATTCTGTAAGTTGAGTTTGTTGTCTTTATCAATAAGATAGCTAATGTAAGATGACATAAATCAATAACTTAAACGGTCGACTTTGTCAGGCGAGCCGTATAATAAGCTGTTATGTTTCTTTGGGTCGGAGTCGATATGGAGGTTAACTTGGAATTTTCAGATTACATGGCAATTAGTGCCTTTCTGGTTGCTTTACTCTCAGCACTATATGCTAGGTGGACTTGGTCAGAAGCTAAAAAAGCAAATGATATCTCACGTGTAAATTCACTCCTGACCTTAAAACAGCATTACTCGGATCTATTGCAAAAAGAGCATGATAAATCTAAAGCGTGGCTTGAGGGTAAAGAAAATAAGGTTAGTGATGGTTACACCGAAGCTTGTTTAAATGCAGCAGCAGATTATCAGCAGAAATATAGGCAAGTTAGCTCGCAACTTGAAAAGCTAAAACCTGAAGTGTTAACCAACGAAACATAACAAGAATTTAAAGTGGGACTGCTAACAGTTTGCTCGGTTCCGCTTCGCTACACATTCTAGCAAACAATTATCAGCCCCTTAAATGGGCGCTGAGGATGTAGAATTAATCTATAGTGGTAAAATATAGATGATTTCTGTGTTTACACCGTCCGTACAATTCACTTTGTAGTGGGATACTCCCTTTGATTTCACGTAGCAACGCCATTAGAGGCTTAATTTTAACGATTCTGAAGCTAGTTTACTGAAATAGAAATTCTACTAGCTCGTTAAATGCCCCCTCAATGTCAGCTCATGGAGTCCAATTCTCCTGTAGAAATCTAACCAGCTACCTTAGTCAAAGTAACTTTTAACACTGTCCCAAATCCCTAAAGACGTATCAGGAAATAAGTCGATACCCAGTGCCGATTTTAATAGGTACAACAATAGTAGTCCAAACAGCATACTAATAATGATAAAGCCACTGACACTAGCAAACATCATCAGCATAGATAGGTTCTTTTCTCGACGAGTATAGGCACGTTTGTTTTTACCTAGTAAAAACACGTAATAAAAACGCCACTTAATGAAAGGAAATTTGAATGTTCCCCGTTTATCTACGAAGTGTCCGCCCCAAGTATTAGGACCCAATGACATCTTTATGGCATGGAGTTGTTCATTAGTGAAACTTGATGCAACATCAGATGGTGAGCGTTTGAGCACTTTTTCAATAAGTGGATCTTGCCTTATGGTATCGCTGGTTGTTTTTTGAGCAGGGCTTGTCATCGATACCCCTTGTTTATCATTATTAACGATTAAGTTAAATCTAGCATACAATTGTAAAGTTACTGAAATTGAACACAATAGACTATTAAAGGCGCTAATGATGACAGATTTTCAGCAAGTGATTTCATTTTGGTTTGATGACATAGACAAGTCTATGTGGTTTAAAAAAGACAACGAGTTCGATCGGATTATCATGTCTAAATTTGCTAGGTTACACAGTCAAGCCATGACTGGAGAACTATATGAGTGGCGAAAGCAGCCTCAAGGTCGGTTGGCGGAAATTATTGTATTGGATCAATTCTCCAGAAATATGTACCGAGATTCTGCCAAAGCGTTCGCATCAGACACACTCGCGTTGGTATTAGCGCAAGAAGCCGTAGCACAGGGGCAAGATAAGCTGTTAACAACAACTGAACGTAGCTTTTTGTACATGCCTTATATGCATAGCGAGTCTGAAGTCATTCATCAGCAGGCACTCGTCTTATTTAATCAAGATGGCTTGGAATCAAACTATCAGTTTGAAAAAAAGCACTTTGATATCATAAAGCAATATGGCCGCTATCCTCATCGAAACAGTATTTTAGGAAGAGAGTCTACTGCCGCAGAAATCGCCTTTCTCACTCAACCTGGATCATCGTTTTAAGGCCGAATTAATGTAATAAGCAGCTCAGTTAAAAACAAAAACGCCTATCAATAACTTGATAGGCGTTTATCTTTCGTCACGAATATGCGTTGTTTACACAATAAGCGCGATTAGTCGTAATGTTGCTCGTAACGAAGTAATGCCAAGTCATCGTTACCGTTGAGTACATGTTTAATAAATGGATTATTAAACAAACTCTCACTCTTAGCGCTATGCAAGGTGATTGGGCCGCTTGTTGGCACTTGTTCAAGGTAAATATCATTAAACAAATGGCTATAATAGTTAATGAAGCTTGGTAAAAGCAGTACAAGTTCTGACGATAATGTTTGTATGAATTTGAAAATATTCATACGAATAGTTTTATCAATTGCCACGACACTTGCCAGTTTCAGGTAGCCGTTTTGTGCAACACAAAAGGCAAGGTGCCCGATAAGTGAATTGTTATAGTAAAAACATACAACCTTTAAACGCTTACATCCAATGTGTTCAAGGGTTTCATTAAAGTCGTAACCGCTTTGCACTTTATGCGCTTGGTATATCGACTCTTTGTCATCTTCAGCCATTTCATCAAACCAAAATTCTTTAATTTGATTAATGCTGTAATTGTAAATGTTTGGCATTTGACCATCATGAATACGATTTTTACGAGCTTTTCTGATAACTTTTAATTCATGTTCGTCGTATTGATAACACTGGTTAAAAAAGTTCGCTAAACCTACTCTTCGATTTAAAGATGGCAGAATAGTGCCTTTTTCCCAAAGACTCACCATTGACTGGTTTATGTTTTTGAACAGGCTGTGATTATTCGCTAAATCATCAGCTAAAGTTTGTTGAGATAGACGATACGATTTACGGTATAGTCTTAACACACTCGAAAAACTTTCTTTGTTAAATTCGGTTTCAGTAAACTGATTTGCCACGTGCTTCCCCTGGATACATATGTGAACTAAATGTCGTTGTCATTTAAACGACGCAAATCTTAGTTAACACTTGTGACGTGAGCTACTTATAATAACTATAAGCTATGCTAATATTAGGGCGTATTTATCAAGGATTAACGCATGTACGTAAAGTATTCAGATCAAATAAACCTTAACTATTTACGTGTATTTAATGAATTGTATATAACGCGTAGTACAACTGGTGCAGCGGCAAAATTAGGTATCTCTCAATCAGCTGTAAGCCAGATATTATCTAAGTTACGTGAGGCAACTGGCGATCCATTATTCATCAAGGGTCAAGGTCATTTAGTGCCTACTGTTAGAGCAACAACGATTGGTGAAGGTTTAGCTGCTGAGCTGATGTTATTAGAAAAAAAGTTATATCCTGATGAGTTTTTTAATCAGGCCGATTTTGACGGCGAGATCACATTTGCGATTTCCAGCCCACTGATTGATATCATTTCAAAACCACTCGTAGAGATCAGCTCAAAGATTTTGCCAAAGGCGAGAATTTCGTTTGTTCATTGGAACGATCATACTCTTGATCAAATTATCAATGGCGATGTTCATATTGGTTTTAACCTGTTTCCATTAAATGCACCAAAAGAAATTAGACAAATACCTATTAGAGAATCAAAGCCCATTTTTGTTAGCAGAACGGAAAATAAATGGATTGAAGAGGGAATGGAAAATAGTGGTTTCAAAGACCATGTTTTTGCGGGTGTCATACTCAGTGGGATTAATCGTATTAAGGGGATCCTAGAAAACACTGATTTAATGGAAGGGTTTAGGTTTAAATATCGCTCTGAGTCACAATCGATATTGGCGAATCATTTACTGACCGACAATAGCGTTATTCTGGTCGATGAGTTGTCTAGCCATCATTATGAAGAATATTATTGTTACCAGGCGCCTCAGCGACTTAATAAGTTATTACCGACTTCCTTGAGTTACGCTATTTATTACTTGCAAGCAAATCATCAACATCCAATTTACTCTGATGCAGAAAGGGTTGTTCGTAACATACTGGATGAGCTTCTTGCCAACATTAAGATTATTCCCAACCAAAACCGCTATTAAGTCATCAGACTGCTGTGACATTGATAACGTCGTTGAGTTAACTGAGCATAAAAAAGCGCTACATTTTGGGAATGTAGCGCTAATAAGCGGTTTTTAAAACTCACTGAAATCGATTAGTGCAAAAGTCGACGGAGAGAAACGACTTAACCGACTTACAGTTTCACCATCAACTTACCTTTGTTGCCACCGCTAAAGAATAAATTTAACCCATCAATTGATGATTCAAGGCCTTCTAATACGTGTGCACGATGTTTGATTTTACCCTGCAGCACATAAGGGGTTAACTTCTCTAATAGGCTTGGTACTTCGCCGTAATGATCTGGCATAGTAAAACCTTGCACCGTAATGCGTCGTTTAAGGATATTCATCCAACTCGGTCCTGGGGCAGGTGTCTGTTTACTGTAATCTGCAATCAGTCCACATACCATGACGCGTCCATGTGGATTCATTCTATCGACAATTAGGTTTTGAATCGGGCCTGCGGTATTTTCAAAAAATAAATCAATCCCTTGTGGAGCTAACTTATCTAATTCAGCAGCTAAGTCTGCTTTTTTATAATTTATTGCAGAATCAAAACCAAGCTCGTTCACTATCCAGTCAGCTTTTTCATCACTGCCTACAACGCCAATGACATGTAAGCCATCAGCTTTAGCTAATTGCCCTACAATCGAGCCTACAGAGCCCGCTGCGCCCGTGACAATGATTGTTTCGCCAGCTTTAGGTTTGCCGACATTAAATAAACCTTGAGTTGCGGTTAAACCTGGTAGGGCAAAGACCGATAAAATTGCTTCGTCAGGGAGTGGTGCATCGATTTTGTTTAAGCCTTTACCTTCACTGACAAAGTACTCTTGCCAACCCATCATCCCCATCACGCGATCGCCCGCTTTAAAATCTGGATGATTACTTTCAACGACCTCGCCAACACCACTACTGCGCATTACATCGCCTAAATTAACCGGTGGAATATAGCTATCAGTATCTGGTTGCATCCAACCAAACATAGCCGGATCCAATGACATGTAGTTTTGCTTAACCAGTAATTCACCTGGTTTAACAATAGGCATTGGCTTTTGAACCACTTCAAAAATATCTGAAGTGATTGGGCCACCTTGTGGGCGTTTGACAAGGTTAATGGCGGTATAGGTGCTCATTGAAATATCCTTTTACTCATTGGGTTCGATATATTGTTTGTTGAAGTTATTATTCCTTTTCTTTTTTATAAGATATAGTGGCTAAAAAGCGATTCTTTATTGCTTTTATGACAACAATGGATGATTTATGGATCAATTAAGAGCCCTTAAGTATTTTGTCAAAGTCGTAGAATTAGGCAGCTTTACTCAAGCGGCTAAGACTTTTTCAGTGCCTGCTTCATCATTGTCACGTCGTGTGGCTGATTTAGAGAAAAGTTTAGGGGCAACCTTATTAAAGCGATCTACACGTGCGGTTAGCTTAACTGAGATTGGTACTGAGTATTATCAACAAGTATCTTCGCTGCTCAACCAATTAGAGCAAAGTAATGAAGCCGTTAGAAGTTATCAAACAGAACCAATGGGGACGTTGCGGATCAGTGCGATGGTAGGGATTGGCCGTGAAGTACTTATTCCCTTAATGGATGAGTTTTCTCGTTTATACCCCAAAGTTATTCTTGATATTGAACTCAGCGATGAGCTGTCTTCAGTTGGTCGGGATGATGTTGATATCGCGATCAGGGGCGGATACGCCCCAAATGACAGAGTGGTAGCGATTCGGTTAATGGACAATCAATTTATTCCTGCAGCGACCGAGCAATACTTGCAGCAAATGGGCACTCCTCATCATCCATCTGAATTGTCACAGCATAAAGGGTTATATTATCGCTCGCCTAATGGCAGAGTACCTTGGTTAAGTTTTATCGATGGTCAATGGCAAGATGTGTCAGCTCCTGCAGCTGCCATTAGCAATGCCGGGGAGTGGTTGATTGAAAAAGCCAAACAGGGTGATGGCATTGTCATGATGCCAAGATGGGTGTTATCGCCTTTTTTACACCGAGGCGAACTACAAGAACTTGATTTTGAGCCACCGCTATCAGCCAGCCAAAGCGCTGACTTTGGAGTTTACTTGATATATCAAAAGCAGCGCTATCACGTGCCCAAAGTAAAAGCTGCGGTAGATTTTTTAGTGGCGAGAATTAAACATGCGACATGGGGCTAACTATTATTAGTTTTAAGTATTAGCTTTAAGGAAATATTCATTAGTATGGCTTGGGTGAAGATCGTTTAAAGTTTAGCAAGTAGCAAGTAGCAAGTAGCAAGTAGCAAGTAGCAAGTAAAAAAGTGACACATAGAAAAGTAACTGCTGGTCAATGATTACAGGGTATATAAGGTTACCAATATGGACTTTAAAATAGTAACTCAGCATTTGAGCATACGTGCCTTTAGGGAAGAGGATTTGACCTTCTTTGCCGAATATAGAGCCGACCCGAAAATCGCCCAATACCAGAGCTGGACTGACTACAATATTGAACAAGCACGTGCGTTTTATGCAGCAATGGATTATCAAACCTTCGGTCAACCAGGTCAGTGGTTCCAATTGGCTATTGCAGATAAACAAACCCAGCAGCTTATGGGCGATGTTGCACTGCATTTTGTTGATGAGCAGCAAATGGAAATCGGCTTTACATTGGCGCAGCAATATCAACAACAAGGCTTTGCCTATGAAGCCGTTACTGCTGTAATTGAGTACTTATTTTTAAAATTGAATAAACACCGTATTGTGGCGACAACTGACGCCAACAATAAAGCTTCAATGGCTTTATTAATCAAGTTAGGTTTTAGAAAAGAAGGTCATTACCATCAAAATATCTTTTTTAAAGGTCATTGGGGTGATGAATGTTTTTTTGCTCTGCTAAAGGATGAGTATATGACCAAGCTTGAGGAAAACTAGATGGCTTGTGATGATTGCCAAGAGTCCATTTTTAAGCAAAAGATTGGACGGTGTAAAGCCTGTATGTGGCAATTAACGGGTTTGTCGCTGGTTGGCTGGCCACTATGGTGGTGGCTTTATGCTGAAGATATGACCTCTGTTGAGTCAATCGCTACGGTATTTTTCTGCAGTGCTTTTAGTGGATTACTGTGTGTGCATTTAATTGTATTGAGTTATCGAAAACTTAATCATCTTGAATGAGCTTGAACTAATAACGCAGGGATAATACCAAATTAGTCGGTAAAATTATAAAAAAAGTCAGCAAACATGCTGACTTTTTATGGTGTTTTTTACAGACTAATTCCTGCTTTTCCATTTGAATAATACTGAGTATTTCCAAAGACTTTTAATCACAAAAAAGCTGATAAAAGCAAAAATAAAGGCGTAAACAATACACCCTAATAGGAAAGGTGGGCCTATGGTGCCAATAGAGCTTTCAACCCATTGCCAACTGGCTTCAAAGTTAAAGTGAGTAGTTTCCATGCCTAATATTTTCGAGCCCAGTAAATAAGCCGCATAAAACATGAATGGCATAGTGATTGGATTTGTTAACCAAACGAGTGCAACTGCCAGTGGAATATTGACGTTAAAAAATATCGCCATGCCAGCAGCAATGACCATTTGAAATGGAAGCGGAAGCCAAGCAACAAATAATCCAATCGCAAATGAGCCAGGAGCTGACTTACGATTTAAGCTCCAAAGGTTAGGTTTATCTAATAATTTGCCGAAAACACGTAAATATTTGTGATTACGTAATGTTTCAGGATTCGGCATAAATTTTTGTAATAATTTTTTTGGCATATACGCGATTACTGTCTTTAATTAATCAATGATAAATCGATTCATTTATGGTTTTTGCGCCAGTATGCTTTTTAGCAATATGTTGCCAAGCTTACTTCCTATATGGATGGCGTCTATCATTCTGATTGTCGCTTTATCTTGCCTCATAAAATGGCCGTTCATCAGCGGAGCATTTAGTGGGCTTTTATTAGTTTCTTTTTGTTTTTATTCATTATTTTATTCACACGAATCTGAAATTCCTGTTCAAAAACAATTCAAGGCAGAGATAGTATCACTAGTTAGCACAAACAGCGACTGGATAAGTTTCGACATTCGTTTGATTTCTGAGCAAAATAGTTTTTATGACACTAACTATAGACTCTCATGGCAACAACCGCCTGAAGTAAAAGTGGGCCAAGTATGGCTGTTTACGGCGCGAATGAAGCCGATAACCAGTCCGATTAATCAAGGCGGATTTAATCAACAAAAGAATTTATTGAGTCGTCATATTGTTGCTAAAGGTCGCGTTAAGCAGGCTGAACTTGTTCATTATGACGTGCCATTAAGACAATCGATCATCAATAAGATGACGCCAATATTACATTCACTATCCCATGAGGCGGTGTTGAATGCGTTATTGTTTGGCGACAAATCTGAACTTACTCAAATGCAATGGCAGCAACTAAGGCAAACAGGTACAGGGCACTTAGTGGCGATATCTGGTTTACATCTGTCAGTCGTGTTTGGCTTGTTTTGGTTTATCTTCCGTCATAGCCTGCAACGCTTCACACCTGTGTTTAGTCGCAGAAACCTGCTACTTGCGATGATGTTTTCATCGTTAACCGTATTGGGATATGGCTATTTAGCTGGTTTTGCTATTGCAACCCAGCGTGCACTCGTCATGTTATTAATGTTGGTGATGCTGTCCATCGTAAATCATCATTCATCCCCATGGCAGCGGCTTACTTGGGCACTGTTTGCTGTATTAGCTATTGATCCTTTTGCGAGTTTAAGTGCTGGTTTTTGGCTGTCTTTCAGTGCGCTGGGGATCATATTGTTTACCCTTGAATACACCGCAACTAAAACAAACACTGAGAATAATGCAGTTGATGAAGCTAATAATTATGGCACTAATAATAACAGTAATTATGAGCATGAGGATCTTGAGGACGAGCTCGATGAAAAGGAAAATGACGAGATTGATGAAGGGCTAAAGACCAAGGAAGTATCAGCAGATAAGCGGTTATTTTATCAAAATTTCAAATCGACTTACCGTCATTATCAACAACAAACCCTGTTATATCTGCAAATATTTTGGGCCATACAGTGGCGATTGGCTGTTGGGTTAGGTTTATTGCAAGCGATACTGTTTGGCACCATTTCCATTAACAGTATTTGGGTCAATTTATTGATGGTGCCTTGGTTTAGTATCGTGGTCATTCCGCTCAGTATTATTGGCTTGGTGGGGAATATAATCCTAATGATATTGCCGCTAACTGAAGGCTTCAGGCAGCTAGTTGGTGCTAAATTGATGGCTTTAGGGGATATTTCTCTTGCGCCTTTTGAGTCTCTTATTAGTCAAAGCGATCAGTGGCCAATGGCGTTAGTGTATTTACCCGATACGATGGTTGTCTGTTTAATGATGTTTGCTTTAGGGTTATTTTTATTAAAGTGGGCAGTGGATGCCCCTTGGCGATGTGTGGTTGGTTTGTTGTGTGTGCCATTTTTTCTACAATTAACAGTGAGTATATTTGAGTCGAAAGCACCGTTACAGCAAGAGCCATTTGGTCAACAACAGACCTGGCACGTACATGTGCTAGATGTCGGTCAAGGTATGGCCGTGCTGGTACAACGAGGTAATAGGGCGATACTTTATGATACTGGCGCAGCTTACGGTCAAAGCTTTAGCTATGCTGATCGCGTCATAGTGCCAACTCTGAGAGCAAAAGGAATTAATCGTCTGGATTATATTATTGTGAGTCATGACGATAATGATCATTCAGGTGGGTTAAAGGTGTTAGCTCAGCATTATCCCAAAGCAGTGATTATCAGTGATACAACAGCGCATCATGATGCAATGACTGCAAATAATGTTAATGACCTTCACCTAAGCTCAGGCTCAGATACCCAAAAAGGCACAAAAAAAGGCACAAAAATTGGCACCCCAAAAGGCATCCAAAAAGACACAGGAATAACAACAGACACAACCACAGAAACAGTCACAGAAATAACAACAGCCACAGACAATGCACTTAACCACTGTGTAAATCGTCGATTCCAATGGGCTGGCTTAACATTGAGTCTTGCTGCAAACCCCACTGCCACCAATGACAATAACCGCTCATGTATTGCATATGTTGATGATGATAAGCACCGGGTACTACTGACTGGCGATATTGAAAAAAGCACTGAACAATATTTAGTAGAACACAAACTGTTATCACCCACTGATATTTTGTTAGCACCACATCATGGTAGTCGCACTTCATCATCTGAGGCGTTTATTGATGCTGTATCGCCAAAGCAGGTTATTTTTACTGCGGGATTTGCAAATCAATATGGATTTCCTAAAAAAGATGTTGTTGAGCGATATAAAACAAGAGGAGTTGAAACACTGATTAGCGGGAACTCTGGTCAAATAACTATCGATTTCAACTCGTCAAGTTATGCGATTCGTCAATATCGTTCAGATATTGCGCCATTTTGGTACAACAAGCTGTTTAGATTTGGTGAGAAAGTTAAAGCAGAGTAGAATATGGCCTTTGTTTGCTATTCAAGTGTTAATGTAATCAATGACAACAACTAATAACGAAATGTCGAGCGTATTTAAACGCCTTCTTACTTATCTCATTCCGATGAAAGGAATGTTCCTATTAGCCATTGCAGGCCTACTTACATATGGCCTTGTTGATGCAGCTTTTATTGCATTCATTAAACCTTTTATTGATGAAGGTTTTGGTCAAGCCCCTGCAGTTGTAGGCGGTGTTGAAGTTGATGTACCTACCCATGGCGGCTTTAACGCCAATAAAGATATTATGCTAATGGCGCCGCTGGTGGTCATTGGTATGTTTACTTTGCGTGGGATTGCCAACTTTGTGTCGACCTACTGCGTCTCTTATATGAGTGCGAAACTGATTATGGATATGCGCCAGCAAGTGTTTGAACACTACTTGCGTTTACCTGTCAGCTACATTGACCGTGAAAATAGCGGTAACTTAATTTCCCGGGTGACCTTTGATACTGAGCAAATCGCTCGAGCATCAGGCAGTGCGTTAATTTCTATTGTCCGTGACTCCATTACTGTCATTGCAATGTTAGCTATCATGTTTTTCTATTCGTGGAAATTATCCCTGTGTATTTTGGTGATAGGCCCATTAATGGGGATTGTGATAAGCGTGGTGAGTAAGCGTTTTCGTAAAGTCTCTAAGCAAATTCAATCAGCAATGGGTGGCGTTACTGCAACTACTGAGCAAATGATTAAAGGCCATAAAAATGTATTGGCTTTTGGCGGTCAGAAAACGGAAGTTAATCGATTCTTTAAAGTGAATGACTCTAACCGTCATCAGAATATGAAACTGGCTGTAGCTCAAGCCATTAGCCAACCTGTTATTATGATTATTGGATCGTTTGCGCTTGCATTTGTGTTGTATGCAGCAACGTTCCCAGGTCTTAAAGAAGAATTAACTGCAGGTACTTTCGCTGCAATTCTTGGCGCAATGATGGCCATGCTTCAACCAATTAAAAACTTAACTCGGGTTAATGCTGAATTCCAGCGCGGTATTGCAGCTTGTACTACGGTGTTTGAATTACTTGATACCGCACCTGAATCAGATGCTGGTGAGTTTGAAACGAAGCGCGTTAAAGGTAACTTGAAGTTCAATAACGTGACGTTTAGTTACCCTGACACTGAAAAACCTGCCTTAACCAATATTGATTTTGAAGTTAAACAAGGTAAAACCATTGCCTTAGTGGGGCGCAGTGGCTCAGGAAAATCAACGATTGCAAGTTTGATGACGCGTTTTTACACTGGTGTATCAGAAGGGGATATCACCCTTGATGACGTTAGTATTTATGACTACAAGCTTAAGTCATTGCGTAATCAAGTGGCGCTTGTTTCGCAGCAAGTGACACTATTCAATGACACTATTGCTAATAACATTGCTTACGCTTACCCAGGTGAAGTAACTCGTGAACAAATTGTCAAAGCGGCTGAACTTGCTTACGCAATGGAGTTTATTGAAACGCTACCGGAAGGGTTAGACACTGAGGTAGGCGAGAATGGCGTGTTGTTATCTGGTGGACAACGTCAACGTATTGCCATTGCACGCGCCATGTTACGTGATGCACCAGTGCTGATTTTAGATGAAGCGACCTCAGCATTAGACACTGAGTCAGAAAAAGCGATTCAACATGGTTTAGACAATTTACGCCATAACCGTACATCTATCGTGATTGCCCATCGCCTTTCAACGATTGAATCAGCAGATGAAATCCTAGTGATTGATCAAGGCTCGGTAGTTGAGCGTGGTACACACACGGATCTTGTTGCCAAAGAAGGTATTTACGCTAACTTGTATCAAATGCAGTTTGGTAACTAAATGCAAGGGTTAGTGAACAAGATTTGGTATCAAGGGCATCCAGCTAAGTGGTTGTTATTGCCACTTAGTGGGCTGTTTGCCCTAGTGTCATACATAAGACGCCTCGGCTTTAAACTGGGAATTAGCCAAGCTGAGACCTTACCTGTTCCTGTCATCATCGTCGGTAATATCACCGCAGGTGGCAGCGGTAAAACCCCCACTGTTATCTATTTGATTAACTTATTGCGCCAACATGGTTATAAGCCTGGGGTGATAAGTCGTGGCTACGGCGTCAATATAGATGGTGTAAAAGCCGTTAATGTTGCAGATAAAGCCACCGAAGTGGGTGACGAGCCAGCAATGATAGTTGCTCGAACGCAGGTTCCTATGGTTGTTGGTGCTAAACGCATTGATGCCGCTAAAGCACTGTTAGCTCAATTTGATGTTGATGTGATCATTAGTGATGATGGCTTGCAGCATTATGCTTTAGCCCGAGATATAGAACTGGCTATTGTCGATGGTCAGCGCCGATATGGTAATCAGTGTTTGATACCCGCAGGGCCTTTACGTGAAGGTTTATGGCGCTTAAAAACGATTGATTGGGCCATTAATAATGGTGGCAACCCGCAAGCAAATGAAATTGCTATGACTCTTGAACCTTCTGATCTTAAAGCGGTAAAACCGTCATCGAATGATGAAAAATGGCAACAGCAAGAAGCGATAGCAATGGCTGGCATCGGAAATCCGCAGCGATTTTTCGATAGCTTAGTGACATTGGGTTATAAAATTAAACAAACAAAAGCATTTGAAGACCATCAAGCCTTTGATGAGAATGAGCTTACGCAGTTGTCTTTGCAGATGCCATTGATTATGACCGAGAAAGATGCGGTTAAATGTCGCGATTTTGCACAACAAAACTGGTGGTATTTGCCAGTTAATGCGAAGCTTAATGAAAGTTTTGATACAGCATTTTTGAATCGACTAAAAGAAGTCGTCAAAGTTAAACAAGGAAACCTCCATGGCGTTCGATAAAAAATTACTTGAGATTGTGGCTTGCCCAGTATGTAAAGGTAAGCTGGAATTTGATAAAGAAGCAGATCAATTGATTTGTAAAGCTGACAAGTTAGCTTACCCAATTACTGAAGGTATTCCTGTTTTACTTGAAAACAGAGCAATACCACTGGAGTCTTAATTGACGACGGAATAAGTTCTCGATTAATTCGTAGCTAATTTAAGAGTTCTGATACAACTCCTTATGACTGGAAAAAGCGCTATTGTTGGCGCTTTTTTTGTGGGTGTCATTCGGGCTGATATTGGTTTTTGTTAAACGGTACATAGATATTCGTTGGTTAAATTTTATGCATATCATGTTATTTGAATGTAAGAGGTGTTTATAGAGTAATTGCACTAATAATTAATTAAGTAAAACTTACTCTGATACTGTTTGCTAAATTTGCTTCGATTGACGATTTGTCCAGATACTGAATATACAAATCAGTTGTGGATACTTGTTATGACTCAAATGCAATCTTTTAAAGACAAAGTCGCCCTAATGTTGGTATTAAACCAAGGGGAGCGGATCAGTCAGTTTGAACATCATGGTAAGCGTTACTGGTTAAAACAAGTTGAGCAGCTAACAGGTGCAATGCGTTTTTTAAAAGCAGATTCTGCTAAAGCCCTAATTAAAGAAACCCAAGTATTAAAGCAGCTAGACGCAGAGGGAGCGCCTGTGCCCAAAGTGGTGGCTAATGGTGAAGGATATTTGGTGATTGAAGATGCTGGGCGCACAGTACGTGATTGGTTAGATAACAATGATATTGCAGCTACAGAGCAGCAAAACATTTTGAATGATTCAAGCCAAGCGTTAGCCGACTTACATCAAATGCAACTAGCTCACGGCCGTCCAGCACTTAGAGATATTAGCTGGCGCAGTGGTGAAGTTAAATTTATTGATTTTGAAGCTAATCAACAAAAGGGACCTGTGGTAGAGCAACAAATCCGTGATTTGTTGGTTTATATTCACAGCTTGTATCGCTATTTAGGCGCAGATAGCGAACGTATTTCGAAAACCATCACAGCTTACCGACAAGCAGGCGGTGAAGCTATTTGGCAAAAATCCAAAGACTTTTTGGCCTCATGGCAATGGTTGTATTACTTCGTGAGTCCGATTAAAAACGTTGGTGGTAAGGATTTAAAGCCGGTTTATTGGGTGTTATGGCATTTTAGAAACAACTAGTGAATCAATCGAAATTAAAAAAGCTTGTGATATTCACAAGCTTTATAGTCATCTAAGCTTTGGTGATTTAATACGTTACTTTTTCAAATCCTGATATAGCGTATTAATCCATTTTTCTTCAGTGATGAAATTCCAGCTCCAATCTTTCCACTTTGCCGGTACACCTTCAGCTTGGATTTGTTCAAGTGTTTTACCTTGAGTGAGTTTCTTTTTCATCCAGTTAATCGAGTCATCAAGCATATGCTTAAATTTCATTAAGTCATTTTTGTTGGCGAGTTCACCATGGCCTGGTATCACTTGAGTCTGTTTATCCATCATGGTTAATGCTTTGGCAACATTGTCTCGATAACCAATAACTGAGCCGCCACCGTTTAAATCCACATATGGGAAACGGTCTTTAAAGAATAAATCACCCATATGAACTAAGTTATCGTTTTCCCAGAACACCACACTGTCACCGTCAGTATGGCCAGGTCCCATGTGTTTTAAGGTTAATGTGTCATTGTTAAAACGGATGGAAACATCTTTAGAATAAGTCACAACAGGGAGGGCAGCTTTGGGTGTGCCTTCTTTGGCACTTAGGCGTTTTAATACATTATGGTGGGCAAAGATAATCCCTTGTTCGCCAAAGTGCGCATTTCCGCCAGTATGATCGCCGTGATAATGGGTGTTGATAACGTATTTAGGTTTACCCGCTTGGATTTCATTTAACGTAGCACTTATTTTATCGGCTAAAGGCGCAAATTGGTCATCGATGATTAAGATGCCATCAGTGCCTGCTGATACGCCGATATTGCCACCTGAACCTGTGAACATATAAGCATTTTCGGTGAGTTTCTGGGAGGTGATAGTGACATCTTTAAATCGGTCATCGTCAGCGACAGTTGAAAAGCTGGTGATGGAGAGTGCAAGTAAGCAGCTAAGTGATGTACGGGTCATGATGGGTTCCTGTGCTATGTGGCCAAACTGTCCATTTAATGGAGCAGTTTGGCCTATTTATCCTTTTATTAAGTCCAAGGTAGCAGTTTTTTAGCCCGTTTGTCAGCTAAACCTAATTTAACAGATGATTGATAACGGATTCGGTATAAGGCTTGGTAACACAAAGGCACCAAATACAAACTGGTGACAGTTGAGAAACTTAAACCACCAATAATCGCTATTGCCATTGGTGAGTATGGTGGCCCACCGCCACCAATTTGGGTGTCGCCCATAGCTAATGGAACTAGCCCTAATACCGTAGTTGCTACCGTCATTAACACTGGACGTAAGCGGGTAATACATATTGATTTAATCGTAGCTGACAGGTCAGTTAATTTTGGTGTCATTTGGTTTATTTGATCGACCAACACAATGCCGTTGTTCACAACAATTCCCATCAAGATTAGGATACCAATCATGGCCATCACTGACATTGGTGTGCCTGAAATCCATAATGCCCAAAACACCCCAGTAATCGAAAACAAAATCGAACTGATAATCGCAGTTGGAAGCAACAGTGATTCAAATAGCGCTGCCATTACGATGTAAATCATCGCTAATGCCAAAATCATGTTAACCGCCATGATCGATTGGTCTTCATCTTGACGTTGAAAACCGCCTCGCAGGCTGTAGTCATATCCATAAGGAAAATTAACATTCTGCATGACTTTTTCGATTTGTTCTTGGGCTTCCTCGGTAGTGATTTCGTTAACGTTTGCCCCAATAGATAATGCGGTTTGACGGTTATAATGCCTAATAGTGTCAAAGCGTGGCTGAATGGTTATTTCAGCTAAGTTATCTAAACTGTAGACGCGCTCTCCTTGACGAATAATAGGCAGCTGTTTTAGTTGTTCTAAAGAACGTTGCCAGCTTTTATCGTAAGCTAACTCTATACGTAACTCGCCGTTTGGATCATGTCTAAATGAGCGCAGTGGGGTTCCACGCAGTGCCATTGAAATGTGAGAGGCAACTTCGTTGAGTTTTAAATCTAAACGAGCGGCCATTTCACGATTAATAGTCACAATCACTTCTTGCTGAGCCGCGTTCACTTCTGAGCGCACGTCTTCAAGCCCTTCAATGGCACTTAATAGCGGCACCACTTGCTGGCTTAAGGTAATTAACTCAGAGGTAGAGCGACCCGTTAAAGTGATCCTTAAACCAGAGTTTTCATTTCCCCAGCCAAACTGTGGCGTAGCTGCGGCGTACTTAGGAAAACCTTCTCGAATGGTTTTCTTTAGTTCTGACATTGGAGTTTCAATGTCTTTTTGCAGCAAAATAGTGGTTTGAATACTGTCAGCTGAATAGTAGCTATACACAGAATCAATCATGAAAGCTTCTTTATTGCCATAAAGGTAGTCTTCCATTTGGTTAATCATCGCTTCAGTGACTTTTAGGTTATGTCGACCTTCTAATTGATAATTGATATATAAACGGTCATTTCCTTCGCCATCAGATTGATCTTGTTTAACTAAATTCAAAGGCAGGGCAGTTGAAACCAGTATCAATACTGCTAATACCCCTGAGATTTTTGAATGGGCCAATACCCAGGTCAAACTGCGCTGATAATAACGCTGCAGTCTGGATTCTTTTTCTTCGGTTTCAATTTCAAAGTGCAATTTGGTCAGCATTAGTGGTATTAGGGTTTTCGCCACCAATAATGAAGCCGCAAGTGAAATACAAATGGCGATAGCTACGTGCTCAAGGAAGATAGTCAGTTCAACTTTAACGCCAACAATATTCGGTAAAAATACAATAGCTGTGGTTAAAGTGCCTGCAAGTACGGCCAAAGCAACTTTTTCAACGCCTGTGAGAACAGCAGATTCGTTTGCTTTTTGACATTGAGGCTTAGTATCTTCTTGGCCTGTTAAGCCATTGCGTTGTTTTTCCTGCAATACGCTTTCGGTAACCACAACCGCATTATCAATCAGCATACCCACTGCTAATAACAGTCCCATCATTGATAGAATATTTAAGCTGTAACCCAGTAAATACATACCAGCCAGAGTCATACAAATTGAAATGGGTACTGACGATACTACGACCAAGGTCATTTTTAAGTTTCGTAAAAACAGGTATAACACGCCAAAAGATAAGAAGGCACCGATTAAGCCCGAGATTAATAAGTCTTGCAGTGAGGACTTAACGCCATAAGCTTGGTCCTCCATCACAAATAGTTTAATGCCTTTGAATTGTTGATCTTGCTTAGTTTGCTCAATTACCTTTAATACACGTTCAGAAACATGGACTAAATTAGCGCCAGATTCTTTAAATACATCTAAACCCACAGCGTATTTTTGATCTAGATGACGACCTTCAAAAGGTTCTGGCAAAGTAAATTTAACCGAAGCAATATCGCCAAGGGTTGTGTTGGTATTGAGTTTAACCGCTTTGATATCTTCTAAAGATAAAAACTCACCTTTAGGCGACACCTGAAATACCTGGTTATTGTTACGAACCGTTCCCGCACTAATAACAAAGTTTTCAAGTTGCAGACGTTGTCTCAGTTCTGATGGGTTAATCCCAGATGCGGCTAACTTATCAGCATCAAGACGAATTTCAATTTGCTTTTGGTCAACGCCATATAAGGTGACCTTCGACACGCCTTCGATTCGCTCAAGGGGTTTACGTAATTGTTTATCCAGCAAATCAAATGCATTGGATAATTCACGCTCACTTGAAATACGAATGGTAAGCACTGGCATATCAGCAGTTGAAAACTGCTGAATGAAGACGCGCTCGACATCTTTAGGCAGTAAATGCCTTACTGAATCAATTTTTTCACGGGCTTCAAGGCTTTTTGTCGCTACATCTTCACCCCATTTCATATTCAGCTGAATGTTGGCGCCATCTTGAGAAGAGTTTGAGCGGACTTCTTCAATTCCGCTCATGGTGGCTAAAGACTCTTCGAGCACGCGAGTGATATCACGCTCCACCTCAGCAGGTGTTGAGCCTTTATATGGCACATTGACCTGTATTTGTGGAATGTCGATACCAGGGAACATTTCCAGTGGCAGCAAGCGACTTGATGCCATTCCAAATAATAAAATAGCAAGAAAGAACATGCTGGTGGTCACAGGTCTTTTAATCGCGAGCCTTGTGATACTGAAACCTTGTTGCTCTGTGTTAGTCTCTTGACTCATGACTGACCCTCCGTAGTAAGTGTAGAGGTCGCATCAGAGTTCGACTGTTCCGAAGCCGTTTGTTGATAATCTTTTTTATCAAAAATGCCATACAGGGCAGGGATAACAAGCAAGGTCAGCATGGTTGACATACTTAAGCCAAATATCACAGTAATTGCCATTGGCGCTCGAATTTCACTACCATCACCGACACCAATTGCCATCGGTAATAAACCGAGAGTGGTGGTTAAGGTCGTCATCATGATTGGACGAAGACGTGATTTTGCAGCTGTGCTAATGGCTTGATCTTTCTCGATGCCTTCTTTACGTAACTGGTTAATTCTATCGACTAATACAATGGCATTATTAACCACAATACCGGCTAACATAATTAATCCGATAAACACCACCACGCTAATATGGGTGCCAGTGATAAACAATCCAATCACACTTCCGCCAACAGCCATAGGCACTGCCACAAGGATTAATAGCGGATGCAACAAGGATTCAAATTGACTCGCCATCACCAAGTACACGAGGAATACCGCTAAAATAAGGGCAATTTTTAATGACTCAAAAGAGTGTTCCATTTCCTCGTTCTGGCCACCAAAGCGCGCTTGGATAGAAGAGGGGAACTGCTGTTGATTAAGGATTTGCTGCGCTTCCTTTACCGCTTCACTTAAATCACCATAACTTAAGTTTGCCGATACAATAGCCACACGTTGTTGGCTGACACGGTTAATCGCCGATGGACCAACTTGTAGCGATACGTCAGCAACGGCGCTCAGTGGTATAGCATGTTCACTATTGGGGTTGATAATTAATGCATTAACATCCTCAATGTTGTTACGTTCTGCTAATTCGCTGCGCACTAAAATATCCACTTTGCGATCGCGGACAGTATATTGACTGGCAATCGTGCCGCCAACGCGGTGGGCGATACGGCTGGCAACTGTTGGCGCATCTAAATCAAGTGCAGCTAGTCGTGCGTGATCAAAACGGATACTGATCTCAGGTTGACCATCACGAAGTGAAGTATTGATATCGCTAAATCGGTTTGATTGCGACAACGCTGAGACGAGTTGATCGCCACTGTGTTTTAGCTGAGCTAAATCATAACCAGACAGCTCGATTTCTAATGGCGTTTTAAAGCTAAATAACTCAGGATGCTCAATTTTTGCATCCAATGCCGGAATACGTCTTGCTGTTTCACGTAAAGTGGCTGCGACGCTGTCAAAAGCGTGCGTGTTTTCTAGTACCACTTGAAGACGTCCCCAGTTTTCACCACCGCGGGCAGTATCTGAAGTCATCAAACCACCGCTACCCGCTTGGCTAAAGGTGTGCTTAACATCTTCGTTATCACTGATTGAATAGGCGAGTTGCTCTAGTACTGCATCAGTTTTTTGTACTGCTGTGCCTGGTGGTAAAAGGATTTCGACGTAAAACTCACCTTGGTTCATCGGTGGGATAAGCTCAACGCCTAATCTCGGGAATAAACTTCCTGCGCCAAGAGTTAACATAACTGCGATGACGACTGTGACGACTTTATGAGACATGGCATGCTTTAAAACACCATGATAAATTCTTTCAATAAAGTGATAGAAAAAATTAAACCCTGTACTTAAAGGACGCATTACTAGACTGAATAACCACGAGAAGAATCGCGTGAAAATAATGACCAAGTTCAGTAGGGCATTAGGTAAATAGCTCAGTAGTACTTTAAAAGGAAAGCCAAGTATCATCGCTGCGTAATAGCCAATCTTACCTTTTGTTGTCGTGGGTTTTGCTTTTGGCGCTTCAGTGACTTCTTCAGGTAATTGAGTAAAGCCTTGGCGTGATGCTAGCATTGGAATGGCGGTTAACGCTACAAACAGTGAAGCTAAAAGAGCAAAAGTTACAGTTAAGGCTTGGTCTGAGAAAAGTGCCCCTGCAATACCGTCGACAAACACAAGGGGAACAAACACGGCCAGCGTGGTTAACGTTGAGGCAAAAATCGCTCCTGCCACTTCTTTACTGCCTTTTACAGCAGCATCTAGCCTTGCTAAGCCTTGGGCTTTGTAACGGTCAATGTTTTCTAATACCACAATCGCATTGTCGACTAATAAGCCAATAGCTAAGGCAATACCACCCAGTGACATAATGTTTAAACTGATTTCAGCAAAATACATCATGTTAAATGTGGCGATGACAGAGAAGGGGATCGAGATTGAAATGATTAAGGTGGCAATAATGTCACGCAAGAATAAATAAATTACCAACATGGCAAGCAAACTACCAAATAATGCTGCTGCGGTAACTTCACTCACCGCACTTTGAATGAACTCAGATTGGTCATAAATGACTTTTAACTGGTTTTCTTCAGATTCAGCATTGATGTTATTCAGCTCTGCTTGTATTTTCTGCGCCACAGAAACCGTATTGGCATCGCCTTCTTTATAGATAGCCAATTCGATAGATTCTACATCACCAATACGAGTGACGTCACTGCGCTCTTTATAGCCATCGACAATGTCTGCCACTTCTCGTAAACGGATCAAGGTTTGGCCGTTACGATAAACTATGACATCTCGTAGTTCTTCAAGAGAGTTAAACTGGTTTAAGGTTCTAACTAGGTATTCTTTATCACCTTGAATCACTTTACCCGCTGATAAATTGATGTTTTCTTCATTAATACGACGTTTGATGTCATCGGCATTAAGATTTAATTGCTGCAGTTTTTGTTGGTTTAACAAAATATGCACTTCTTGTTCTAACCCCCCCGATAACCTGACCGCAGCGACGCCAGAAAGCGCTTCAAGACGACGTTTAAGTTCCTCTTCTGCGAAGGTTCTCATGCTTTTTAACTGGGTTTCGCTTGCATCAGGTACAGACAAAGCTAAACGCATTATCGGATCTAAATTAGGGTTAAAGCGAAGTAGTAATGGTTTATTGATGTCTAATGGCAACTCAATAGTGTCGATTTTTTCGCGCACTTCAAGGCTTGCCATATCCATATTGGTGCCCCATTCAAACTCAAGCACAACATCTGACATGCCTGAGCGTGAAATAGAACTGATTTTACGTAAGCCTTTAACTACACCGACTGCTTCTTCAATCGGTTTCGAGATGAGTTGCTCCACTTCTACAGGCGCTGCGCCATCATAAGCGGTGCGCACTGTGACGCTTGGATAGCTTAAATCAGGTAATAATTTGACTGCTAAGCGTGTAAACCCGACCATGCCAAATAGCATTATGGCGAGCATAAACATCCACACGGTAACTGGACGTTTAACCGAGGTATTAATCAATGACATAATGGCTTCCTTACTTAGCGTTTAGACTGTTTTTGGCATAAGAAAGCGGGGTAATAATTTCAACTAATGATTGATCTTTGAGGTTCTGTTGGCCACGGATAACAATCTGTTCTCCTTGGTTAACCCCTGATATTATTTCGACCTTATCTTTTTCACGATACCCTAGGCGTACTTCGCGGCGGGTTGCTGTGTTATCTTCAATAACATACAAGGCTTGGGTATCATCTTGATTAATAATGGCATTGAAAGGCACTGTTACCACATCTTCATGAGTGTCGTATTTTAGCTCTACGCGAGTGAACATGCCTGCTTTAAGGTTTGCTTTAGTATTATCAATGGCGATAGTGACTTTAAATGTGCCACTTTGTGCATCGACAATCGGGCTAATACGCAGCACATTTGCAATAATTTCATTGGCTGTTGATTGCTTGCCACTGTTTGAATATTGATTGCTGATTTTAGCTTGTTGACCTAAACGCAGGCTGGTTAATTGCTGCTCTGGTAAGTGAACAATGCCGTGAAGTTCGTCTTGATTGACGATATAAAATAGTTCTTCAAACTCTTTCGCCATATTGCCTTTCTTCACATGTCGCATGGCTACGATGCCATCAATGGGTGACACGATTTGGCTTTCTATGACATGTAGCTCTGCTAAATCACGCTGCGCGATAGCCGCTTGTAGGTTGAACTCTAATTTGGCCATTACATCTTGGCTGACAAATTCTTTGTTTTTCATTTGCTTTAAACGATTCAATTCTTGTTCAATGATCTGAACTTCTGCTTGCGAACGTTTGTAATCGTAGTGCTGACGTTTAGCATCTATGGTTGCTAAAGCCTGTCCTTTACTGACGCGATCACCTTCTTCAACGTTAATTTCTTCAATTAAGCCCGCAATTCGAGTAACGACATGGGCTTCTTCTGGCGCTTCCAGTGTTGCAGTCGTGCTATAAAATGAAGACACATTACCCTGGGTGACTTGTGAAACTTCTACCGGGACGGCGTATTTTTCTTCTTCTTTAGTTTCTTCTTCTTGACCAGTGCAACCACTTAAACCTGAAGTCAGTGCTGCAATACAAAGTAGTGGGATTGTCATTTTTTTCATGCTGATTAACCTATCCATGGGGTACCTGCCAGTTCAATATTTTTGAATTAATGACGCTTGAGAAAGTTAAGTCTGAAAGGTTAACTTGTAAACGTCACGTTATCATTTGTAACTAATGTTTAATTTCAACTAACAAAGCACTAACTGTGCCAGTTTTTATTGTTGTTAAATATCAAGCGCTTAGGTTGTTGTGGTTACTTGTTTAGGCATAGTTAATATTATTATGTAGTGAAAATGTTTAATTTTTGGTGTGAATGACAAATGTAACTCTGATCGAAATTTATTCAGTTTGGGCTGACGTTGTGTAACTTTTCAGGTAAGTTAACTATCTAAAGGAAATCAAACAGATGTTAAGACTTACTGTCATTTGTTTGGCAAAGCTTGAGTCATAGCTTGTGTTAAATCATTAGTGACAATATAAAGCCAACATTAATATGGCTGCAGATATAAGGAGACTGTTTTGAAGATCATTCAAGCAACGATTGAGCAATTAAATTTGGTTACAACCTTATTCGATGAGTATCGTCAATTTTATGGGCAAGCTGCAAACATAGAGCAATGTAAAAAGTTTATTAAAGAACGTTTAATCGAGAGTGACTCAGTGATTTTTATTGCAACTAATGAAGAAGGTGAGGGTTTAGGGTTTGTTCAGCTTTACCCAACGTTTTCGTCTGTTGCGATGAAGAGAATGTGGATTTTAAACGACATGTTTGTTGCGACAGCCGCAAGACAACAAGGTGTGGCTAATAAATTACTCAAGCAAGTGGATTTGTTTGCGCAATATACTGATGCTAGTACCGTTAAATTGGCTACTGCTGTAGATAATGATGTGGCTAAGGCTTTATATGAGTCTCTTGGCTACATCAAAACCACCGCTTTTGATCACTATACAAAAGCATTTTAATTGGCGTTATCAGGCTAACGTATATAAATTAGAACTTACGTGCTGAAAATCGTTATTCCGGTTAAGGCAGGCATTAGCTTTGCAATGTTTGGCTTAACGTAATGCTTTATGGGAAGTTAGTTAAATAATCAATGCGATAATAGTAGCGCCAAGCCTGTAAAATCTGCTGTTTACATCAAAGCGAATTAGTAAACTTGAGTTTCGATTAAAAAGTAATCCACTTTTAATCTAATTGTACTTACCAATACTTAATCAGTAATAGTGAATATAACCTGGTCTGCTGATTAATCATTTAAACTAAAACTAATCCGATTTTAAGTAGAAGCCAAGCTGAGTTAAAGACACTCTAATGAGACTTCCGTATTTGGGAGTCTTTGCTTTTTTGAGCTGGGTTTATAGATAAAATCGCGATAGACGGTTTATTCGGTCAGTTATTTTGTCAGTTATTTTGTCAGTTTTATGAAGATTAAATTCACCATCTTACTGGTTAGCTATGGAACTAGTGCTATTACGTATAGAGTTTATGGCTCATTTTTAAAGCAAAATACCAATTTAAAGGCCGTTATAGAAACTATTTTCACTTTTTTAAAAAATAATTAAATTTTTTATCATTTTTTTTTGTGCGCTAATAGTGAGCGTTCTGCACTTAAATTGCGCAAAATCCGTTAAAATCTCAACTTAAATTTTTAATCGCTTATTTCAATGACGATATTTTCCTATTTCTAATTAGGTATAAAAAAATGCAGACTTTTAATTTACTGCCATGACTAAGAGCATTTTAATAATTATGATTACATTCTTATAACCAAATAGAATAAACATTACGTTTATCACGTCGTTTTTAAGGCCGAAATTACCAAGATGGTGCAGTTTATGGCTACGATTTTTTATCTTTTTGGTGAATATTCATTCATTATTTAATTTGTTGTTTGTTATAAAGGTTGTGAATTGGTCAGTTAGGTTTGTTGGTTTGGTATGTCCTTTATTAGTATTGGTAATATGGCTATTGGGGTTTGGTGATACATGATTTTGTTATTGGTAATGTGAGTTTTGCTGTCTTTGCTTAGCGTATTCATACCGCTCTTAACTAGAGACTCATGATGTGTAGTTATGGGAGTGACCTTAAGAACAAACCAAGTATTTATCACTTTAGCTATTCGTTAACTCTTTTTTTCTAGCTCTTGTTCTAGCTATTTTAATGGCTTTTTAATAGACAGGGCTCACGCACTTAACGTTTTGTATTGAGGCGATATGCGGCGTTATAACTACATCGGAAAAAGGTTAACGGGTTTTTTTAAGCTTTTAAACTGCAATTGAAAACTAATTATTTCAAGGCTAAGCACTATTAATTTCATAGATATATTTGGATGGAAGTAGTTAATAAGTAGGGGGTTAGGCTTTTTAAGGTTTTGTGGGTTTTGTTGCAGTGGAGCTGTATTAGCTGTGCTGAAATAGATCTACAAAAATAGAGCTGTTGAAATAGATAAACTAATTTAGTGGTGTGATTCTTATAAGTGCGATTGCTAAAGTGTGATGGTTGTAAGTGAGATGGTTATAAGTGAGAGCAAGTTAATGACGATAACCTTTTTTGAGAAGCAATAGAGGTTTGCCTTTGATCAATTCATTGTACACCCTAGTTTTACTATAAATGATGTTGGTTCAAACTGCTGTATGCAACAGCTTCATGCAGATGTTTATAATAAATGTTCGCAAAAAATATGCATAAAAAAAGCGCCCATTAAGGCGCTTTTTATTAAACGATAAAGATTTATCGTTTATCTAAGCTGACAAAATCACGGTCTTCAGAACCAGTGTATAACTGGCGTGGACGGCTAATTTTGTGACCTGGTTGGTCTAACATTTCTTTCCAATGTGCAATCCAACCAACAGTACGTGAAAGTGCGAATAACACTGTAAACATACTCGTAGGAATACCGATTGCTTTCATGATGATCCCTGAGTAGAAATCAACATTTGGATAGAGTTTCTTAGATACGAAATATTCGTCTTCTAATGCAATACGTTCAAGTTCCATTGCTACGTCTAGTAGAGGATCTTGAACATTAAGTTCAGCTAAAACTTCATGACAAGTTTCACGCATTACTTTTGCACGAGGGTCGAAATTCTTGTAAACACGATGTCCGAAGCCCATTAGGCGGAACGGATCAGCTTTGTCTTTCGCACGAGCAATAAACTCAGGAATGCGGTCAACACTGCCAATTTCTTCAAGCATGTTCAAACAAGCTTCGTTAGCACCACCATGAGCTGGACCCCATAGTGAAGCGATACCCGCTGCAATACATGCAAATGGGTTAGCACCTGATGAACCGGCTAAACGAACTGTTGAAGTTGATGCATTTTGTTCATGATCTGCGTGTAATACAAAGATTCTATCCATTGCTTTTTCAACAACTGGATTAACTTTGTACTCTTCACAAGGAACAGCAAACATCATCGACAAGAAGTTACCTGCGTAACTTAGCTCGTTGCGTGGATAGACGAAAGGTTGGCCAATTGAATACTTGTAGCACATTGCTGCAATCGTTGGCATTTTAGAAACGAGGCGGAAAGCCGCAATTTCACGATGTTTTTCATCATTTACATCAAGAGAATCTTGGTAGAACGCAGATAATGCACCAGTAACGCCACAAAGCATTGCCATTGGGTGTGCATCACGACGGAAGCCTCTAAAGAAAGAAGCTAATTGTTCATTAACCATTGTGTGGTTTTTTACCATTGATACAAACTCTTCGTACTGAGTTTTGCTTGGTAATTCACCGTATAGCAACAAGTAACAAACGTCTAAATAGTTAGATTCAGTAGCTAACTCATAAATTGGATAGCCACGGTGTGTAAGCACACCTTTTTCACCATCAATGAAAGTAATCGCAGACTCGCAAGAGGCTGTCGCAAGAAAACCAGGATCAAAAGTGAAATGACCTGTCTTTCCTAATTTACTGATATCGATTACGTCAAAACCAGCAGTTCCCTGCTTGATTGGCAGTTCGATTGAATCGTTCCCCGGTAACTCTAATTTGGCTATATTGTCAGCCATACCCCGTTCTCCTTACTTCATTCTTTTCTGTGAGTGCGGCATGTTAAGCGGACATTACTTTACAGTGAATCGTGATCACATTTCAATTTAAATAAGCGTTTAAATTTATTAGACCATGGTATAAACCTTGCTAGACGCCTTGCCAGCGTTGGCCTAGAAAGAAAAAAAATGCAAAAAAACAAATTTTGCATAGTGTGACGTTTGTATTTGACAATGGGCTTGAGTATACTTGGCCTCGCCCACAAAGGGCGACAAACATCACATTTTTGAAATCCTTTTGTACCTAGCTAAATTAGTGATTTCTCAAATAGTTAAGTGTTTGATAGTAGTCTGTTAACTTTCAACAATTTGTTTACATAAGTAGTTTCATGTATCAAATGGAAGCAAAGCAAGATGAATAATAAAAATAATGCTCAATGGAGCTGAGTGAGCAGAACGTGAAAAAGCAAAGACCTGTCCATATAGACCTACAGACCATTCGCTTTCCTGCAACAGCGATTGCGTCAATTCTTCACCGCGTATCCGGTGTCATCATGCTGTTTGCTGTCGGTATTCTTATTTGGATGCTAAATGAATCTTTAGCATCGCCTGAGAGTTTCGCTGGCCTACAATCTCTTTTTGATAACTTGCTGGTTAAGTTTGTTATCTGGGGAATTCTTACTGCGTTGGGTTATCACTTAATCGTTGGCTTACGTCATCTGATTATGGATACCGGCCGTTGGGAAGAATTAGCCTCAGGCTTAGCATCAGCAAAAATCGCCTTTGTTCTATCAGCGGCGTTTTCAATCATTGTGGGGATTTGGGTATGGTAACCAATGCAGCAAGCCTTGGACGCAGCGGTGTTCATGACTTTATTTTAATCCGTGCGAGTGCCGTGATTTTAACCTGTTATACCATTTTTATGGTTGGTTTTATTGCATGTAGCGCCCCTTTAACTTACGAAATTTGGCATGGTCTTTTTAGTACCTTACCAATGAAAGTATTCACTTTATTGGCACTTGTTGCTGTATTGATCCACTCGTGGATTGGTATTTGGCAAGTTCTGACTGATTACGTGAAAAACGTTTCAGTACGTGGACTACTTCAGTTCGTATTTGTCGTAGCAGCTTTTTGTTATCTTGCTGCAGGCATCATCATAGTGTGGGGTGTTTAAGTGGCTATTCCAGTACGCGAATTTGACGCAGTAGTGATCGGCGCTGGTGGCGCTGGCATGCGAGCGGCTTTACAAATTTCAAAAGAAGGTAAGAGCTGTGCGCTTTTATCTAAAGTGTTCCCAACACGTTCTCATACCGTATCTGCGCAGGGTGGTATCACCGTTGCACTAGGTAATGCGCATGAAGATCACTGGGAACAGCACATGTACGATACTGTTAAAGGTTCTGATTTTATCGGTGACCAAGAAGCTATCGAATTCATGTGTAAGACAGGTCCAGAAGCGGTTATCGAACTTGAGCAAATGGGTTTACCTTTCTCTCGTTTTGAAAACGGCACTATCTATCAACGTCCGTTTGGTGGCCAATCAAAGAACTTTGGTGGCGAACAAGCGGCACGTACTGCAGCTGCAGCTGACCGTACAGGTCATGCTTTGCTTCATTGCTTATACCAACAAAATGTAAAACACAAAACTGAAGTGTTTTCTGAGTGGTATGCATTAGATTTAGTTAAAAACGATGACGGCGCAATTGTGGGTTGTACTGCAATTGAAATCGAAACTGGTGAAATTGTTTACTTCAAATCGAAGGCAACAATTTTAGCAACAGGTGGTGCAGGGCGTATTTACGCTTCTACTACTAATGCTCACATTAACACTGGTGATGGTGTTGGTATGGCAATGCGCGCTGGTGTTCAGATGCAAGACATGGAAATGTGGCAGTTCCACCCTACGGGTATCGCTGGTGCTGGTGTACTTGTAACTGAAGGTTGTCGTGGTGAAGGTGGTTATCTTTTAAATAAAGATGGCGAACGTTTCATGGAACGTTATGCACCTAACGCCAAAGATTTAGCCTCTCGTGACGTTGTTGCGCGTTCAATGATGACAGAAATTCGTGAAGGTCGTGGATTAGATGGTCCACTAGGCCCGCACTGTTTACTTAAGCTTGATCACTTAGGTAAAGAAACATTAGAAGCACGTCTTCCTGGTGTTTGTGAACTTTCTCGTACGTTTGCGCATATTGATCCAGCAGATGGCCCAATCCCTGTATTGCCAACATGTCATTACATGATGGGTGGTCTACCCGCTAAAGTTAGTGGTCAAGTTGTTCGTCAAAACAACGATGGCACTGAACAAGATATCGTGGGTTTATTCGCTGTAGGTGAAATTGCTTGTGTATCAGTACACGGTGCAAACCGCCTTGGTGGTAACTCGTTACTTGATTTAGTGGTATTTGGTCGTGCAGCAGGTCAACATTTAGGTAAAGCCCTAGATGAGACAGCTGACCCTAAAGAGCCTTCTGACGCGCAAATTTCTGCATCTCTTGATCGTCTTAATCGCTGGGAAAGCAATAAAGATGGTGAAGATCCTGCCGTTATTCGCAAAGACTTACAGTTATGTATGCAACTTAACTTCTCTGTATTTAGAAGTGGCGATGCAATGGCTGAAGGCCTTAAAGAGCTTAAGAAGATCCGTGAACGTTTAGCGAATGCTAAGTTGTCAGATAACTCTTCAGAATTTAATACTCAACGTATTGAATGTTTAGAGCTAGATAACTTAATGGCAACCGCAATTGCGACAGCTTACGCTGCTAACTTCCGTACAGAAAGCCGTGGTGCGCATTCACGTGAAGATTTCTTAGACCGTGATGATGAAAATTGGTTATGTCACAGTGTCTTTGACCCTGAAACTGAACAAATGACTAAGCGAGAAGTGAACATGGAGCCTAAGCTTCGTGCCGCATTCCCGCCTATCAAGCGTACCTACTAGGAGTCGTTGAGATGAAATTGGAATTTGCAGTTTATCGCTACAATCCTGATGTAGATGCTAAGCCTTATATGAAGGATTACAGCTTAGAAGTGGAAGAAGGTACCGATATGATGGTACTGGATGCACTGATGAAGCTGAAAGAGTTAGACACGTCGTTATCTTTTAGACGCTCATGCCGTGAAGGTGTTTGTGGTAGTGATGGCGTTAACATGAATGGTAAGAACGGTCTTGCGTGTATCACGCCTGTTTCTACCTTCAAAGGTAAGAAAATTGAAATTCGTCCTTTACCAGGCATGCCTGTGGTACGAGATTTAATCGTCGACCTAACTCAGTTCTATACTCAGTACGAAAAAATTAAGCCGTTTCTTATCAATGATGAGAAAACTCCGGCTCGTGAACATTTACAATCTCCTGAAGAGCGTGCTCATCTAGATGGTTTGTATGAATGTATCATGTGTGCTTGTTGTTCTACTGCTTGTCCATCATTCTGGTGGAACCCTGATAAATTTATCGGGCCAAGTGGTTTACTCCATGCATATCGCTTCTTAATCGATAGCCGCGACACTGCGACTGAAGAACGTTTATCTGGTCTAGACGATGCTTACAGTGTATTCCGTTGTCACGGTATTATGAACTGTGTTGATGTTTGTCCTAAAGGGCTAAACCCAACTAAAGCTATTGGCCATATTAAGTCAATGCTTCTGAAGCGAGCAGTATAAATGCACAGTGTAGAGCTTGGATTATCGCTTAAATAGCTCTTGATGAGAGCCATCTTCATCATTGAGGATGGCTTTTTGTGTGTATTAGGAAGACCTTTGTATTTAATTCTATAAAATTATATAGTTAGATACGATTCGATTGCGGTGCACTAGGTATCGTAATTATGATTATGGCGAAGCACGTGTATCAAGTTTGTAAGGAAAAGTAATGCACCAAGGCATCATGAAAGCTTGGCTCGAATCGTCACATTTGAGTGGCTCAAATTCGACTTACGTAGAAGAGATGTACGAAGCCTATCAAGAAGATCCAAGTTCAGTTTCTGCTGATTGGCAAGTCGTTTTTGATAATCTCCCTGCGGTAAACGGTACTTCTCAAGATATACCTGAAGCTGCACACTCTAAAGTACGTGATTATTTCCGCAGTTTAGCATTAGAAAGTCGTGCCAAAGGCGCCAGCCGTGTAACCGACCCTGAATTAGATGCTAAGCAAGTTAAAGTTCTCCAACTTATTAATGCTCACCGTTTCCGTGGACATCAAAATGCTAACCTAGATCCATTAGGTTTATGGCAGCGTGAAGCAGTACAGGAATTAAACCCTGCATTTCACGGTCTTGATGCTGAAGACATGCTACGTGAATTCAATACGGGTTCATTTGCATACGGCAGTGACACATTAAAATTAGCAGACATTGTTCATGCCCTTAAGAGCACATATTGTGGTTCTATCGGTGCTGAATACATGCACATTACCGATACGGATGAAAAGCGTTGGATTCAACAACGTCTTGAACCATCTTTAGGTAAAGCAAATTATGACAACTCCACTAAGAAACGTATCTTAGAAGGCCTAAACGCTGCTGAAGGTATGGAAAAATATCTTGGCGCGAAATTCCCAGGCGCAAAACGTTTCTCACTTGAAGGTGGTGATGCTTTAGTCCCAATGATGCGTGAGATTTTATATCGCGCAGGTGAAGCGGGCACCAAAGAAATCGTCGTAGGTATGGCTCACCGTGGTCGTCTAAACGTGTTAGTAAACGTTTTAGGTAAGCGTCCTGCTGAGTTATTTGACGAATTCGCAGGTAAGCATGATGAAATTCAAGGTTCAGGTGATGTTAAATATCACCAAGGTTTCTCATCAGATTTTGAAACGCCAGGTGGCAATGTTCATTTAGCGTTAGCGTTTAACCCTTCACATCTTGAAATCGTTAACCCAGTGGTTATTGGTTCAGTTCGTGCTCGACAAGATCGTCGCGGCTGTACAGACGGTTTACAAGTGATGCCAATCACCATTCATGGTGACTCGGCAATTACAGGTCAAGGTATCGTTCAAGAGACATTCAACATGTCTCAAGCTCGTGGCTTTAAAGTTGGCGGTAGTATTCGTATCGTTATCAACAACCAAGTTGGTTTCACAACTTCAAACCATGAAGATGTACGTTCAACTGAATACTGTACCGACATTGCGAAGATGGTTCAGGCACCTATTTTCCACGTTAATGCTGACGACCCAGAGGCTGTCGCCTTTATTTCGCAGTTAGCTGTTGATTACCGTAACGAATTCAAACGTGATGTGGTGATTGATTTAGTTTGTTATCGCCGTCATGGTCATAACGAAGCTGATGAGCCGAGTGCGACACAGCCGTTGATGTACGCAAAAATCAAAAAACATCCTACGCCACGTAAAATTTATGCGGATCGCTTAATCGAAGAAAGCAGTATTTCTGCTGATGACGTGACAGGCCTAGTCAACACTTACCGTGACTCGTTAGATGCGGGTGATTGTGTGGTTAAAGAATGGCGCCCAATGACACTGCATACAGTGGACTGGACGCCTTATTTAAACCGTGAGTGGGATGAAAGCTATCAAGCATCGATGAAACTTGAGCGTTTAAATAATTTAGCGCAGAAAATTGTCGATATCCCTGAAAGCCATAAGCTTCAGTCGCGTGTTGCCAAGATTTATAAAGACCGTGTCTCAATGGCGAATGGTGAAAAACCATTGGATTGGGGTTTTGCTGAAACCTTAGCTTATGCGTCTATCTTAGAAGATAACAAACGTGTTCGTATCACTGGTCAAGACTCAGGTCGCGGTACTTTCTTCCATCGTCATGCTGTATTGCATAATCAAAACGACGGTACGACTTATTTGCCATTACGTAATGTGGCTGATGAGCAAGGTGAGATTGATATTATTGACTCAGTATTATCAGAAGCATCAGTATTAGCATTCGAATACGGTTACGCAACTGCAGAACCTGGCGGATTGACCATCTGGGAAGCGCAGTTTGGTGACTTCGTTAACTGTGCTCAAGTGGTAATCGACCAATTCTTATCATCAGGTGAACAGAAGTGGGGCCGTTTATGTGGTCTAACTATGCTGCTACCTCATGGTTATGAAGGCCAAGGCCCAGAGCATTCATCTGCTCGTCTAGAACGTTTCCTACAACTATGTGCTAACCATAATATGCAGGTGTGTGTTCCTTCAACACCGGCTCAGGTTTATCACATGTTGCGTCGTCAAGTTGTACGTCCTATGCGTCGTCCTCTTGTGGTGATGTCACCTAAATCATTACTGCGTCATCCGTTAGCTGTGTCATCACTTGATGAACTTGCAAATGGTGGTTTCCAGAGTGTAATTGGTGAACTTGATGCATTAGACGCGAGCAAGGTTGATCGCGTTGTCTTCTGTAGCGGTAAAGTTTATTTCGAGTTGCTCGACAAACGTCGTAAACAAGAAATCGAAAATGTTGCTATTTTACGTGTGGAACAACTGTACCCGTTCCCACAAGAAGAAATGCAAGCAGCACTTGCTGAATATCAGCATGTTAAAGATTTTGTATGGTGTCAGGAAGAACCGCAAAACCAGGGTGCTTGGTATTGTAGCCAACATCATTTCTGGGCAGCGATTCCTGCAGGCGCACAATTAACTTACGCTGGTCGTGAAGCATCTGCTGCACCAGCTTGTGGTTATCCGGCTCTGCATGCTCGCCAGCAAGAAGAATTAATCAATAGCGCATTAAAACTGTCGTAATAAAATTTATAAAAAGGAAAGCTTTCCATGAGTATCGAAATTAAGGTACCCGTTTTGCCAGAATCAGTTGCTGATGCGACTATCGCGACATGGCATGTGCAACCTGGAGAACAGGTTTCTCGTGACCAGAATCTAGTTGATATTGAAACTGATAAAGTGGTTCTAGAAGTTGTTGCGCCAGAAGATGGTTCTCTAAGTGAAATACTATTCCCAGACGGTGAAACCGTTCTTGGTGAACAAGTTATTGCTAACTTTGTTGCTGGTGCAGTTTCAGGCCAAGAAGTAACGAAAGCTGAAGCAGAAGCTGCTGCTCCTGCTGCAGAATCTGACGAGTCAAATGATGCACTAAGCCCTTCAGTACGCCGTCTAATTGCAGAGCATAATATTGATGCAAGCAAGTTAAAAGGCAGCGGTGTTGGTGGACGTATCACTAAAGAAGATGTTGAAGCATTCGTTAAGTCAGCGCCTGCTGCTAAACCTGCAGCAGCGCCTGCGCCTGTTGCACCTTTAGAAGGTCGCAGCCAGAAACGTGTTCCTATGACGCGTTTACGTAAGACGATTGCTAATCGCTTACTTGAAGCTAAAAACTCAACGGCAATGTTAACGACGTTCAACGAAGTCAACATGCAACCAATCATGGACATCCGTAAGCAGTATCAAGAAATCTTTGAAAAGCGTCACGGTATCCGTTTAGGTTTCATGTCTTTCTACGTGAAAGCGGTAACTGAAGCGCTTAAGCGTTTCCCTGAAGTTAACGCGTCAATTGACGGTGATGAAATTGTTTATCACAACTACTTCGACGTCAGTATTGCGGTATCAACACCACGTGGTCTGGTTACCCCAGTATTACGTGATACAGATACAATGAGCCTTGCTGAAATCGAAAAGAATGTTCGCGAATTAGCCCTTAAAGGCCGTGATGGTAAATTATCAGTTGAAGATATGACTGGTGGTAATTTCACAGTGACTAACGGTGGCGTATTCGGTTCATTGATGTCTACTCCGATTTTAAACCTTCCACAAAGCGCAATCTTAGGCATGCATGCTATCAAAGATCGCCCAATGGCTGTGAATGGTGAGGTTGTTATTCAACCTATGATGTACCTAGCATTATCTTACGACCATCGTATTGTTGATGGCCGTGAGTCAGTTGGATTCTTGGTTGCTATTAAAGACTTCCTTGAAGACCCAACACGTCTATTGCTTGACCTGTAAGAGTCAACTAGACAGTACCCTCGTAGCTGGCTCATAAGAGCCAGTAGGATTTTTTAAGAAGTATATGGATAGATCATCATGAATTTGCATGAGTATCAGGCAAAATCCTTATTTGCCGAATATGGTTTACCAGTTTCAGAAGGCTTCGCTTGCGATACAGCCCAAGAAGCGGTAGAAGCTGCTGGTCACATTGGCGGTAATATGTGGGTTGTTAAGTGTCAAGTACACGCAGGCGGCCGTGGTAAAGCAGGTGGCGTTAAAGTTACCGGCGATAAAGAAGAAATCAGAGCATTTGCTGAAAACTGGTTAGGTAAGAACTTAGTGACTTACCAAACTGACGAAAAAGGCCAGCCGGTTGCTAAAATTTTAGTTGAAAGCTGTACTGATATCGCAAACGAATTATACCTTGGTGCAGTTGTTGACCGTGCAACACGTCGTGTTGTATTTATGGCATCAACTGAAGGTGGCGTTGAGATTGAAACTGTTGCTGAAGAAACTCCTGAGTTGATTCACAAAGCAATCATCGATCCATTAGCAGGTCCACAGCCTTACCAAGCACGTGATCTTGGCTTCAAGTTAGGTTTAAACCCAACTCAAATGAAGCAGTTCACTAAAGTGTTCATGGGTCTTGCTAAGATGTTCGAAGACCATGATTTCGCTTTACTTGAAATCAATCCACTTGTTATCACTGACGAAGGTAATATCCATTGTCTAGATGGCAAGATTGGTATCGATGGTAATGCTTTATTCCGTCAACCTAAAATCCGTGAATTCCACGATCCATCACAAGATGATGCTCGTGAAGCACATGCAGCTAAGTTTGAACTTAACTACGTTGCACTAGACGGAAATGTTGGTTGTATGGTTAACGGTGCAGGCCTAGCAATGGGTACTATGGACATCGTAAACTTACACGGTGGCAAGCCAGCTAACTTCCTAGACGTAGGCGGTGGAGCAACGAAAGAACGTGTTGCTGAAGCATTTAAAATCATTCTTTCTGATTCAAATGTTAAAGCCGTTCTTGTTAACATCTTTGGTGGTATCGTTCGTTGTGACATGATCGCAGAAGGTATTATCGGCGCTGTTAAAGAAGTTGGCGTTGAAGTACCAGTTGTTGTTCGTCTTGAAGGTACTAACGCTGAATTAGGTCGTGAAGTGCTTGCAGGTTCTGATCTTGATATCATCGCAGCTGTATCATTAACTGATGCTGCTGAGAAAGTTGTTGCTGCTGCGGAGGGCAAATAATGTCCGTATTAATTAACAAAGATACTAAAGTTATCTGTCAAGGTTTCACTGGCGGCCAAGGTACTTTCCACTCTGAGCAAGCAATTGCTTACGGTACTAAAATGGTTGGCGGTGTTTCTCCAGGTAAAGGCGGTCAAGTTCATTTAGGCCTTCCTGTCTTTAACACTGTTAAAGATGCGGTTGCTGAAACAGGCGCTACTGCTTCTGTTATCTATGTACCAGCTCCTTTCTGTAAAGATGCTATCTTTGAAGCAATCGACGGTGGCATTGAGCTAATCGTTTGTATTACTGAAGGCATCCCTACGTTAGATATGCTTCAAGTTAAAGTTAAGCTTGAAGAAACTGGCGTTCGCATGATCGGTCCTAACTGTCCAGGTGTTATCACTCCGGGTGAATGTAAGATTGGTATTATGCCTGGTCACATCCACAAGCCTGGTAAAGTGGGTATTGTTTCTCGTTCTGGTACATTAACGTACGAAGCGGTTAAGCAAACTACTGACGAAGGTTTCGGCCAATCTACTTGTGTAGGTATCGGTGGTGACCCAATTCCTGGTACTAACTTCATCGACGTATTGGAAATGTTCCAAAACGATCCACAAACTGAAGCAATCGTAATGATTGGTGAAATTGGTGGTACTGCTGAAGAAGAAGCTGCTGATTACATCAAAGCTAACGTAACTAAGCCTGTTGTATCTTACATTGCTGGTGTTACTGCACCAGAAGGTAAGCGTATGGGCCATGCCGGCGCAATTATCGCTGGCGGTAAAGGTACTGCTGAAGATAAGTTTGCTGCATTAGAAGCTGCTGGCGTAAGCACAGTTCGCTCTTTAGCTGACATTGGTAAAGCTTTACGTACTAAAACTGGCTGGTAATTCAAGCTAGAAATAACTGTTTACTAATAACAGTTAATTGATTAAAAGGCGCCTTGGGGCGCCTTTTTTGTTGCCTATAGATTAGCATTAAACAATATTCGTTTGATTCAATCTAGCCTAGGTATTCCCGATATGTTTTAATCAAAGTAATGTAAGCATTATCATTTGTAAGTCTCTATTTATATATCGATTTTTATAGATTAAGCTCATTGATTAAGGATTATCATGACACAAATTACACAGCCAAAATTAGCTGAGATTATTACTGAAACCGACCGATTAATATTACGACCATTCAATGAAGGCGATTTTGAATCAATTTATTTAATGAATAGTATTCCTGAAGTACTGACTTACATTCCACAAGATCCGTTAACTGATATCAGTCAAGCAGAAGAGGTATACCACAATATCATTATGTCGGCATATCAAGAACATGGCTTTGGGCGCTGGGCAGTACACCACAAACAAGATGATAAAGTGATTGGTTTTTGTGGGCCTAAATATATTCCAGAGTATGACAAGGTCGAGCTTGGCTATCGATATTTCCCTGAGTATTGGGGTAAAGGGATTGGCTTTGAAGCCGCAGAAGCGACGGTTAAGACTTTAAAGCCGCAATATAATATCGATCTTGTTATAGCGTTGATTTTACATGGCAATAATGGCTCTGAAGCGATTGCTAAAAAGTTAGGCATGCATATTCATGAAGAAAATGAATATCAAGGCGCCAAAGTGCATGTGTATCAAAAGTTATTATAAGTTAGTCACTTTAATGATTGAATTGATGATTAAATTTTGATTAAATTAGGTTTCTCTAAGGAAAGAGTCATTCGTAATTTTACGATGTCCAAATGGATTCATAGCTAAATGGATTTATAGCTAAACCAACGACTCTTTCTTGTTTTCAATACAAGGAATGAAAATGCAACGAAGAAACCTTCAATTAGCTGTTTTAGTCGGCTTAACTTCTATATCGTCTTCAGTTTTAGCAAATGACAGTTACCAGCATGATGCTAGTGTAACTTACTATGATAATACCGAAAGTGATGCTAGTGGCTCGTTTGGTGTTGATTATCGTTATTACTTTGATCCAGTTTCACAAACTAATAAACCTTATCTTTTAAGAGGTTTCTTAAGTCAAACGTCTAATATCGGTGCATTTTATAATGGTATAAATGATGATGTTGATATCTATCGCATCAATGGAGAGTATGTCTTTGACTCTAAATGGTTTGTGAAGGCTAGTTATCAAAAATTTAAATTAGATCCTAGTTACGATAGCGACAATTATTCAGTTGGAGTTGGTTATTACTTTAACCGTTCTAGCTCTGTCTTCTTTGACTATTCAAACACATCTGGAGGATATGACTTTAGTGATGGAACTAGCATTCAAAAATCTGATACTGATCAAGATAATTTCACTTTAGGAGCTAATAGTTACATTACCTTTGGCTGGACTAAAGGTATTTTGTTGGCTGGTCAATACACTTATTCAGATTATACAATTAAGTCTGAATTTTCTTTTCCTGATTATCAATCTAAAACAACTAATACAGATAGTAGTTCTCAACTTGAACTCGCAGCAGACTGGTATATTACCGACTCTTGGTCTGTTGGGACTTCTTATTCTTACGATTTCGATAACAGTGATAATGATAACTGGGATATTTCGTCGGAATATTACTTACCCATTTCAAATGGAATCGCAGCTGTTTTTGGTATTCAAACAAACTTAGACTCAGATATAGATGGTATGGGTTATCGTATTGGAGTGAATGGCCGTTTCTAAGGTGTTTTCATTCATGTAAAACAAAAAAACCAGCAAATTTGCTGGTTTTTTTATGACTATAATCAGTTCTACGAAAGGTTATTCGTCTGCGTGATCACATTCATCATTAGTGCAGTGACCATATAAATATAAGCTATGGTGAGTCAGCTTAATATTATGACGCATGGCTATTTCATCCTGACGGCGCTCGATAACATCGTCTGAAAATTCAATTACCTTATCACAGGTTAAACACACTAAGTGATCATGATGTTTTTGAGTCGACATTTCAAATACTGCTTTACCACTTTCAAAGTGGTGACGGTTTAGAATGCCAGCGTCGTCAAATTGGTTTAATACACGGTAGACAGTGGCTAAGCCAATTTCTTCGCCAATATCGAGTAACTTTTTGTATAAATCTTCAGCACTGATATGTTGGTTTTCAGGGGCTTGCATCAATTCTAGAATTTTGACTCGTGGCAGGGTAATTTTTAATCCTGCTTTTTTGAGTGCTTGATTTCCATCTGTCATTGCTAATCTCTTGATTGCAGAACCTTAGCGGTTCTTCCGTGGATAGTTGAGATCATTATATGTGGTGTAATACCAAACTGGAACCTTTCATCGAAGTTAATCGGTATATAACTATGAATTTTCTTCCATCTTTTGCTCAAAACGAACAGTTAAGTTAATAAATGGACAATAGTCTTACTTATACTAAGGGATTATTGAGTGTATTGCGTATTTATATCAGTATAAGCGTTAACGTCATTCAGATCGTATTTCAAAGCTAAAGACGAAACCTGTTGCTTGATGATATGGTATTCGCATCTGGCTTCGTATAATAAAAATAAGGAAATCAATATGTATCAGCAGATTGTGGTCTTAACTGGCGCAGGTATTTCAGCTGAGTCTGGTATTAAGACCTTTCGTGACCAAGATGGTCTGTGGGAACAACACCATATTGAAGATGTAGCAACACCAGAAGGGTATGCTCGTGATATTGACCTTGTCGAAAGGTTTTACAATAGCCGCTGGGAGAATCTTCACAGTGGTGAAGTTAAACCTAATCCTGCACACGATGCTTTAGCCAAATTAGAAGCGGAATTCCCAGGTAAGTTACTGGTGATAACTCAAAATGTCGATGACTTACATGAGCGTTCTGGCTCGAAACGTTTACTGCATATGCATGGGGAATTGTCTAAAGGACGCTGTCCTCAATCACTGCAGACTTTTGTGTTACGTGAACCTTTTAGTGAAGATAACTGCTGTACCTGTTGTATTCCGGCTAAACGCTTACGACCGCATATTGTCTGGTTTGGTGAAATGCCTTTTGGCATGGATAGGATCCACGATGCTTTAGATACCTGTGATTTGTTTATTGCTATTGGTACCTCTGGCACGGTTTATCCTGCTGCTGGGTTTGTTGATAGTGCTAATCACCATGGTGCGCAAACAGTTGAAGTCAATTTAGTCGAAGCAGACAGGCATAGCCAGTTTCAATATCATTTAACCGGTAAAGCGGGTGATATTGTGCCGCAGTTGGTTGATACTATTTTAGCGGGCGAGACAGTCGGTAATCAGTCTTTTAATCAGCAACTAGCCAGTGTTTTGTCTGCTTGATAACAGTACTAGCTGAGCCTTGTTTTTAACGAACTAGCCCTTAATTCTGCTAACAATTTACAACGAGAAACGATATGAGTGACCAACAAGGCAAACTGGCAATTATCATGCGTGGCTTGCCAGGAAGCGGTAAGTCTTATTGGGTGAATACTTACCTTAAAGGATTGGGTCTTGAGCAAGCTAGTCATATTAAGCAGTACGGTTATTTCTCAACCGATAGTTTTTTTGTAAAAGAGGGGCATTACAAATTTAACCCTAAGCTTCTAAGTCAGTATCATCAAGCAAATTTAACCGCATTTATAAATGCGATGGCGAATAATGAACCCACAGTGATCTGTGACAATACCAATGTGGCTAAATGGGAGTTCATGGCTTACGAAGCTGCTGCTAAGTCGTTAGGCTATCAGGTAAGGGTGATGTTGATTGGGAGCCCAAAGGATGCTCAACATCAACAATTATGTGCCCAAAGGAATAGTCACAAAGTGCCACTAAATCATATAAAAACCATGGCTAGATTGTTTGAGTTGGATGATTAACTGTTCTAACTGACTAGAATGTTAATTAAAAAAGGCGCCTAAGGCGCCTTTTTACTGTCTATTTACTGTTTTTCATCAACAACTCAATGAATTGCGTATTATTAGACCTGATGTGAATATTGAATTACTGCTGTAAGTCAATATTGTAAATTGCAAAGCCAAACTCATCGGTTAAGTCTGTTCGTTTTGTCATTGGTCGAACTTGATAATCTTCAACAAATTTGTCAGCCGTTTCACTGTCTTGGGTCTCAAAACGAATATCAAGTTTAGTAGGCGTATCAATGGTGACAAAGTCCCAATTGTTGTCGGCACTTGGGTCGACTTCACCATTAGCTTCAGACTCTTCCGAAATATATTGAGCTAAAGCCTCACGGTTTGTATCCGGTAATTCCATAACTACAAATTCAGCACCTGTACCTGCGAATTTACCACCAAATGCACGGTAGTTGTTCGATGCAATGATAAACTCTTTGCTTGCTAATTCATCACCTGTGAAAACAACCCCGTCAGCATCGGTATAACTTAAGTCTACAATACGGTTAGCATCAGCATTCACTACAACACAGTCACCATCAAACTTAGTTGGTTGGGTCACATCAATTTTATAGCTCACTCCGTCAATAACATCGTAGTTATACGTTCTATGAGTATCCCAGTTAATTAAGCTTTGAGCTTCGGTAGAGTTGGGATTAATTTGGTTGAATTGATTAGCACTACATTCAAGCCAATCTTTTACTTCTGCCCCAGTCACTTTCACTGCAACCATTGTATTTGGGTACAAATATAGATCCGCTGCATTTTTATAGGTCAAATCGCCTGCAGGAATTTGCACATAGCTATCAGCATCTGAAGTTGTGCTGTGACGACCACCAGCCTTAAATGGAGCAGAAGCTGAAAGTACTGGAATGTTTTTAAGTGCATCTATTTTTGAAGCAGCTTCTGCTACTGCGTCAATCTGCGCATTAGATACGATTTGAACTGTTGGATCATCTTGTACTAGAGATAAAAAGCTATACATATCTGTAGAAGACTTGCCAATAGGTGCATTAACATATTCAAGCGTGGCTGTATGTTCAAGCTCAACCATCGCATGGATATTTGCGTCAGGCTCAACCGAGAACTCTTCAGTAGTATCAGTTGCTTTTATAAAGATAGGGCGTGCTTTAGACAAGCTATTCGTAACTGCCCATGCACCGTCTTCTTGTACTAAGGTCAAGTCCACAACGCCTAAGTTGTCACCCCAACGGCCTGGCATAACGGCTGCTACACCATTAATTGTACCTGTTTCAATGTCGACATTGGCGACATCGGCGAATTGAGAACTTGGAAATACCGAGTGACTGTGGCCGAACATGATAGCGTCGATGCCATCAACCGTTGTTAAAGCCCAAGTTGCATTTTCTGCACTCATATCACTTGGATTTTCAGATGAACCGATACCTGAATGAGGGATCGCTACAATAACATCAGCGCCTTCAGCTTTCATTTGAGGCACATAACGTTCAGCTGATTCAACAATGCCTCGTGCAACGACTTTGCCATCAAGGTTTTGTTTGTCCCAAATTTTAATTTGTGGAGGAACAAAACCGATATAACCGATTTTTATGGTGTGTTCATCGCCATTATTATCAACGACTAGTTGCTCTTTAATGATGTAAGGCTCAAATAATGGTTCACCGGCTTTAACTTCTCTGAAGCAATCGTCAACTTCACAATAGACATTGGCACTAATATAAGGAAAATTTGATTCAGCAGTAGCCTGATCTAAAAAGTCCAATCCATAGTTAAATTCATGATTACCTATGTTACCGACTTCATAATTAAGCGTATTCATTGCTTTGTAAGCTGGGTGAGTATCAGTTAGCTGGTTGGTTGATTTGAACTCATGAGCAATATAATCACCCATAGGGCTGCCTTGAAGTAAATCACCATTATCTACTAATACGCTATTGGTAACTTCTTCACGGGCTTCGTGAATTAATGCTGCGGTACGAGCTAAACCAATGGTTTTATCAGTTTGGCCACTATAGTAATTGTAATCCATGATATTCGCGTGAATATCACTGGTTTCCATAATACGTAAATCAACTTCTACAGTTTTGACACTGTTATCATCTGATGAGCTACAACCACTGATCCCAAGAGCACCCGCTATAACGACTGCTAAAACTTTTTTATTTAACATATGACTCTCTCTTTTTCCTGACCCCGGAGCTTGTTTTTTTGTGCTCCATTATTGTTGTGAATAAAGCAGAACTACCTTCACTGCATTAAACGTCATGAATTATATACAAAGTGAATTACAGTGTTGCGACAAAAGAACAATTAATTAAAAAAAAGTAATTCATTTGCTTTTAATGTTAATAATTGGTTTTTTATTCTGGAATTAGCTCCCGTTTGGTTATTCTAGCTTCAGGAGGGGCTAAATTAGTGACTGTTCGGAAAGGTGTTTTGTATTTGTTGGACTATAAAACGACTTTTGCGGCTTAAATAAAAAAGGCGCCGAAGCGCCTTTAAATTCAGCTCGTGTTTACTTGTCTTCTAAAAGACCACGGCTTCTTAGCAGTGGCTCGATACCCGCATCTTTACCACGGAATTGACGGTACAGATCCATAGGGTCGGCGCTACCACCTTGAGATAAAATATTGTCTCTAAATGCTTGCGCAGTGGCTGGGTCAAATATGCCATTTTCTTTGAATGCTTCAAATGCATCAGCACCTAAGATATCAGACCACAAGTAGCTGTAATAACCCGCAGAATAACCACCCGCAAAAATATGCGAGAAATAAGTACTGCGATAACGAGGGGCGATTTCTTTAATTAAGCCCATGTTAGCAAGTGACTCAGCTTCAAATTTAGCGGCATCATGCACTGTGTTTTCATTGAGTGTATGCCAGTCTAAATCTAATTTGGTTGCCGCCATGTACTCAACCGTGGCAAAGCCTTGGTTAAATTTACTTGCTGCTTGAATTTTTTCTACCAACTCTTGTGGAATCACTTCGCCAGTTTTGTAGTGCTTAGCGAACTGAGCTAATACTTCAGGCTGCGTCATCCAGTTTTCCATCACTTGTGATGGGAACTCAACATAATCGCGTGGTACAGCCGTACCCGCTTGTGAAGAATATTCTACGTCAGACAAAATACCGTGAAGGGCATGACCAAATTCATGGAATAGGGTACTAGCTTCGTCGAATGTAAGTAATGAAGGCTCATCACCAGTTGGTTGTGGGTAGTTTAAAACGTTAACAATAATAGGCTTAGAATCAATGCCATTCATATTGTATTGCTTACGGTATGAATTCATCCATGCGCCGCCACGTTTACTGTCACGAACGTAATAATCCCCCATAAATACTGCTAAGAAAGAACCATCTTTGTCGTAGACTTCCCATGTTCTAACATCTGGGTGATATTTAGGCAGATCAGTACGTTCTTTTACTGTGATACCGAATAAACGGTTAGCAGTATAGAATACGCCATCTAAGGTCGCTTCTAACGAAAAGTAAGGCCGTGTTTGTTGTTCATTAAAGCTGTATTTAGCGACACGAATTTGGTCAGAGTAATACCACCAATCCCATGCTTCAAGCTTAAAGTCACCACCTTGGCTATCAATTAATGCTTGCATGTCTTTCACTTCAGCATTGGCTTGCGCCAGTGCTGCTGGCCATACTTTATCAAGCAGACCATACACGTTTTCAGGTGTTTTTGCTGTGCGCTCTTCAAGCACAAAGTGAGCATGGGTTTTGTAACCCATTAATGCTGCTTTTTCAGCGCGAAGCGCTGCAATTTTAGCTAAGCCTTTTTTGTTATCATTAGCGTTATCATTATTAGCTCTTTCAATGTAACCCTTAAAAATAGCTTCACGTAAATCACGGTTTTCAGCGTAAGTTAAAAATGGCGTAATAGAAGGGCGCTGTGTAGTAAATACCCATTTGCCATCATGGCCACGTTTTGTCGCTGTGGCCGCTGCAGTATCAATCACATCTTGTGGCAAGCCAGCTAAACCAGCTTCATTGTCGATAACTAATTCAAAGGCATTAGTTTCAGCTAATAAATTATCGCCAAACTCAAGGTTTAGTTTTCCAATTTGTTCATTAAGCGCACGTAAGATGTCTTTATCTTCAGCTGATAAGTTTGCACCGCCGCGAGTAAAGCGCTTGTAGGTATCTTCTAATAATTTAGCTTTAGCAGTGTTGAGGTTTAATGCATCTTTTTGTAGATAAACTGCCTTTACACGCTTGAACAAGTCGTCATTAAGTGAAATGTCATCTCTTGCAGATGACAACATCGGTGACACTTGTTTTGAAATTTCTTGAATCGCAGGATTAGTGTGCGCACCTGTTAGGTTGTAGAACACACTGGCAACTTTAGTTAGCAACGCTCCTGAAAATTCCATCGCTTCGATAGTGTTTTCAAAAGTTGGAGCTTCTGGGTTGGCAACAATTGCGGCTATTTCAGCTTGTTGGGCTGCAATACCCGCCTTGAATCCTGGTAAATAATGTTCATCTTTAATTTTATCGAAATCAGGGATTTCCATAAACGTGCCATAAGGCTTAAAGAAAGGGTTATTGGCATTTTGCTCAATAATATTGTTTGCAATAACGTTAGGTGCTTGAGTTGTTGTGGTCGTTTGAGCGTTATCGTTCGCACATGCACTTAACATTAACGTCAGTGCCATGGCTGAAACAAGCGGCTTGAGGGTTAATCCCTTCATATTTTATTCCCTGTTTGCATAAGAATGGTTTAAAAATGAGCTTTTGAGCGATTTTTTGGCTTTAAGCTTCTATATTTTCATTTTGAGCTTTTTATATATCATTTTTAGAGGGGTATTTGTGATTATTTTACTGATTTAAAGTCAAAAACTTGTTTTAGTTTGTAACAAAAAATAAAGGGACCTGATTTGTCATCAGATCCCTTTAAGCTATTTCAATGGAAGGGGGAAGAATTGAAATAGCTTATAAAGCTATAGCCTTAACATTAAGGCTTTAAAATCACTTTAACACTTGCATCTACATCAGCTTCATCGATGTAACCAATTGCATTTGGATTCGAAGCAACAGCTGATTTCATCGCCGCAGCGTTTGAAACAGTGGCAGGTGGATTACCTTTACCAGTAAATACCTGTTTTGACCAAAACGCTTTAAGTTGAGAGTCTGACTTGCCGGTAACGCTGCTATGAAATTCAGAGCGAGTTGCGTTACCTTCATCAAGTTCGTAAACAACAGCAGATTTTGAACCTTTACCTAAGAAAAGTTTTTTAGCATCAGATGCTGAAATATCTGCAGCACCTGGTGCACCGATAACAACAACCGCAGCTTGCGCAGACATCATTGAACAAACGCTAAGCGCTAAAATAGATAATACTTTTTTCATTTTATCGCTCCTTAAAATACAACATCAAATTGAACAGTATAAACAGTGGTGTCATCAAACTCTTGAGCAATATTGCTATCTAATCCACCCGATGTATCGCCAAAATCAGTAGAATATGTGACATCAAATTTTACGGCCAAATTGTCAAGTGCATCCCAACGCAGGCCCGCACTGTAAGAAGTACGTTCACCATTAAATATCGCTGCGTGAATAGCTGAAGTTTCATCGATCACTTTACGTGTATCATTATCTTGGGTTTCATAAAAAGCGGCTGTCACATAAGGTGTGAAAGCATTGATACGGTAGCCCAGTGTTAAGTAACCAGAATCCGAATCTGGGTATATGCCATCAACTTCGATGCGAGTCCACTCAGCAATCGCTAGGAATGAACCATTGTCATAACTAGCACCAACACCAGCGAATGTCGCATCCTCGTTGTTCATTTCTAAAAGTGTCACTGTGACATCTACATCAGCACCTGGTGCTAATTCTTGTTTCACTTGTCGAGTAACATCGCCATCGAGTGTTGCTTGACCGTATACTGCACGTAATGTCCATGTTTCATCGGTCCAGTTGACGTTAGCACCTAGGATATTTTTAATATCAATACCCGAATCTTCAGATTGGCCACCAAATGCTTGGAAAGTTAGTGTTGAATCATCAAATTCGACATCGTAGCTTACATCACCACCAGTGTAAGAAGTGAAAGGAACTGCATCATATACTTCTGAAGGCGGACGTACGAAAGGTTGAGCGTAACCTACATCTAAATAATCAGAATACATAAATAATGGAACACGTAATTTACCAGCACGAGCTTGAAGGCCACTATCAAAACGATGAGATACGTATGCCCATTCAGCTTCTACATCCCAGTCATTCTCGCCTCTCATCATTAACTGCATGACTGCTTGAGTTTGATCTGTAATAGCAAACGTACCTTGTAAACCAAATTTACTGCCATCATCAAAATTAGCTGAAGTTGTTGCACCAGCATAGCCCGCATTGTTATCTGATGTAATGTAAGCACCTGTCATAAAGCCATTGAAACTAAAACGCTCAGTCAAACTCGCTGTTTGGCTAGCTTGTAATGATTGAACTTGCTGTTCAAGCTTGGCAATTTTTTCATCATTGGTTTCTTCTGCAACTACGTATGCAGGCAGCATAGCGACTGAAATAGCTAAAGGTAGCGCTTTCAAATTGAATTTCATGGTGTAACTCCTGTTCATCTCATCATTGTTTAAGTTGATATTCGTTGTATCGACTTAATATTTTATTTTTTAGACTTTAAATTGACCTGTTATGCCGTCAAGTTGTTTACTAACACCTTCAATGTCATAACTGATCCCGCCCATTTCATCCGTGGTCATTTTTACTTTAGCGGCATTGGTTTCAATATCTGCAATGTACTGCTGTATAAGCTCTGAAGTGTTGTGTTGTTCTTCAGTTGCAGCGGCAATTTGATCATTAACGACCGTAATTGCACTGACCTTACTGGTGATATTGATTAATGCATCCCCTGCTAATGAAGTGGTTTTAACACCTTCTTCAGCGGTTTCTATTCCACGTTGCATTGCATCAACCGCTTGGGTCGACGTAGAGCGAAGCTCTTGCAATACTTGCTGAATTTCTTGCGTTGAAGCTTGTGTACGAGAAGCAAGCGTTCTTACTTCGTCGGCCACAACTGCAAAGCCTCGTCCTTGTTCACCTGCACGAGCCGCCTCAATAGCTGCGTTCAATGCGAGTAAATTGGTTTGATCTGCAATACCACGAATGGTATCGAGTATGTCATTTACGTTACTGGTAAAGGCTTCAAGTTGATTGACAACTACGGCCGTTGTTTGCACTTCTTCTGCTAGCTTTTTGATGGTCGTAATGGCTTGAGCAACGGTTTCTTGGCCTTGCTGTGCTTCATTGTTAGCATTATCAGCTTCTGACGCAGCATTTGCGGCATATTCAGCAATGTGTGCCACACTGACAAACATTTCACGCATGGCGTGCGAAATTTGTTCAACGGACTCATTTTGCTGTTGAACAGTGACTTCACTGTTTTTACAGCTCTCGAGAAGGGTATGTGATACTGAACTTAAGCTCTCAGTGGTATTTTTTGTATCAGCAATCGAAACTTGGAGTTTTGATACGAATTGATTAAACCAATGTACTAAGGTGGCAATTTCGTCTTTACCTTGATAATCGATACGAGATCGTAAATCGCCTTCGCCTTCAGAAATGTTTTGTAAAGAGTCAGTGACATTCTGGATAGTGACAATGATTGAACGGTTAACCAGAAAGCCGACCACAATGAGAAATGCTGCGGCTACAATGCCAATCGTGAGCATAAAGTTAGCTGCACTATCTGAGCTTTCAAGGGTTGTTTGGATACTGTCTTCAAATTCTTGTGAGTATTGCGCTTGTTTTTCATCAAAAATTTCAATGAGTTGCTCGTAACGTTTTGCGTTATCAGCCGCTTGACGCTTTATATTATTAAAGTCGACATCATCTTTTAAAAATTCAGCAACCAGTAATTTGGCATTGTCATAATAAACATTCAAATCACGCTGCATTTTATTTGCATCATTCACTTCAGATGCTAGTAAAGATTTAACAGAGTTTAAGTTGTTATTTATTTGGGTAACCATATTTTCAGCAGTGACCAAATTATCTTCTTCACCCGTTGTCACAGCTGACTGGATATTTTGATCAAGTTGTAAAAGTAAGCCTTTATTAATAGTGGCCAAATTTAACACTGGATATAGTTGAGATTGAAGTCCATTTAGTCTTTCAGCATTTTGTTGCACACTTTGATTGTTAATAACTAAAGATATAACAAACGAAAAAATGGCAACGACTGTTAATAAAGCGATCCGATGCTTTATTTTTAAGCTGTTTAACTGCATTAAAATTTGATCCTACAGGCTAAAGTTTGTGTAAAAGTTAAGAGTTTGTTCTGGACTCCACATATAATAATATGATTTTTATGCTAAAAATATAGCTTTCTTGGTGTTTTACTTTATTTTAACTTATGTTGTTGGTGAATAATATTGTTTTCAATGGCTTATGCTGTTCTTTGTTAAAAAGATTTTTTTGAAATAAATCTCATTTTTTAAACGTGTATTTGATTATTTTGAATATAGTCTTTGTTCGTCAAATAATTGTCGGTGTCAATTTAATGCCTGTGTTTAATTGTTCATAAAGATTAATTTAAATAGTAATGTTATTTTATGTTGCTGGTTTATATTTTAATTGATATTGATTTATAACGCTTGTTCCTTTAGGAACAGTATCGGCAATTAGTTTGTAAACTTTAGATGGAACATCCGATTTAATATTTATTGTATGTAGTTAAATGGTAAAAACTTACATTTGTAAATGAAAATGATTTCTATTTATTGCAGCAGGTGGAGTTTATTTATTCAAAGGAGGGAAGTTTGAGTGATTGTGTTAAAAGATAGTGTTTAACATTGTCAAAGCAATTGAGGGAAACAAGAGTGTTTGAAATAGTGTGATGATGGTAAAATTGAAGGGTAGATAAATTTAACGATTAATCAATTTAACGATTAACCATTACTCAATTTATCTACCGCAACATATCTAATCAGAAAGTGTGTTTAACCCCTTCAGATTAATAACACTTTAATGCCCAAGAGTCTCTGAACCAGCGCGCCTTGGATCTGAAGCGCCATAAATACCATGTTCATTAATTAATATTGACTGAGTGCTTCCCATGGCACTGGATCTTTTCACTTTGTGTCCTTTAGATTCAAGTAAGGTAATGGTGTCATCATTAAGGCTGGTTTCAACGCCTATGTAATCTGGTAGCCATTGATGATGAATTCTCGGCGCTGCAGTCGCTTCTGCCACATTCAATTGGTGATCGATGACATTCATGATGACTTGCAGCGTGGTGGTGATAATTCTAGAACCACCAGGGCTGCCAGTGATAAGAAATGGTTTTCCATCCTTCATCACAATGGTAGGACTCATAGAGCTTAAAGGTCGTTTATTCCCTTGAACTGAATTTGCTTCACCGCCAATCAGTCCATAACCGTTAGGCGAACCAGGCTTTGCTGAAAAGTCATCCATTTCGTTGTTAAGTAAGATACCTGTGCCAGCAGCCACTAGGCCTGAGCCATAGCTGAAGTTTAGGGTGTAAGTATTTGAAACCGCATTTCCCCATTGGTCGACAACAGAATAATGGGTGGTTTGATCGCTTTCATAAGGCGCAATATCGCCAGCTTTTATTTCAGCACTCGGAGTGGCTTTATTAAAAGCGATTTGTTTTGCAATGGTGTCTGCGTATTTTTGACTAGTTAATGCAGCAATTGGCACAGGATTAAAATCTGGATCACCCAAATATTCACTTCTGTCTGCATAGGCATGTTTCATCGTTTCTGTCATTAAATGCAAAGTTTGTGCAGTGTTATGACCAAGCTTTTGAATTGGGTAGTTTTCTAGCACATTGAGCATTTCAATGATGTGAATACCGCCTGATGAAGGAGGTGGCATAGAAACGACTTCATAACCTCGATAGCTGCCGCGAACGGGCTCTCGTTCAACGACGGTATAATTTTTTAGGTCATCTAGGCTCATAATCCCGCCCGCTAGATTAATCGCGCTCACAATTTTCTCAGCGGTTTCGCCCTGATAAAACCCTTTACTGCCGTGCTTTGCAATCAGTGATAAAGAATGCCCTAAGTCAGTTTGCACCAGCTTGTCGTTAACCAAAAAGCTGTCACCATTTTTTTTGTAAAATATTTCAGCGGAACTTGGCCATTGAGAGATGCGGCGCTTTAAGCCATCTAATGAATCTGCCAAATCTGAATTAATGACAATACCGTCATTAGCTAACCCGATGGCGGGTTTAATGACATCTTTAAGACTCATAGTGCCATATTTGGTTAGCGCGAGTTCTAAGCCCATTACCGTACCAGGTACCCCCACAGCGAGGCCATGCTCGCGGCTTAATTTAGGGTTTGCATTGCCTTTTTCGTCTAGAAAAATATCTTTATGTGCCTTTGCTGGCGCCGTTTCACGATAATCGATAGCAATGGTTTTATTGGTTTCAGCTAAATGTACCATCATGAAACCACCACCACCGATATTACCGGCTCGAGGAAGGGTGACCGACAGTGCAAAACCTACAGCAACGGCAGCATCAACAGCATTACCACCTTGTTTGAGAATATCGACACCAATGCGGGTTGCAAGTGATTCTTGACTGGCAACCATGCCATTTTTAGCCCAAATGGGTTGAGCTGTGGCAGCGCGACTGAAAATAGATTGCTCGTTAGCAGCACTTACGCTGGTTGTAGATGCAGCAGTTAAACTGAGTGCAATGGCAATGCTGGTGGAAATAGCGATAGGTTTAAACTGAGAAAAAATACCCACTTTCAGTCCTTTGTAAATTCATTGATAGGTTGCAATGTGCCATAAGTATGATCTAATACACAATATCTAATGCCGCTTTTTGAGGAAATATGTCAGAGTTTTTGAGTGAAGATATCCAACTTAATTTTTATGATTCAGTTGCAAGTATCGGTAAATCAAAATGGAGTCGTGTGTTTACTGACGATAATCCGTTTACTCAATTCGAGTATTTATTGGCATTAGAACAAAGTTTGAGTGTGTGCAGTGACTCTGGTTGGCGGCCACAACATCTTGTGATTACCTCTAATAGTGATGTTATTGCTATTTTACCTTGTTATGAAAAATCCCATTCATGGGGGGAGTATGTGTTTGATTGGGCATGGGCTGAAGCTTATGAGCGCAACGGGCTTGAGTACTATCCTAAGCTCGTAGCTGCAATTCCTTTTACGCCAGTTTCGGGTCAACGTATAGGTATGATTTCGTCGATATCAGAGGTGAGTCGTGAAGTCGTACTGAATAGAATCACTCATTTTTTAAATCAAACAATAAAAAATGAGCAGTTCTCATCCTGGCATTGTTTATTTTTACCTCAAAATGATTTCAAGCATTTAAGCCATTCGACAATTTCGAGATTAGGTACGCAGTTTCATTGGCAAAACAAACAGTACCCGCACTTTGACGACTTTTTAGCGCAGTTAGTCTCTAGAAAAAGAAAAGCCATTAAAAAAGAACGTAAAGCTGTGGCGAATTTTAACTATGACTTTATTGATGGCGACAAGGCAAGCAAAGAACAATGGCAAGGTTTTGTGCATTGCTACCAGCAAACCTACCTAAAACGCTCAGGTCATACAGGCTATTTAAATGCTGACTTTTTTAGTCAAATCGCCAGTTCAATGGGCAGGCAAGTTAGGTTGTTATTAGTGACCAACGATCAAAATAACCTTATAGCATCAGCATTATACTTTGTCTCCAATACCCATCTTTATGGTAGATATTGGGGCTGTTTAGAGGAAGTCGATGGCTTGCACTTTGAAACCTGTTATTACCAAGGCATTGAGTATGCTATTCATCATGGATTAACCGTCTTCGATGCCGGCGCGCAAGGTGAACACAAAGTAGCACGGGGTTTTGAGCCTGTTGAAACCTATTCAAACCACGAAGTAGCACATGACGAGTTCAGAAAAGCGATTTATCATTACTGCCAACAAGAACAGCAACATATAAAGCAATATATGCAGGATTTAGCTTGCAAGCTGCCCTACAAAGAAAAGGACATTTTACAATAAAGTGCCTTATCCCTATGCACTAAATTAATTCTGCCCCCTAGACACTAAATTAATAAAGCGATGAATGAATAAAACCCTTATCTTCGCCATTAAAGTTAATGACTTGGCATCGCCACTTATTTTCAAAACTTTTAACTTTCAAGATTCCTAACTTTCAAGATTCCTAACTTTCAAGAGTTTTAACTTTCATAACTTCTAATTTTAAGAAGTGGCTAGCCAACAGTTCCACATAGACTTAATAATAAGCTGTTTATTTTCAGAACCGGCCTTTTTAGAATAGACAGAATAAACGTGCTAAAGTTTACAAGTCGTTAACTTACTTAGTTACCCATATGAATCTAAAAAAAATTATAAGCCTGGGCACCAGTAAACAGTCTTTTTCATCGGCTAATCGCACGAGAACAATGAATATAATCGGCTTAATCACAGTCTTTATTTCTTTGCTTTATTCATTAAATTATATTTTCTTACTTGAAAACACGCTTGTTGGCTTTATCAATCTTGGTTTTACCATTGCATATCTGTGCACAATTGCTTTTACGGCTGCGCATCATTCAAGACTGGCTAAAATATGGTTTTTTAGTGTGTTAATGTTTCACCTGTTGGTGTGTACTAATGTCTACGTGACGAATGCTAGCGGATTTCATTTGTACTATTTCCTGGTTCCAACGGGGGCATTTCTTTTATTTGAGTTGCGTGAAAGAGTAGAGCAGGTGAGCTTGAGCCTAGCGGCGTTAGTCTTGTTTTTCTATTGTGAAAACACGCCAAATGATGCGCCTTTAATACAGCTATCAGATCAAATGAATCACATCTTGTATCAATCAGTGGTATTTTTTACCATGTTAGAAGTCATTTTTGTGTTGTACATTTTTGCTAAACAAATCGATAAGAATGAAAAATTATTGATATTACAAGCCTCCACAGATTCGTTAACCCAACTCGCTAACCGACACCACTTTTTTACAGAAGGCAAAAGTTTGTTTGATGATGCCGTAGAGAAAAAACTCCCTTTTACATTAGTCTTACTAGACTTGGATTTTTTCAAGAAAATTAATGATCAACATGGCCATTTAGTTGGAGATAAATGCTTAATTGAAGTGACCAGTACGATTAAAAAGTTGTGCCGTGAAAATGATCTATGTGCCCGAATTGGTGGTGAAGAGTTTATTGTGGCGATGCCAAATACGTCGATACAAGATGCTGAAAAAGTTGCTGAGCGGATGAGAGAACACATTGAAGCGTGTAAAATTAACCTATCTGAATCAAGCAAGTTAACCTGTACAGCCAGTTTTGGCCTTGCTGATAAGACTCAAAGCACCACCGAATTAAAAGACTTACTTATTCGAGCAGACAAAGCTTTATATGTTGCTAAAGAGAGCGGTAGAAACTGCGTCAAGCCATATTATCAACTGGCCGCATAAAAGATTAACTGTCGATAATCGTATAATGACGAGTCGCAGTTTGACTTACTATATACCAGTTTGATTGCTGGACTCGTTGTTGATGAAATTCAAATGCGGCTTTATCGGCAAACTCCTCATTAACATCAAATCTTAAGTCATTTACGGGACTTTGAGTGACACTAAAACTGATACAACCTTCTTCATTCAAGGTGAGTTGGGTGTGCTTTACTAACTCAAAACGGACATCTGCTAATTCGTTTGCAGTGGTGTTGTGCGGAAATTGTATATAGCCAGTAAGCTTCACTCTAGGCATTGATTTCCCTATTTCTTTTTTCCATATTTACCTATCTACCTGTTTTGTTGTCAACATTTAAAACCAGTAGGCGTCGAGATTATTTGCAAGGTTATCCCAGCGCAAGCCAAAAGCCCACACCAATCATCAAGCTGCCAGCAATACGGTTCATTAACTTAATGTTGTCACCGCGTGATAAAAACATGCGTAGGCTTTTCCCGCCACTTGCATAGGCAAGCATTGATACACTTTCAGTGAGCATAATGATTGATAGCAGCCAAAATAATTGTGGGGCAACGGCTTTATCGACGCTGATAAAAGGTGGTAGTAATGAAATCATGAAAGCCCAGCCTTTAGGGTTGGCAATGGCAGTCACAAAGCCTTGTGAGATAAGTGCATAATTACTGATTGATGAGTCGGTTTGTTGGCCTTCAACAATGGCCATTTTACCTTTTGAACGCCACATGTTGATGCCGATGTAAGCGAGATATGCGCCACCAATCCATTTTAAAATAGCGAAAGCGTCTGGGTAATTTAACATGACACTGGCAACACCCATGACTGCAGCAATGGCCACTAATGCGACACCAACGAGTTCTCCTAACATCATCCATAGAGTGCGCCTAACACCAATACTCATCCCGAGTGTCATGGCTAAAGTCATGCACATACCAGGTGTAATTGAGACAAAAAAGAAGGTCGGTATAAATACCGCTAATATGGCTAAATCAGGCATGTATGGATTATCTTAAAAGGAAAACGAAGAGTGTAAGGAATTACAGCGTTTGTGCAATTAAATTCGTAATCAATATGGCCATATTGGCTAATTTAATTAATGTACAAATCAGTAGTTACGATTTTGAATGAAAAAAGCGCATTGCTATAAACCAATGCGCTTTTAGCTTTTAACCTTAAATTAGCTTTAGATTCATTTAAGTGTAAAAAGTGTTGCCTAACTTGGGTCTACGACGATGTGCTCAAGCTCTACTGCTGCAACAGCTTGTAAAGTGTCCATTGTCGCATTCACTAAGCTTACTTTCCCTGCCGATGACTCAATTAACACCACACGATTAATATCGCTGTAGTCACGATCGTGACGAATTAAATTCGACAGTGCCATTTGCATTGGCATCATTGAAGGGTTGAATGCCGCATTTTCTGCATAGCGTCCGCAATAGGTTCTACCGTCTTTGGTTTCAATAACCACAGCGGCAAAGTTTTTAGTGTAGGGCGCATAACTTAGCCCTGCTTGGTCAACCGCCTCAATGATCATTGGGTCGTCTGAATTCAAGCTAAATTCAATATTGCTTTTAGACAATAAAGGTTTAGTCACTTGTAAATCTTTTGGCCCAAAGGCATAAGGCAGATAATGAGCAAGCAATTGTGGCTGCTGGCCTGGTAAGTGAATCTTAATATCAATGCCGCTAACTAATTCATTAATAAATTGACGGCAATGGCCACAAGGGCTGAAGTTAACCACGATATCAACAATCTTTTGTTCGCCATTTAACCATGCATGGCTAATGGCACTTTGCTCTGCGTGAACGGTATGAAATAGCGCTTCAGAGGCTAGTTCAAAATTTGCCCCCATATAAATATCACCGCTTTCCCCTTTGGCGATCGCGCCCACATAGAATTCACTGATGCTAGGTTTAGCTAGCGCAGCAGCGATGGGTAACAAGCTTAATAGTAAAGCTTCTTCTGTCATGTCACTGGCTTTTACCAGTGTTGCCAGTTGACTGGCATCGATATGACCGCAAAAATCTTCATTGAGTAATGGGATTAAGGCTGTGGCTACCGGCTTAGGTAGTTGGGTGATGCTATCAATGAAACGGTTTTGCATGAGCAATTCCTTTTATTTAACGATAAGTGCAATGTAAGTTACTTACTTCAACACTTAAAGTGATTGCAAGTATAAACAAAGCGCTTTTAATAACTTCTGCTTGTGCTCATTCTCGCTGGTTTCTTCCAATAAGTTTTCGAGATTAATCACATAATCAGCATCGGACAAGCGTTGTTGACAGAATTCTCGCCAAATAAGTGATTCGTCATGATTCAAGGTTTCAGGGTAATTACGCGCACGATAGCGGAAAAACATTTGTCCTAAACGCTCATCTTCAAAATCAAGTTGCAGCGCGGCAAGGTTTTCTGGCTTGGTATTGCGGATCATTTCCATTTTGCCTTTATCGGCATGACTAAAGAAGCCGCCGCTATAAAGCATTAAATCAGGGTCTGTTGCTGCTGGGTGATCATTAACTTCAAACACCGCCTGTAATTTTTCACGTAACTCTGGGTGTTGCTTAAACAACTTATATTGTGAGCGTGCAAATTCCATATCAAACTGATGACGCTCAGCGACTTGTTCGGTGAGTAGCTTAGGTGTACCAATAAATGGGCATTTGTTTAAATGGATTTGCTTAAGTGGAATAGGTAACTCATCCGGTGCGAGCTCACTGCGCGGGGTGTACATTCGCTGGACTATTTCCTCTACTGAAAGCGTGATTAATGGGGTTAAGTCCATTGCTAGGTTCACACATAACATCGAGTTTTTATTGGTTGGATGTGGCGCAACAGGGGCGATTAATGTGACACAGCCATTTGCCGCACTGATTTTCGAGCTAACGTGAACCAAGGGCTGCATAAAGTCACCTTGAATTAGCTCTGCGACCTTTTTCTTATTACGTAAACCAAAATAATACTCATATAATTTTGGCTGTTTTTCTTTAATTAATTTTGCCATCGAAATCGTGGCATACACGTCACTCATGGCATCATGAGCTTGTTCATGGCTTAAGCCATTAGCTTTGGTTAACTCTTCTAATCTGAAGCTTGGCGAGCCATCCTCTTTGAGAGGCCAGTTAATGCCTTCTGGTCTAAAGGCATAGCAAGCTCTGACTAAATCAATGATGTCCCAACGGCTATTACTGTTTTGCCATTCTCGGGCATAAGGGTCGATAAAATTACGATAAAAGCCATAACGACTTACTTCATCATCAAACCGTAAAGAGTTGTAGCCAACAACACAGGTGTTAGGTTCGGTAAAAATGCTATTGATACGGCCCATAAACTCAGTTTCAGCCATGCCTTTTTGATTGGCTAACTGAGGCGTAATACCTGTAACTAAAATAGCTTCAGGTGATGGCAAGTAATCAGTTGATTGTTTGCAATAAAAATTCTCAGGCTCGCCAATAATATTAAGATCTAAATCAGTACGAATACCTGCAAACTGTGAAGGGCGATCTTTTGCTGGGCTGACGCCAAAAGTTTCGTAATCGTGCCAGAAAAGAGTGGGTTGAAAAGCACTTGCCATAATATCGCGGTATCCTAATTTTGAATTATAAATATCTTAACACTGTTAATTAGTAATGTTTACAGGCTACAAAACTGATTGAATGCTTTTTAATAGGGTGACGTAATCGAATTAGCTGGTTACACTCTGAAAAGTATCACAGGAGTCAGTATGTATAATCATTTATTTAGTCAACCAGTTAAGTATCAAATTAACCAAGGACAAACCCTGTTAATTGCGCTTGCTGATGACGTTAGTGATTTTATTTTATTACCAGCATTAAGCCAGCCCTTAGCCGAGATTATCATTTGCGAGTCAGAAGATGAGCAGTGTTCTAGCTTTATTTTGACTTGTCAGCCATTTTTTAAAGTCGATGTCATTGATTCACAGATTGTTGAACAGCCCGAAAAAGCTGAATTTAAGCGTACATTTGGCCAAGGCTTTCGTTTATATGCCAGAGTGGGAGTTGCACCAAGAATATCAGCTGAGTTATTAAGAAAAGGCATTGGTTTATCTTTCACAGCTGAAGGCACACCTCAAAAGCAGATAAACATAGGCTATTTACAGTCTGTTTGTGAATCAATCAATCTAGAGAGCGATTTGCGCTTAAACCAAGAGCCGAAAGAGTTGATGATGGCAAAAGCCATTTTAGCGAGAAATTTCGACTATGAAGAGTCTCCTGAAAACTTAGCAATTAATATCAGTGAAATTGAGCAGGTGCGGGCAGATATTAATCTGTACCTTGCGGAAGAACGCAACAAAGTGCATGCGATTATTGCAGCTCAGCTACTTAAGCTAGATAATTTGTTAAATCATAAGCAGCAATGGTTATTAAGAACCTATAGCCAGTCTCAACAAAGAACCAATTATGCATCAGCAGCTAATGAGCTTTCAAAGGATGTGGAAGACTTACAACGAAAATTAGAATGTTTTAGCTTACTTGCACCAGCCGATGTCAGCTTAATGGTTGATAAGCTCACTGAAGATACCTGACATTTCCACGTTCATTGCGTAAAATCCTTTTATTTGGGTCTCATTAATCTTAAAACAATGAGACGCACACTTCTTTAATCATTCTTATTAGAGTTATTTGATGCAATATATTTGTCCAATATGCCGTTCTTGTTTAACACTTAACGCAAAATCTTGGCAGTGTGAGAACCGCCACCAGTTTGATTGTGCCAAAGAGGGCTATGTCAACTTGCTACCTGTTCAAAAGAAAAACTCTAAAGATCCCGGTGATAATAAAACCATGATGTTTGCCCGTCGTGAGTTTTTGAATAAAGGTTATTACCAAAAGCTCAGTGACAGAGTTAATCAGCTGGCTGTTCAATTTAGTCCTGATGCTCAAAAAATCTTAGACATAGGTTGCGGAGAAGGCTATTACAGTCATCGTTTATTCAAAGCAATGCAGCAAAGCGCTAAAACAACTGAAAGTGAAGACGAAGGCGCTCAGTGCCACTTGCAAGGGTTAGACATTTCTAAATCAGCGATTAAATACGCTTCTAAACGATATTCAGAATTAGATTTTTGTGTCGCAAGTGCCTATGAAATGCCTTTTGCGGATGCAATATTCGATTTAGCGATGCGAATTTACGCGCCTTCAAAAATTGATGAACTGCAACGAGTGATAAAAAAAGACGGTGTATTAATCACGGTTTCTCCTGGTCCCATGCATCACTTTGCAATGAAAAAGATCATTTATAGTGAGCCCAAACCCCATGAAGAGGCTAAAGCTGAGCTTGATGGCTTTACTTGTCTTCATCAAGAAAGGTTGCAGTACCCACTAGTGTTATCAGACCCTATTGATATTGAACACTTTTTGAATATGACGCCTTATGCGTGGAAATTGACCCAAGAGCAAAAGGCTCAAATTGCAGAACAAGGACTTAGCTGCGAGTTAGACTTTAGTATTGAAATTCATCAACGTAATTGATTTGTCATCTAAATTTGCTATTTTACTTTTTGAATCTGATATTTAGTTTTAAACCGTTATCTTATTCGCGAATTTTAAGCGTGGTAATAACTAATTGAATTAAAATGTTGATGTTAGTTGACATCCCCGTAGAAAGGTTCATAATCTATCGGGCTTGAAGGTTGGGCTTAGTTTATGTGTTTCAATACGACCAGTTTCGTCCTGTGAACATAAGTAAAACCGGCATTTTCAGCTCTACCGCCGTTAAGGCTTTATTTTTTATATACAGGATTTATATCATGTCTCAAGTTACTGGTGTTGTTAAGTGGTTCAACTCTGACAAAGGTTTCGGATTTATCGAGCAAGAGTCTGGTCCAGACGTATTCGTTCACTTCCGTGCAATCAACTCAGACGGTTTCAAAACTCTTGACGAAGGTCAAAAAGTTCAGTTCACTGTTACTCAAGGTCAGAAAGGACCTCAAGCTGAGAACGTAACTGTAGTTTAATTATTCCTAGCTTCGGCTAGATAATTAAATAAAACTGTAGTCTTTGACTACAGTTTTTTTTTGCTTAAAATTAATTATTTATCTCCATTCTACCTCTATTCTTAACTTCTTTTTGCTAAAGCCTCAAAGCTTCTCAGTCTCAAAGCTATCCACTATCATTCTTCGTCGTTCACGCGCACTTGTCTCAGATTATTTTTGCTGTGTCGAAGGTCATTTAAACTTTTCCTAAGTACTTACTTTGCTCAAAGTTAGTTTTATTTTACTGGTGAGCTATGAGCTATGAGCT
>NZ_JBFRJJ010000006.1:101970-163644 GCF_041468785.1 Shewanella sp. 10N.286.52.E4
AGCTATGAGCTATGAGCTATAGCTATAGCTATGAACGGTGAACTGTGATGTGCGCTATGAGATGTGCCAATGGCTGTTCAGAAATGACTAAGACTTATGCCTATGACTTGAGCGTTTAGAATAGCGACGGCGTTTTGGCTGCAGTTTTGCCTAAGTAGGGTATGTATACGATATGAATAATGAGTCGGTGACTTTTTACTTTGTGGTTTGTGGTTTGTGGTTTGTGGTTTGTGGTTTAAGTTGGATGTTGGTTCAATAATTAGCCTGAAAATAACTAGCCTGTAAACAAAAAGCCCAGTACTTAATACTGGGCTTACTGACTTGATGCAGAGTTTATCTAGCTAGAAAAAAGAGTTTCTTCCAAGCTTCTCCCTTTCATGATGGCTTTATATTGCCAGCCATGTTCACTAAATAGTGCGAGTAATGCCGTTTCAAGGTTAAAGCTAGTATCAAAATGATGTTCGATAATGATTTGTTCGTCATCACTGACTTTGACATTGATGATGTTAGGCATGCTTCTTACTTTATCACTCAATAGTGCGATATCAGATTGCTGCATCGTCAGAGTCAAAAAGGCTGTTTCTGCATCAGCTTTCATTGAAACTGATTGCTGCAATTGCCCTTGTTCTAAATAAAGCACCTGATCACAGAGCTTTTCTAGTTCTTCTAAATTGTGTGAACTGATGACGAATGTGGTGGTTGCTGATAAATCCTTTACGATTTGACGGATTTTTTTGGCATTAGCAGGATCAAGTCCCGCTGTGGGTTCATCTAACAAGACTAATTTAGGCGATCCCATGAGCGCTTGAGCGATAGAAACACGTTTACTCATGCCATGGCTTAAGCTTTTAGGCAACATTAAAGCTGAGGCGGATAAATCCACTAATTCCAGCACTCGTAGGGCTTCTTGTTTTGCCTGTTTGCCGTTCATGCCCTGTAACTTTCCAAAAAATGTCAGTTGCGACACGATAGTAAAGTTAGGATCTAGCGCCGCATCTTGAGGTAAAGCAGAGACTACGTTTTGTAATTTCTGGCTGCCAGGTTTTTCACCTAAAATAGAGATCTCACCAGAACTCGGGTGAATAAAGCCACATAGCAAGCTAAATAACGTGGTTTTACCTGCGCCATTAGGGCCGACAAGGGCGATAGGCGCGCCGGTATCTAATGAAAGATTGATATTAGAAAGGGCCGCTTTAGTACCGTATTGCTTAGATACACCTTCACATGTAATTAGCTTCATAGTGCACTCCGTTGCATGTAAATGCGACCTGCTATTAATACAGCAAGTGTTTGAATGAGAGGAATGGGTGCATACATCAATGAGCTTAACCCTTGCGTATTTATCATTAATGATAATTGCGAACCAGGTAGTATCCAACTTAAAAATGACATAGCAGGTAATTGGCTATTAATGATCATGATTAAAATGCCACTCACCGCCCATAAGATCACGGCGTAAATACTCGCTTGTCGTGCGCTGTTTGCATACCAAGATAAAACAGCCATAACTGCGGTATAAGGTAGCAGTGCGATAAAGACATTGATGAATACTGAAAAACCACTTAATAAGGCATCGGTAAATAATCCAGCATCTCTAGTGAGTACCATCAAGATGGTGGCAATAATAGTTAATAACAGCAAACACCCTTGTATGAGCATTTGACCTAAGAAGCGACCGAAGAAAATACTATCACGACTGACTCTTAAGGTAAGAAATCTAAATGAGCCACGTTGTTTATCAGAACTGAATTGATCTGCAGTGATAAAAATGCTGAACATTGGGAACACATACAGTGCAATACACCAAAAAACGGCAAACTCAGCGACCTTCCAGCTAAAGAGTTGGCTGAGTGCATCAGGGCCATAGATACTTTGTACAAGCTCTTTAAAGCCAGGTTCTAACATATAGACTGAGGCACTTTGCACTGGGTATAACAAAATAATTGCCCAGAGTAATGAGAAGGCGATTAACGCCGCAATACCTTTGGTATTAGTGAATCGCTTACTCAGTTCATAACTGGCAATAAGCCAAGTTTGACGAAGTGAGGAAGACCGAGGAGATGCGTTCATAAGTAAAAAATATCCTTGAGAAAACGGTGATGTGTTCGCCATCATACTTGATAGCGAACCAGATGAAGATTAATTTTTGTTAAGTCAGTGTTAACTCTGACTTTAATGATTAATCTAGCAGTTGTTCAAGTTCGGCTAAACGCTGGGTTAAATCACTCACTTGAGATTCTAATGCATCAACTCTTTCAAGTAGGGCATGGGTTGCTTCATTACTCGCAGGTTTAACTACTGGAGCAGCAGTTACGTCAAATGAAGTACTGCCTTGCTCAAGATACTGTTTATCAGAAAATAATTGAGCATAACGGCAATCTCGGCGATTGGCTTCACGCGGCAATTGTACGACTAGTGGCTCATCTCTTGATGCTAAAGATTGCAGTGCCGCTTCTACTTGCTGCGGCCCATCAAATTCATGTAATCGATTGCAGCGGGTTTTAAGCTCACCAGGAGTTTGAGGTCCGCGAAGCAGTAGTACAATGATAATGGCAAGTTGTTCATTTGAAAATTGAAGGTCACTAAATTCGGTATTACAAAAGCGGTGCTTGTATTTAACCACGCGGCTGCCGAAGCCTGTTTGCTCGCTGATCAGTCTTTTCTTGGTGAGTTCATCTATGAGTGATTGTGTTTCTTGTTCAGATAAGCTCATCACAGGTTCACGGCTGCTTTTTTGATTACATGCCATGGTCAGGGAGTTAATGGAAAGGGGATACTGTTCGGGGGTAGTAATTTCTTTTTCTAATAAACAGCCGATGATGCGGGCTTCTTGATTGCTAAGTTCCATAAATTACTCCAAATAAAAAAGCATGGTTTGTTATAACAGAACCATGCTTTTTATCAAATAATTCAGTTTATCTGTAGCTTATTTAAGCAATCTAATGCCATCATCTTCGATACTGATTTGGCCACCTTTAAATAAACCACCAATACTGCGCTTAAACGCTTTTTTGCTCATGGCTAATTGGTCATAAATGATCGCTGAATCAGTCTTATCATTTAATGGTAAAAAACCACCCGCACGGTGTAATTTATTAATGATTGTTTCAGCATTTTTATCTAAGTTTTGTTGACCAGCTTTTTGTAAAATCAAATCAACTTTGCCGTCTTCACGCACTTGTTTAATATAGCCTTTAATTGATTGGCCAAAACTTAAACGCTGGAATACTTCATTTTGGAACAAAACACCCCAATGGGCATTGTTGATAATGGCTTTAAAGCCTAAGTCTGTACTGCCGCCGATAATTAAATCGACTTCTTGTCCAGCTTCATACTCAGCAGGTGTTTTATCTAAAAACTTATCGACTTTAGATGAAGCCATAATACGCTCATCAACATGGTTAGGATGAACATAAACCAAGTAAGATTTACCTTCTTCAATGCTTCTGTGCTGTTCGCCGAAAGGTAATAGCAAGTCTTTGTCTAAGCCCCAATCTAAAAAGGCACCAAATGGACCAGTTGCAATGGCTTTAAGGTAAGCAAACTCACCCACTTGTGCATAGGGCTTTTGAGTGGTGGCAATCACAATATCTTCAGAATCAAGATAAAGAAATACATCAACCATATCGCCAACTTGGCAGTTTTTAGGGACAAACTTATTAGGTAATAGTACTTGTCCTAACTCTTGCGCATTCACATAAACGCCAAAACTGACTTGTTTTACGACTTCTAGGGAGTGATTCTTTCCGATTTGTATCATTTGCGGCTCTATTTAACTAAAGATAAGGAGAAAACAGGATAATTATATACGTAATAGCTGTAGTTGTAACTTGCGTTCATAAACTAAACTCAATAAAACACAGATTAGAAATTTTAAGTTAATGATATGCGCAAAATAGGCATAATTTCTTTGAGGGAACTATTTGGTTTTTAACAAAAAAAACATAACTTTTCTGTTGCACTAAAATAATGAATTAAATTTATACTAAAATTGCTTTTTCACCCTTGCATTATCATTGTTTGCAGGGTTTAATTGCGCCGCTTTTTTAATTGAACCAAGTGCTTTTTATAAAGGTTTGTTGAGGTAGAAAAAACAGCAGATTACCTTGACGTGCGATAAGCTTGAGACTTATCTTCATTTATCAAGGTAGTGCGAACAATAAATGCGTTAATTATAATCCTTTTGAAATTGAATTTCACTCATTCATGAACCTAGGCTCATGATAAGGGATACCCATTATTTGTTCACCTTTTTAACTTATATCTACGCTGCGAAGGTCATCGAATTTTGTGGCAGTGTTGGACTTTTAACATGCTAAACAAATCAAATATTTATTACGAAACTTTACATGCTGGTTATGGCCAGTACTTTGAAGTTGAACAAGTTTTGTTTGAACAAAAAACAGAGCAATGGCATTTAAGTATTTTTGAAAATACTAATTTTGGCCGAGTAATGGCATTAAATGGTGCCATTCAAACAACAGAAAAAGATGAGTTTGTTTATCATGAAATGATGACTCACGTTCCGATCCTTGCCCATGGCAGTGCTAAAAAAGTACTTATCATTGGAGGCGGTGATGGCGGAATGTTAAGACAGGTATTAAAACATCAATCTATAGAGCAGGTTACTATGGTTGAAATCGATGCTAATGTGGTCGAAATGTGTAAAACCTATTTCCCACAACATTCACAAGGTGCATTTGAAGATGCTCGTGTGAATTTAGTTATCGATGATGGAATGCACTTTATTGAACATTGCCAGCAGCAGTTTGATGTGATTATTTCTGACTGCACCGATCCGGTCGGACCTGGTGAAGTATTATTCAGTTCTGCATTTTATGAAAATTGCATTCGCTGCTTAACTGAAAAAGGCATTTTTGTTGCTCAAAATGGCGTGGCATTTATGCAGCCTGAAGAGTTACAAGATACAGTGCGTCGTATGACGCCATATGTGAAGGACTGTTGGTTTTATAATGCTGCAGTACCTACTTACATTGGTGGCACGATGGCGTTTGCATGGGCAACCAATGATGAAACAGCCCGTGAAATTGATATAACGACATTAAAGCAACGTTTTGAACAGGCTAATATCAGCACTCGTTACTATACGCCTGCTTTACACATGGCAAGCTTTGCATTGCCCGCATTTGTAGAAGCTGCAGTGAAAAACGCCCAAAGCGTGACTGCATAATCTGCTGAATAGACGGAATGAAGAATATGAAAGATTGGTCTATCGAAAACGCACGTTCAAGCTATAACGTAACCCATTGGAGTCAGCAATATTTTGGTATTGATGACACGGGTGAAGTCACAGTGACACCAGACCCAAGTAAACCTGACTGTACGATTGGTTTGAATGAACTTGCCAAAGATATGGTGAAAGCTGGTGTTGCATTACCAGTGCTTGTGCGTTTCCCGCAGATTTTACATCGCAGAGTCGAAAACTTATGTGATGCATTCAATGAAGCTATTCAAAAGTACGAATATCAGAATGATTATTTGTTGGTTTATCCTATTAAGGTTAACCAGCAGCAGACCGTTGTTGAAGAAATATTAGCCAGTCAAAAGTCTAAAGAAGTACCTCAGTTAGGTTTAGAAGCAGGCAGTAAACCTGAATTAATGGCAGTACTGGCTATGGCGCAAAAAGCCAGTTCAGTGATTGTATGTAACGGCTATAAAGATAAAGAATATGTTCGGTTAGCACTGATTGGTGAAAAACTGGGTCATAAAGTTTATATCGTTATCGAAAAAATTTCTGAACTTAAGCTAATTTTGCAAGAGTCTAAAGAGCTTGGTGTGACCCCAAGACTGGGTTTACGTACTCGTTTAGCCTTCCAGGGCAAAGGGAAATGGCAAGCCAGTGGCGGTGAAAAATCAAAATTTGGTTTATCAGCTGCGCAAGTCTTGAAAGTACTGAATGAATTAAAAGAGCTCGATATGATGAGTTCTCTGCAATTGATTCACTTCCACTTAGGCTCGCAAATCGCCAACATTCGCGATATCCGCCAAGGTGTGAGCGAAGCAGGGCGTTTTTACTGTGAATTACGAAAGTTAGGCGCGTTAATCGATACCTTTGATGTCGGTGGTGGACTCGCAGTTGATTATGACGGTACTCGAAGCCAAAGTAACAACTCGATGAACTACGGCTTAACTGAATATGCTAATAACATCGTCAGTGTGCTTGGTGATATTTGTAATGAATACGAACAGCCAATGCCACGTATTATTTCAGAGTCTGGGCGTCATTTAACAGCGCATCATGCGGTATTAATTACCGATGTGATTGGTACTGAGTCCTACTACCCAGAAGATATTCAGCCGCCAGAAGAAGACGCGCCACAGCTATTACACAATATGTGGATGTCGTGGACGGATATGAGTGAGCGCCCAGATAATCGCGCTATCATTGAAATCTATCATGATACTCAAAGCGATATTGCTGAAGCGCATTCATTGTTTTCTGTAGGCCAGCTGACTCTAATGCAACGCGCATGGGCTGAGCAAACAAACTTGCGAGTTTGTCATGCATTAAAAAGCTTATTAAGTAATAACAATCGATTCCATCGACCGATTATTGATGAATTAAATGAGAAACTTGCAGATAAGTTTTTCGTTAACTTCTCATTGTTCCAATCAATTCCTGATGCATGGGGTATTGATCAAGTGTTCCCTGTATTGCCGTTAAGCGGCCTTGATAAGCCACCAGAAAGACGTGCGGTAATGTTAGATATCACCTGTGATTCAGATGGTATCGTCGATCAGTACGTTGATGGCCAAGGCATCGAAACGACCTTGCCAGTACCTGCATGGACACCAGAAAGTCCTTATTTAATTGGCTTTTTCATGGTTGGTGCTTATCAAGAGATCCTAGGCGATATGCACAACTTATTTGGTGATACTAATTCGGCAGTGGTTCGTGTTGAAGAAAATGGTTTACCGAATATTGAATCAGTATTAGCGGGTGACACCGTTGCTGATGTGCTGCGATACGTTAACTTGGATGCCGTTGCGTTTATGCGCACCTACGAAGAGTTAGTCAACCAGCATATTGCAGAAGAAGAAAGAACCTCAATATTGGAAGAGTTACAGTTAGGTCTAAAGGGTTACACCTATTTAGAAGATTTTTCGTAAAAAGAGTGTCAGCAGAGTAATGAACATTACTCTGCGTTTTTAGGTTTAAAATATGTTTTTTGAAGGTTCTGAAAAAAAGATTGAAGTCATATTAGCTGACTCATCTCAAAAATTGCGCAGCTTTGGACAGCCATTTTGGGCTGACATTGTCGCCTGTGCTAATGCTGAAATATTGTCCTCAGTCAGTAATGAGTTTTGTGATGCCTACTTATTAAGTGAGTCCAGCTTGTTCGTGTGGGATGACCGCTTTGTGATGCTGACTTGTGGCACAACGACACTTGCTGACGCTGTGATGTCATTTATTGAGAGTGTGGGTGAGCAGGCGATTGGTTTTGCCAGTTATCAACGTAAAAATGAATATTTGTCGCACTTGCAATCAAGTTCATTTCAAGATGATTTGAAAAAAATCCGTCAAACGATAGCAGGTAATGCATACCGAATTGGCCACTTAGATTCACATCATCATTATATGTTTAGTACCAAGAAGCCGTTTATTGCGCCAGCTGCTGATACGACAAATGAATTATTGATGTACCATATTAACGGCGATGCAGCTGATTATTTGCGTGGCATGAATCAATCAGCACAAGGCATTCGTGAATTATTGCAATTGGCGGAATTGTTTCCTGATTTCATCGTGGATGACTTTTTGTTTGAACCTTTTGGTTATTCAATTAATGGTATTAAAGGCCAAGAGTATTTCACGATTCATATTACCCCTCAGGAAAAAAGCTCCTATGTGAGTTTAGAAACCAATGTAAACCTATCGGAGCATCCGGTTGATATTTACGCAAGGCTATTGAGCAGTCTTAATCCTGGTAGCTGGGATGTGATTGGTTTTAATTCGGCTAAAAATACTGACGGGTTCCCTGCACATTTGTGTTTGGGGAGTTGCTCGCTTGCGACTGAGCAAGGGTACGAAGTTAACTTTAGTCACTATCAGCAACTTTGTCATGAAGTGCTGATACCAGAATATTTGTAGTTATTGGCGTTTCGCCTTTACGGAGAGTTGTATGAGCACTTTTGCTGAAAAAGCAGATTATTCATTGTATTCCAATGCGTTTGGTTACTTACGTCAGCCGCTTAACTTTAAGCCGACTGAAACGGATGCAAATGTCGTTGTTATTGGACTACCGTTTGATATGGCAACAACGGGACGCTCAGGCGGTCGTATGGGGCCTGATGCTATTCGTCGTGCATCAGTAAACCTTGCATGGGAAGAAACACGTTGGCCTTGGGATTTTTCAATCAGCGAGACTATCAATATCGTTGATGCGGGTGATTTAGTGTTTGATTGTGGTGATCAAGACGATTTCACTACACGGCTTGAAGGGTTTGCAACCCGTATACTTGATAGTGACAAAGCATTATTAAGCTTTGGTGGCGATCATTTTGTTACTTTACCTTTATTGCGCGCGCATTATAAAAAGTACGGCAAAATGGCTTTGTTGCACTTTGATGCGCACACAGATACTTATAGCCAAGGTAGCAAGTATGATCATGGTACGATGTTTTTTCATGCGCCGAATGAAGGCTTAATTGCACCTGAAAATTCAATTCAAGTTGGTATTCGAACTGAATACAATACCGCTGACCATGCTTTTAAAGTGATTGATGCAGCCACAGCCAACGATCTAACTGCGGCGCAAATTGTAGAACAAATTAAGCAGCGTGTTGGTGATATGCCACTATACGTGACCTTTGATATTGATTGTCTCGATCCTGCCTATGCACCAGGTACTGGTACGCCAGTTTGTGGTGGCTTAACCAGTGACAAAGCAATGAAAATCATCCGTGGTCTTCGTGGCATGAATATCGTGGGTATGGATGTTGTCGAAGTCGCCCCAGCTTATGATTCAGCAGATATTACGGCGCTTGCAGGTGCGACTTTAGGTCTTGAGTTGCTTCATGTGTGGGCAGAAGGCAAAGGTTTAGTTAAAAAGTAAGTTTACTTACTGACCTTATTTGAAAACCAACGGTTATCGTTGGTTTTTTTATGCCTACTTTTTGCAATTAATGCTTATAAGCATAATTATCAGCAATGTCATGATCATATATCAGCAACTGTGAGTATAATGACAGTAATTAAAGAGGTATCTAAATGAATGATTTAACTGATATCCGCCGAGAATATACTCAAGGTGGATTACGCCGTAACGATTTGCCTGAAAACCCAATGGATTTGTTTACCCAATGGATTGAGCAAGCGAAACAAGCAGAGTTGACCGACCCTACCGCAATGTGTGTTGCAACAGTAGATGAACATGGGCAACCTTTTCAGCGTATCGTGTTACTCAAAAAGTTTGATGATGATGGCTTTGTTTTCTTCACTAATTTAGAAAGCCGCAAAGCGATACACCTAGCGCAAAATGCCAAGACCAGCCTACTGTTTCCATGGCATCCGCTAGAAAGACAAGTGGCGGTAACGGGTGAAGCAGAACCATTATCTATGATGGAAGTGACTAAGTACTTTATGAGTCGCCCTAAAGACAGCCAAATCGCTGCTTGGGTGTCAAAACAGTCGAGTAAAATCAGTGCTCGCCAAGCACTAGAAGGCAAATTTAATGAGATGAAAAATAAATTTGCCAAGGGCGAAGTACCACTGCCTAAATTCTGGGGTGGCTACCGCATCAAACCTGAAAGTATTGAGTTTTGGCAAGGCGGAGAGCGTAGGTTACATGACCGCTTTGTTTATCAAAAGAATCCCTCGGGCTGGAATATTGATCGATTAGCGCCGTAAGTGGCGTTAATGACGTAACAAATTTAATTTGCTGAGATAATGTAATGAGTAAAACAATCTGGGTCGATGCCGATGCATGTCCCAACCCAGTTAAAGAAATGCTTTTTCGTGCAGCCGATAGAAAATCGGTGCCGTTAATTTTGGTGGCCAATCAGCTTATTAGAGTGCCTGCTTCACCTAATATTTCCGTCGTCAGAGTAAGCTCAGGTTTTGATGAAGCTGACAATTATATTGTTGAGCAATTAAAAGACGGTGACTTAGTGATTACTGGGGATATTCCGCTGGCTTCAGATGCGATTGAAAAAGGTGCGATGGTGTTTAACCCTCGTGGCGATATCTATACCGTTGATAATATAAAGCAGCGCTTAACCATGCGTGATTTTATGGAAGAGCTAAGAAGTAGTGGTGTGCATACTGCTGGGCCAAATAGCTTTTCGCAAGCAGACAAACATGCTTTTGCACAGGCACTTGATAAATGGCTAAGTCGTTTATAGTCAGTGTTATCTATGTATTTATGACTTTTAGCTGCTAATGTAGCAAGATTGAATTAACTCAACGTTTGGATAGCCTCCGAGTTAATTAATTTTAATCTATAATTTAACTGTTTTTATTCACAAAAGGGATTAATGATGAAAAAATGGCTCAAAGTGTTACCCATTGCGTTACTGTCTACTTCTTTGATGTCTGCGGCGAGCTTTGCAGCCGACTGGCAAGTTAAACAGGGACACTCGAAAGTCAGTTTTATCTCAATTAAGAAAGGCGATATTGCTGAAGTTCATGACTTTAAAAAAGTAAGTGGTAGTCTAACGCCAGAGGGTGCGTTTAATTTATCGATTGATTTGGTCAGCGTTGACACGGGTGTTGAAATTCGTGATGAACGAATGCAAACCATGCTATTTGAAGTGGCTAAATTTCCAGAACTTGGGTTATCAGCAGTCGTTAATCCTAAATTATTGGCTGATTTGAGTGTAGGTTCAACATTAGTTACACAAATTGATGGCACAATAGAGTTACACGGTAAAAGTCGTCAAATAACATTTGATGTTTTAGTCGCTAAGTTATCGGATAAAAAAATGGTGGTGAGCAGTATGGCTCCTGTCATTATTCAAGCAAATGATTTTGATCTTGTTGAAGGGGTCAATAAGCTCCGTGAAGTAGCAGGATTAAGCAGCATTAGTTTAGCTGTTCCAGTCTCTTTTGTTTTGACTCTATCCCAATAACTGACGATGTTGCTTATTTAGAAAATTAACGAGTGGCTTTTGCAGTTCAAAAGCCACGTAAACAGGGGACATAATGGTCACTGATAAAGATGGTTACATTCATTTAATTCAATATTTAACTGAGCATTTAGGGCTGTTTGAAGCGTCAGAAGATAACAGTATAAATAGCCAAACAATAATGGAATTATTCGAAGACCAACTATCAGCCCAAATCATTATGGTTTGTGGCCAAAATCCAAACCTATCATTTGCTCAGCGCAATAAAGTCATTCGTGAAATTGATGCTATTGTCTATGATCTTGAAGAGATTTTAGCCAGTGTAGCAACCCATAATGCAACGCCAGATCAAAGTGTGTTTATCACAGAGTTTTCTGGTTTGATCAAAAACTTGTTTGATAAAGAAATCGAACAAATCCTTAGATAATTTCATTATAAAACTTTAACTCATCTTACTTGCAGGACTTTTGCATGTTCAAAACAATCATTAATGCTACCTTCATTTGTTGTATTTCATTTTCAAGTATGGCGGCTGAGAAAGAAGTACTAGGCCAAACTGAAATGATGTCAGTTAGTCAAAATGGAGTTGTATTTGAAGCACGAATGGATACAGGCGCAGTTAACTCGTCATTGCATGCTCTAGATATTAACGTCGAAGGTGGCAGTGCGAAAAAAATGAAAGACAACATAGGTAAAAATGTGTCGTTCACGACTTTCAATGAGAAAGGCGAGCAAGAAAACATTACTGCTGAAATTGTCGGCGTGTCAACGGTGAGTAACTCACAAGGCACTGAAACCCGTTATGCGGTTAAATTACCTATTACCTTTGGCGAAAGCACCCGTAAGGTCAAGGTAAATTTAAAAAATAGAACCACAATGGACTATAAATTACTGATTGGCCGCAATTGGTTAAAGAGCCGCTATGTGGTTGACGTATCAGAAAAGAAATTTATCGGGCCAACAGCTGGGATCAGTATTGTCGAGTCTGGTTTGATATTTGATACTCGTATCGATACTGGTGCAGTAGAAAACTCACTGCATGCCGTAAATTTAAGAATTAAAGATGAAGATAAAACCAACATGGATAATAATGTTGGTAAAGATGTGACATTTACAACAATGAATGAAAAAAATGAAACGGTAGATGTCACAGCCCGTATTCATAGCACTTCTTTAATTCGTAATGCACAGGGGAGTGAGATCCGCTACATGGTGACATTAACAATCGGCGAACCCGGTGAAGAATTCAAAGTTGATGTTAACCTACGTGATCGCAGTAAGATGACGTACAAGCTACTGATTGGCCGTAACTGGCTGCAAGGCCACTATATTGTTGATGTTAATATGTAAGGCATTCCAACATTAAAAGCCGCTCATTTGAGCGGTTTTTTTGTGCCTTAATTTGACTTGTTTTCTTCATTAATACGAAAGACTTATTCGAGAGCACTGTATCGATATGTAATTGAATCTTAACAAATGTGCAACCCTTGCTGTTTATAGTCTTGGGTAGTTTTGGATTAAACCAAAATGATAAAAATACTATAAACACATAAAGATAGATTAATAAATCTAGGGGTTACACATGTTTTGCAAACTGAATAAGTTCAATTTTTCGTTATTAGCTTTATCCATATCTACTGTATCTATGGCGACTTTAGCAGCCAAAAGCTATGCGGATGATTTAATCATCTCTGAATACATTGAAGGAAGCAGCAACAATAAGGCGATTGAACTATACAATCCCACTAATGAAGCTGTCGATCTTTCTGATTATCAACTTCAGTTCTTCTTCAATGGTAATAGTAACAGTGGCGGCACTATCAGTTTAACTGGTGAGGTTGATGCGGGTGCGACTTTTGTCGTCGCGGATGATGATGCTTCTTCTGAGATACTAGCTAAAGCTCAACAGTTATCAACAACGAGCTTTTTTAATGGTGATGATGCCATTGTACTCTTTAATCAAACAACGATTGTCGACTCACTGGGTCAAGTAGGAGTAGATCCTGGCTCTGAGTGGGGCTCTGGTGATTTGTCGACGAAAGATAATACTTTAAGACGCAATCACGATGGCATCATTGCCGACATAAATCCAGATGATGCAGTTTCTTTAGATAATTGGTTTGGATTTGCAAAAGATGATTTTAGTGATCTTGGCAGCTTCAATGGTTCCGTGACTGACCCAACTGACCCAACTGACCCAACTGACCCAACTGAGCCAGTTGAGCTGATTTGTGGTGATTCATTTACTGCAATTCATACCATTCAAGGTAGCAGTGATATCAGTCCATTAGTAAGCGAGACGGTCATTGTAGAAGGTATAGTTACCAGTGATATGCAAGCGGGTCTAAAAGGTTTTTACTTACAAATGGCTGACAATGAGATTGATGCCGACCCTAGCACCTCTGAAGCCATATTTGTTTATACAGATTCACAACCAATCGCTGTCAATATGGGCGATAGAGTCAGATTACAAGCGACAGTAAAAGAGTATAACAATCTCACAGAACTCGCAGATATTAGTGGCAGTATCGTGTGTGATACTCAGCAAGTATTACCTCAAGTATCTTTAATAAGTTTACCCGTTCAAAGTACACATTCACTTGAAGCTTACGAGGGAATGTTGATCGGTTTTGAGCAAGCTTTAGTGGTGAATACTGTCGCCAACTTAGGTCGATATGGTGAGGCAGAATTAGGTAGTGAACGTCATTATACAGGGACACAAGTTGCCAATCCTGGTGCTGATGCGTTAGCACTAGAAGCAAGTTATGACTTAGATCGCATCATCCTAGATGATGGCGCAACCATTCAAAACCCAGATGTCGTGCCTTATCCTGCGCCGCAATTATCTGCTAATAACAGTCTTCGTGCAGGTGATTCTATCTCATCTATCACTGGGGTTTTGCATTACAGCTTTAATGAATATCGAGTGATGCCAACTCATACTGTCAATGTTATTGCTAGCAACTCTCGTACAACGACACCAGAGCTTGTGGGAACCGGCGATGTCACTGTGGCAAGTTTCAACGTACTAAACTACTTTAACGGTGATGGACAGGGTAACGGGTTTCCAACTTCACGAGGAGCTGATTCTCTCAGTGAGTTTGAGCGTCAACAAGCTAAGATTGTAAATGCGTTAGCTGCCATGAATGCTGATGTCGTTGGTTTAATGGAAATCGAAAATGATGGCTATTCAGACCTGTCTGCTATCGCAAACTTAGTCAGTGCTTTAAATGATGCAACGATTGCCAACCGTTATGATTATATTGCTGCAAGTGACACCACTGTCGGCACAGATGAAATAGCCGTAGGGTTAATCTACCAAGTTGACCGCGTTTTACCTGTAGGTGATGCCAAAGTGCTAAACACGAGTAACTCACCATTAGATGAACAAGACTTGCCCTTATTTGATGACAGTAAAAACCGCCCAATGGTGACTCAGTTATTTGCTGATGCTGCTACTGGGGATGAGTTTGTTGTTGCAGTAAACCACCTTAAATCTAAAGGCAGTAACTGTAATAGCGTAGGGGATCCTGATGTAGGTGATGGTCAAGGTAACTGTAACCTCACTCGTACTAGGGCTGCTCAAGCTATGATGCCTTGGCTGGCAGCGCAATATGATGTTAATGGTGAACAAGCCAAAGTACTGATTATTGGTGATTTAAATGCTTACGCCAAAGAAGACCCCGTGACTGCATTAACCGAGAATGGTTTTACTGAGTTGTTTAACCACTTTGGTATTTCGGATGCTTATTCTTATGTTTACTCAGGTAAAGCTGGTCAGTTAGACCATGCATTAGTGAATGATGCATTACTTGATAATGTGTTGAATGTGACTGATTGGCATATTAATGCTGATGAACCTTCAATTTTGGATTATAACCAAGAATATAAATCGGATACCCAGCTTGTTAATTACTATGCTGCTGATGCTTATCGCTCTTCAGATCACGACCCTATGGTTGTCGAGTTACAATTCACTCCTGCAAATCAAGTCCCTGTCGCAAGCTTTACATGGGCAATAAATGGTGCGCAGTTAGAAGTTGTTTCTACTTCTACTGATGACAATCAAGATGGGTTAACACACCAATGGCAGTTCGGTGATGAAAGCACTGCCACAGGGATGTCTGCAAGTCATGCGTTTACAAGTAATGGCGTTTACCAAGTCAGCTTAACGGTAACAGATGCAGAAGGTGAGTCAGATAGTTCGACGCAAACAGTCGAGGTGACTGATATTCCTGAAAATGCTGCTCCAACAGCCGCGATTCAATACATAAATTTGTGGTTCTTTGAAGTGTTTATTTCACGAAGTGTCGATGAAGATGGACGAATTACATCGCAATCATGGTTGTTTAATGATGGCCATCAGTCGAATCGCCGTATTGTACTTAAACGTGCAGGGCAAGCGAATGAGGTACAGTTAACCGTGACTGATAATGAAGATGCGACAGATACAGCGTCATTGCAGTTTTAAGTATCTGAAATCTATATCAGAGTTAAAGCAAAAGACTGCTTTGATTTAGAAAAAATTTATCATGAGTAAACACAACAAAGGTGGCTTAATTGCCACCTTTTTATTACCATTCTTGCCTTAATAAATACCTAAGGCTGTGATGACAGAATTTATTGCCCCACCATGCGCTGAACAGATTTCCATCCTATATCAAGATGAGCATTTATTGTTGATCAATAAACCCAGTGGTTTACTGAGTTTATCGGGTAAGAACCCGCTTAATAAGGACTCTGTTCATTATCGTTTAGTGCAAAATTTCCCGACGGCAACACTGGTTCATCGTCTCGATTTTGGCACCTCTGGCATTATGCTGGTGGCATTAAATAAAACGATCAATGGCCAACTAACCAAGCAGTTTCAAGATAAAACCATTAATAAGCGTTATCACGCAGTGCTGCATGGTCATTTATCAGATGAGTTACAAAGCTTGGGGGCGATTAACGCTGCAATCGCGAAGTATCTCGATAATTTTCCTTACATGAAAATCTGTAGCGATACAGGTAAACAAGCGCTAACAGAGTTTGAGGTGATTGAGGAGAGCTTTGTTAACGCCAATGCTAATGCTAATGTTGGCGCCAGTATTAATGTCTATGCCAATATCAGCGTCAATGTTAATGCCGAAAAATCCGAGCAAAAAGTGCCAGTGACGCGGGTAAAATTCACGCCGATTACCGGTCGTACACACCAACTAAGAATCCACAGTCAACATATTGGTCACCCGATTCTGGGATGCGATTTATACCGCAATGCAATATCAGAAACCCTAGCATCAAGGCTATTACTGCATGCCAGTTATTTAAGCTTCACTCACCCAGTGACAGGGATTCGATTTGAAATAGACTGCGATATTCCGTTTTAATAAGCGCCTTTTTTAGAAACACTATTTTAAGAAACACTATTTTAAGAAACCCTATTGTAAGAAGCACCTTTTTAAAGGGATGTGCATTTTTAAAAAAGTGGAATAAGTTCAGAACGTAAAAAGCCCGCTGTTAAAAACAGCGGGCTTTTTTATTTACCAAGAATAAGGCTTAATTAGCCTTATTCGTTAAAGCACACCGCGTTTCATTTGGTCACGTTCAATAGACTCAAATAACGCTTTGAAGTTACCTTCACCAAATCCTAAGTTATTCTTACGTTGAATAATTTCAATGAAAATAGGACCAAATAAGTTTTTAGTGAAAATTTGTAATAAGTAACCATCGTCATCACCATCGACTAAGATTTGGTGATGCTTAATACGGTCATGATCTTCAGTCACTTGTGGCAACTTATCGAAAATGGTGTCGTAATATTCAGGAATAATATCTAGCGTCTTAATTGCAGTGCCTTCCATTGCATCTAATGAACCTACGATATCGCGGCTTCTAAATGCTAAATGTTGTACACCTGGGCCGTTATACTCGCCTAAGTATTCATCAATTTGGTTGTTATTGTTGCCTTTACCTTCATTGATTGGAATGCAGAAACTGCCATCTGGAGAGCGAAGCGCATAAGATACCAATGCGGTTTGTGCGCCGCTGATGTCAAAGTAGCGCACTTCAGTAAAGGCAAAAATGTCTTTATAAAAGTTAGCCCATTTTTCCATGGTGCCTTTGTAAACGTTGTTGGTTAAGTGATCGACTTCCATAAAGCCTTTCTCTTCAACAATCATTGGCTCTGCTAAGTCTTCAAAATCATTGATGTAGATATTTTGCGCTTCACCGAATACGTCGATGAAATAAATTAAGCTGTCACCGATGCCGTAAATTGCAGGGTATGCCATGTCTTTTGCTGCATCATCAGCAGGCTTTGCACCACGAGCAACGGCTTCGTTAAATGCAAACTCAGCATCTTCAACACGCCAGCCCATAGAACAAATTGCAGGTCCATGAGACTTAGCAAAATCAGCAGAGAAACCTTGCTTAGATTTGTTCAGTAAGAAATTAATATCGTTTTGTTTGTAATAAACAATATCGTTCGCTTTTGCTTTTTTAAGCATAGAAAAACCGAAGTCAATAAACACTTGATGCATAAAATCAGTGTCAGGGCTGGCAAATTCTGTAAATTCAATGCCTAAAAGACCAAGTGGGTTTGTTTCGCTCGCCATTGTGTTTTCCTTAATTTTATTTGCTTTGAGCGTCACTCTTTGGTGACGTTTAAACTGAGTACAGGTGAATCAAATTTTGTTGTTATGATTCAATCCATGAACGGTTGTAATCATCACTCATGCAGTTTTTTACATGAGCGGTTAATTTAAGTGGTGCAAAGGTATCTACCATTACCGCATATTCGTAGGTTTCTGTTTTGCCGATTGATGCTTCGGTTTTTCCTGGTTGCGGCCCATGAGGCACACCTTTTTGATGCAGGGTCATATAACCGGCTTCAATCCCTGTACGGCTCATGAAATCGCCATCAACGTAATATAGGACTTCGTCACTATCGATATTGTTGTGGTAATAAGGCGCTGGAATAGATTGAGGGTGGAAGTCATAAAGACGTGGCACAAAGTTGCATACTACAAAGTTGTTAGCTGTGAATACGATATGGTCAGAAGGCGGTAAATGAATTTTGCCGACCTTAGGAGCATACTCGGTGATATTAAATGCCCACGGGTAAACACAACCGTCCCAGCCAACAAGATCAAATGGGTGCCACTCTAGTGTTGTCACTTGATATTTATCACCAAACTTACTCACTAGCGGAAACTCACCTTGTTCAACAACGGCTTCAGTTAATACAGGTGTTCTAAAGTCGCGCTCGCAATAAGGCGCAGACTCAAGCATCTGCCCGTATTCATTTCTAAAATGCTTAGGCACTTCAACCATTGAGAATGACTCAATGACAAACAAGCGAACGTTGGCGTAATCATCAAACTTAAGCTGATAAGTCGTGCCGCGTGGGATAATTAAATAGTCCCATTGCTTAACTTCAAGTTCGCCATACTCACTGAGTAATTTACCCGAACCATTGTGAATAAAAACAATTTCGTCTGCATAAGCATTACGATAAAACTCAGCGGTATCTTCAGAGACTTTTGCGGTGTACATAGCGACATCGCTATTAAAGAATATTTTATTACGGGCACTAAAAAAGTTGCCTTCACAATCCGCTTGGCGTGAGTCCAGCTTGTAGTTTTGGATTAATGAATCCTGCCAAGTTTCACCATGGTCAACTGAGTAAGGTGCAACAGCCAGTGCTTTAGTTGGCATGTTGTGATGATATTTGTTGGAGTAAATATTAGAAAAACCGTGAGTTGAAAATAATTCCTCACGATATAACTCGCCCGATTCTTTTTCGAAAGCGATATGACGTTTAGCAGGTATCTGACCTTGCTGAACATATACAGGCATACTGACTCCTTAAGCTAATTTACTCTTTAAATGGCATTTAATTTGATACTGGCGCTGTTTTTGTTGGTGTTTTCTAGCGCAATAAAATCAAACACTTTGTGATCTAGTTATCAATTTAGTTGCTAGAATGGACAAAAAAAAGAATAATAAACCACGTAACTTAATCAATTTTTTAGATGGTATTGATTTGTTTACAATAGTGTCAAAGCAATTGGACAGAGCTTGCGAGAGGGTAAAAAATGAAAATTGATGTAGAAGCCTTTAATGTTCTGCAAGTGCTTGTTGAAGAAGGAAGTTTTTCTAAAGCGTCAGAGCGATTACACAAAGCGCAGTCAGCGGTAAGCTATCAAGTTAAAAAGCTTGAGCAGCATTTAGGAGTGCAATTATTTAATCGAGATCAATACCGTGCTGAGTTAACCCCTGAAGGCAAAGTCATTTTGGCTGAAGGACAGCGATTACTGCAGCATTTATCGAATATTGAACATTTGGCCAGCCGATTTAGTGAAGGCTGGGAGCCAAAGCTTGAGTTGGTTATTGATGGCGCTTTACCGATGGAGCCCATCATGACGGCGCTTAAGCGTATGTCTGAGAATAATGTTCCTACTAAAGTGCAGCTGAATATGGAATTCTTAGGCGGGGTACAACATCGATTTGAGCGTGATAAAGCTGATTTAATGTTGGTCAAAGATTATGTTGCTGCGCCATATTTCTCTGCAAAACAATTACCCACAGTGACCAGTATTTTAGTGTGTTCAGCGCAGCATCCTTTAGCCACCATGTCATCGGTGAGTTTATCTGAATTGCAGCAACATGTTGAACTGACCATCGAAGATTCTGCACCGACAAAACAGCGTGATGAGTTACAATTTGGTGGTGATAAAGTGTTTTATTTATCAGGCTTTATCATGAAAAAAAATGCCTTACTAAAAGGATTAGGCTTCGGTTGGATGCCAGAATATTTAATTGCTGAAGAGCTCGACAGCACTCAGCTAGCGATTGTTGATTTTGTTGGTGGTCATCGTTTTCGTTTCACCCCGCAGTTAGTGTCGACACTTGAGCGACCATTAGGCCGAGCAGGGCAGTTATTCACAGATTTAATTTTAGAAGAATTCGCTTTGTTTGATGAAAGCTAGAAAAATAGGAACGAGATATGGCTTATTGGTTAATGAAATCTGAACCTGATGAGTTCAGTATTGATGATTTACAGCAATGCAAAAATAAAACAGAAACTTGGGATGGGATCAGAAACTATCAAGCCCGTAATTTTTTACGGGATAAAGTAAAGCTTGGCGATACAGTCTTTTTTTATCATTCAAGCTGTAAAGTGCCAGGCATAGTGGGTTTAGCAACAGTATCATCAGAGCCTTATATTGACCAAAGTGCTTTTGATCAAACTTCAGCCTACTTTGATGCTAAATCTTCCATTGATAATCCACGCTGGGTAGCAGTAGATTTAACCTATAAATCAAAATTTAAACGCATCATTACGCTGGCTGAATTAAAAGCAGATCCTAATCTGGCTAAAATGCTATTAGTCAGCAAGGGAGCAAGACTTAGTGTACAACCTGTGACTCAGCAAGAGTTTGATTACATATTGTCCCTTGAGTAAAGGTCTTAATATTGCGATTCCTATTATTAATATCAGTTATAAAAGTGGATAGCAAAAAGGAACTCAATTGAGTTCCTTTTTGGTAAGTGTCTAGGGCCTGTTGAGCATTTTTACTGCGTTATCGACTTTTTATGTAGAATAAGCTTTTTATGAAGAACTACACCACAAAGTCTCTGCCTTGTACAAATGATCAGCAATTCGCTGCAAAAACAACCTCGAAAGATCAACAGGCCCTATCTATACGCTTGATGCTATCCGCATTGTGTTATTTCAGTTAGTCACTCTTTTTAGCTAGATTAGTCACTTGTTTTAGCTAGATTAGTAACTCTCTTTAGCTACAATTGTTTGGCCGATAGGCGTGAGGCTTAATAGTGCTAATTTGACATGTTGTATCGCAAACGGAATACCGATGATAGTCACAAAACAAGCCAGTGCATGGGTAAGGTGACCAATAGCTAACCAAATACCACAGAATAAGAACCAAATAACATTACCGACCATACCTAATGGGCCCGTACCAAAGTCTTCAATTCCTGATAAATGTTTGCGATTGACATTTTCTTGTCCAAAAGGCCAAAAAGCCATTTCGCCAATCACAAAGCAAGCACGTCCAAAAGGAATACCAACAATACTGATAAAACATAATAGCCCTGCTAACCACCACGCAAGTCCCATTACAAACCCGCCCATGATGAACCACGCAATATTAAATATTAATCTCAACACTGACATTGATAATCCCTTAGTTTCGAATGAATAAAATTTTTAAGTCTTTTTTAAGTCTTATGTTTAGATAGCTAGAAATGTGCCAATAATTTTTCATTGCTTATATTTTAAAGTAGGAGTTATCTTACTTTTTGTTTTATATCGATTTTATTCATTTATGCAGCTTAACCTTATCAAACAAATATATCCAACAAGGCTCATGGAATGTTATTGAATACGTTCTAGAATAAGTTCGAGATAGCGGTTCTCACTAATTTTTAGGTAAAATAGTCATTAAGGTTTTTAATCATTGAATAAGTGAATCATTATGTTTGCGCCCACGCCCGTCGAGACCATGACATTTGCGCAGCGAGAAATATTTGTTAAACGTGACGACCTGATCCATCCAGACTTTAGTGGCAACAAAGCCCGCAAGTTTCAGTATTTTCTTGAAAAAGAATGTCCTGAAATCACTAAGCTGGTGGGTTATGGTTCTGCGCAAGCCAACTCTTTGCATTCGCTTGCTGTGTTGGCAAAAATGCGCGGCTGGGAGTTGGATTATTATGTTGACCATATCGCCAATTACTTACAGCAAAACCCACAAGGTAATTATTTGGCGGCACTTGATAATGGTGCCAATATCATCGAAAAGCCTGAGCATGTCACTGAAAGCCTTGATAGCTATGTGACAGAGCTTGCCAGATCAGCGTTAGATAATGAATTGTATATTCCAGAGGGCGGTCGCTGTGAGTATGCCGCTATTGGCCTTGAACAACTAGGTCAACAAATTCTCGACTGGATGCATGAAAAACACTATTCAACCCTAAACCTATTTTTACCATCAGGCACTGGCACCACAGCATTATTCTTACAACGCTTCTTTAAGATAAAGCGATTTGAGCATGAAGATTTACCAGAAGTGAATGTACTGACTTGCAGCTGCGTTGGTGGTGATGATTACCTAAGGTTGCAGTTCAATCAGTTAAGCGAAAATGCGCTTCATCACCCACGTATTATCTCTAATGGCAATAAATATCACTTTGGAAAGTTAAAACGTGAGTGTTATGAGATGTGGCAGCGCGTGTGTGCAAGTGGCATTGAATTTGAGCTGCTATACGATCCAGTGGGTTTTATTATGCTTGAACATTTTTTAACGCAATCAAGTACCGTGGATAATATAGATAACACTGCGCCGCTAATGTATTTGCATCAAGGTGGCGTGTTAGGTAATCCAAGCATGTTAGCCAGGTATCATCGCAAGTATCAGGCAAAGTAACATCGCAAGTATCAGGCAAAGTAACACTCAAATAAGGCTGATGAGGAAGTAAGTCAGTTTAGGTTTTGTATTTATCGTTATTTATATTTTGGTGGGGTATTGTGCGTAAAATGGAAATTGACAAACTTGACCAGTGATTTTGTGAATAGGTCAGTGAATCTGAGAATAAGTTAGTGATTTTGTAAGTAGTGAAGTGATTTAAGAGTAGGTTCTTTTCATATTGCTCAGTTCTAATAAACGTCCGGTAATGTGTGAGAGGAAATACCGAGAAGCGATGTTTATTGAGTAACTGAGCAAATGAATAACGCAAGCGTTATAGAAAGTGTTACTTGTTAGCCGTAATCAACCATTTCATAAATTTTAACGCTTCAGTGCGCTTTGAAAAAGTTGTTTTAGTTTTACCTTGGCTGTCAGTAAAAGCTATTGAGTTTTTGTTTGATGATATTGAGTTTACAGGGAAATTAACTGTAATTTCATGACCATTAATGTTGTATGACATGTGCCACACTCCTTGTTTAAAATTTCACCTAATGGTGAGTAAGTAATAACAATAAATATCCTTAAGCAGTTGTGTTGCGTAAGTTTCTTTGTGTATTGGTTTAGTTTTGTCTGCTTAAGTTAATTGTGTTCATTACACTTACAAGTAGGCTTAAATTGATTAATTTTTTTAATCGCCAACATACTTGCTTTGAATAGTTGAACATAGCCATATGACAAACTAATGACAATTATCGACAATGTTGAACTTTGCAAAATGACTTGTAGTGTGGGTTTACTGGTGCAGTTATATGACTAACAGAAGGGTAAACGAATAAATACAAGATAACTTAATAACATAACGGATAATATGCGTATATTTTTTATATAGCAATACATTTTTTTCAAAATAGAACAGTTTCAGACTAAAAGGTGAACTAATCAGTGTTTTTTCGGGGATAAATTCACCGAAAAATGTAAAACAACAGCAATAGTTACCAAACACTATATGTGTCGATAACTATCGCTGTGCTTTTTACTGTAAATTATTTGGTGTAAATAACTCACAGTGCTTAATTCATTTAAGCAAATTACTGGATCTATCTCGTTTAGTAAATCAACTCACCGATAGGGTTGAGCAACTTGCTAATGCCTTTGGTGAAATACAAAGGTGCATCTACAACGGTATAACATAAACAACCTTCTACTGTTTTAGGGCTGTGTTCATGTTCGCCATTAAGTAAAATGAAATCGCCTGCAGTGTAAGTGTTGTATTCATCACTGAACTCGCCAGCTAACAACAAGGTTAACTCTTCACCTTTGTGGCTGTGTTGTGGTATCTCGCCATTTTCAGCAATGTGTAGCAAACTAGCACGAGCTTGATTTTCACCAGTGTCTAAGCGTAAACGACTGACTTTGCCAATTCCTTGCCAGTGATTAACCACTTGCTGCCTGAATGCGCGGGGTAAGGTGTAATCCTGCCCTTTAACATTGGTACTGATATTTGCCGAAGCGCTTATGTTTTCTGAAGCACCTATAGTTGCTGCTGGAGCGTTATCAAGTACGCTATCGTCTGACATCATATCAGCTAGCAATGCTTCAAGATCTGCATCTAATGCCGCGTTCATTTGAGTGTTATCAGTTGATACTTGTGACATCGCAAAATTTTCATCAGACGCCGCTAATGTTAGTGCAGTGACTTTTTCAGTACATTCAGCACAAAGTTCACAGTGGGCTGAAACAGCAATTGAAAGAGATAAAGGAAGCTCGCCTTTTGCATGGAGTGTTAACAAGTCCTGATTGGGGTGATACTTAATCATAATGTTTCTCCATGAAGCCTTTTAACTTTTCTAAACCGAGTCTTAATCTTGATTTTACCGTGCCAATGGGCACTTTAAGTTTGTCTGCAAGCTCTTGTTGAGTCAGCTCTTGCATATAGATCCCTTGTACCACTTGTTTTTGAAGTGGTGGCAAGTCATCAACGTGTTTGAGTAATGTCGCTGAAAGTTTAAAGTCGTTATCTGTTTCATCGCTTTCATCTGATTCGAATAAAGGCCAAATGTCATCACCATAAGCATCTTCACGGTTATTTTGCACCTTACGCAGCATATCAAAGCAGTGATTTCTCATTACAGTAAACACCCAGGTACTTACGGCTGCTTTGTCTGCATTGTATAGATGTGCTTTGGTCCACACACGAGTCATGGTTTCTTGAACCAAGTCCATTGCTAGACCTTGTTGACTTAACCTCTGCATACCGAATGCACGGATCTTAGGAGAAAAGTGTGCAAACAATTTTGCAAACGCAGCTTTGCTGCGATCATTAGCGACTTGCATCATAAGTTCTGCAAGGTACTGCGCTTCGTTGTCACTAGAATCGTTTGTGGTCATGGCACTATTATTTTTAGATAACATACCTTTATCATAACGATTTTGTGGCGTTTGTGATTGAAAATTTTCCATTTATTTTCACTCGCGTCTACAAATGAAGTCTTATAAATAAACTTCGAGAAATACAGATGTTCACTTTTCTTTTGAGTTGATTAAAACGGTGAACATGCGACTTGAATATTGATACGCAAACCAGAATAGAAAAGATCATAAATTTATTAAACTTTGTTGAATTTGTTTTGATATGAGCTTAATCGGGTTTTGGAGGGTGAAAAAAGGGGAGTGAGGTAATGAGTCAATGTCGTATTCATGGCATGATGAATAAACCAAGCATCATTACTTAATGATGCTTGTAATCAACTCTTGGGTCATTTCATGGTTATGGCTATTGATGCATTGATACTTTTCTTCAGCCGTAATCGGCATAATCTCTAACCAACGCTGACAAACCCAAGAAATGTTTTCAAAGTCGTCTTTGTTATAATGAGACAAGTGAGTCGGGTATTGCTCAAGAATTTGCAGCAGTGACTCACTCAGGAATTGCTGATTAGGGATTAAATCACTGCTTGGCCAATCAGGGAGTAAAGTAACATCACCGCGCTTGAGGCCATCAGTTTCAACGTCAAACTGATTGACTTTAAAACGTTGTCGACCTTCAATGCTGATCCCTAGCAAGCCATCATCTAATGTTTCAAAGTCAATGATGTGTACCCAAGTGCCAATGGGCATCAGTTCGTTGCTACTGTTGAGCATACATAAGCCAAATCCTTCACCAGACTTTAAAGATTCGGTGACCAAACGCTTGTAGCGAGGCTCAAAAATTCTTAGTTGTGTAAAGCCTTGTGGCAGTAGACAAATTGACAGTGGAAACAAGGGTAAAATCATAACTGCACCTATATGATGATTGACTCAATGTGAGAAACAAGGTTTATTGTTAAATCAGGTATGTATACGACCTTGTCCCACGTGATGATCACTATTTATTGCTCGTTTTGTTTAACCCAAATTAATTCTTGTTCTTTAATACCTAAAGTATTCATTTTTTCAACAAAGCGTTGCTTTACTTCGGCAGAAATACTGGTGCTACGGGCTAAAATCCAGGCATATTCATTATTGGGCCCAATAACGAGTGAGGCTTGGTAATTTCCTTGCTCATCAGTCGTAATGTCATGCACTTGATAAGCGCCATAGAAAGGGCCAAAAAAGGACACTTTTAAACGGGCGATATCATTCGATTCCATAAAGTAAGCTTTACCTTCAGCTTCTTTCCAACGAGATTTTTGTTCAGAAAACCCTTTATTAATGACCACAACTTTGTCGCCTTCTAAAGAGTAGGTTGCGGTAACTTGGCTTAAGCCTCTTTCAAACGAATGGTCTAACCTTGCAATTTCATGCCAAGTACCAAGATAATTATCTAGATTAAAGTCATCAATAACAGCCACTTTGGTGTCAAGCATAGTGCAGGCGCTGGTAGATAAAAGTAATAAAGTAGAAGCGATTATTTTTACTGTTTTTTTGCGCATCTTATTTCCTTTATAGGGATGTTTTTCTGATGATTCAAAGCCTTGACTGCGGCTTGTTGATTTATAGCTAATGATACGGCGTTTCGTGCCGATAAGATCTTAATAAAATTATGATTGTTGTAAATTTACACTAAATAGAAATAATTTTGGAACGAGACTGTTTTATTACGATGAACTTTACAGTTTTTTTATCTAAATCAATTATAATTTAACCAAATCGATGTTGAGTTAACTGAGACACCATAATGAAGAAAGTTCTTGATACTGTAGATCAACGCACCCAATTAGTGGGCGAAAACCGGTTGGAATTACTACTGTTCAAAATAAATGCAACTCAATTATTTGCGATTAATGTTTTCAAAGTAAAAGAAGTGGTTAAGTTACCCGCGTTAAGTGCGATTCCCGGTAGCAAATCCAATATAAGTGGTGTGGCCAATATTCGCGGACTGTCGATTCCGGTGATCAATCTTAGAGGGGCGATTGGGTTTAGCCCAATGCCAGTGTCTGATGATTGTAATTTAATTATCACAGAATATAACCGCAGTGTGCAGGGTTTTTTAGTCGGTAAAGTAGAGCACATTGTTAATATGACATGGAGCGACATTATGCCGCCACCAAAGTCAGCAGGCCCTAATAATTACCTAACAGCAATTACCAAGTTGCAGGATAATGATGTCGAACGTTTAGTATCTATTATTGATGTGGAAAAGGTACTTGCCGAAATTATTGACTATGACATTACCCTTTCAGAAGGTGTGTTAGATGAACAACTTGCATCCCAAATGCCAGGCAAGAAAATATTGATTGTGGATGACTCTTCAACCGCAAGAAAGCAGGTTAGAGATACCCTAAGTCAGCTGGGCATTGAGATTATTGAAGCCTCGGATGGATTACAAGCGCTACAATTACTGCAGCGCTGGGCAGATGAAGGTAAAGACGTATCAACTGAGCTATTAATGATGATAACGGATGCTGAAATGCCAGAGATGGATGGCTATAAGCTCACCTCTGAGATACGCGCCGATAAGCGGATGTCATCCTTATTTATCACACTAAACACATCACTTAGCGGCAGCTTTAACCATGCTATGGTCGAAAAGGTCGGTTGTGATGAGTTTATCTCTAAGTTTCAACCTGATTTATTAGTGGGTGTGGTGCAGAAACGATTAAAGACTGTATTGGAGTTGTAGACTAATTAAGTGACACGAATCTATACTCGCTGATTAAGACGCTTACATTAAGTAAGTTAATGGTAGCGTCTTTTTTACAGCGTTTAACTGAGTCAAATTATTATCTGTCTAAAACACTATCTGTCTAAAACACTACCTTTTAAAAACACTATCTTTTTTAAAACACTAGCTGTCTGAATAATTACCTGTCTACAGGGCTTAAGGTATGTCTGAAATGACGGTCAATATCATGAGTTTAAAGCTCAGTGTTTTTTAAATCTCAATGCCTAGCAATTCCTGCACTAGTTGATTATCCGCTGCCTTTTGTCATTATTGCGTTGTAAAGGTATGCCGAAAAGTGTGATTTTACTTGTTTCGGTAGTTTACTGATTAGCTGCGCTTTCTTAAATGTTCCCTAAAAGATGTTTCATGAATAGGATACCGACAAAGATATCCATCATAGTGACAGATGCACCTAGTTGAGGGCGAGAACACATATTACCACGATAAATCTTTAGTAGATTAACCATATATTTATAGAGATAAGCTTGTCACTGCACGCTTAGAAAATGATATTCAATCAGGCAACATATGATAAACGGGGGTTATGATATTTTCTTATTTTTCATAAAAATCTAAACGCTACAAAAAAACGATGAAGTGAATATTATATTTAAGTGAAAAGGACTACAATCAGTGCTACGTTCACTTTGTTTTAGATACTCTTATATGTTTGATATCAATACCAATATCAATACCAACCGGATGATCTTAAGTATTCTGATTGTGGCGCTGGCACTCACTATGATTACATTTAATATTCAAGCGAAAAGCAACGAAACAGAATTGTCATCAGAAGCTACAGTTTCCCAGAGTGAGCAAATAAACAATGCGCTAAGCAAGGCAAAATCACTGATATCCCAAAAAGATTACAAATCTACTGAAATTATTATTAATCAGTTGCTTACAGATGATTTTAGCTCGCAAAACACAAGCGTGTTAGTCGATATTTATACCACAGCGGGAAAGCTCAACTATAAACAGAAAAAGTTTAATAACGCCGTTGTGCAGTTCGAAAAAGTTATCCCGTTGATTACTGGTAACGACGATGACTCAAAAAAACAATTAGCAGCCATATATCATGAAATTGCGCAGTGTTATAAGCACCTAAAAGATATCCCCGAATCTATTGCTAATTATCAAAAATCACTAGTTATTCAGCAGGGTAGAGAGGATGCTCTAGCGGTAGCCATTGCCTTAAAAAATATTGCAATGGCTGAAAATAAGCAGAGAAACTATATCAGAGCACTTGATCATGCCCGCCGAAGTTTAAACATCCTGTCTTCGATCAGTCCATCAACATCGCGTTATGCACAAGTCGCACTGGCTTCAGGTATTATTTATCGCAACATAGGCCATTACGAGAAATCTTTAGATTATATTCAACAAGCAAAGCATATTTATGAGCAAGAAAATGATTTACGCCACTTAGCTGAAGTAGACAATCAAATCGGCCTAATCTATACCAAGTTAGATCAGTTAAATAATGCAAAATCTTTTTACTCTCAAACTATTGCTTTGCCAATAGATAAAGTGAAACCTGAAACGCGCGCAGCGGCATTTCGTGAAATAGGGGTTATTCATTATTATCAAAATGACTTAGCAAAATCTATTAATATGCTAGCGACAGCACTGCAGCTCTATCAATCAATGAACAGTTATTCAAAAACAACCCGCATCCATTTTTTGCTAGGAACCAATTACCTAAAACAAGAAAAGGCCGCCATAGCGACAGGTTATTTTAAGCAATCTCTCGCATTAGCAATTGAATACAAGCAAGCTGAATTTCAAGTCCAATCCCTTAATTACTTAGGCAAAGCTGTGCTCGAAAAAGATGTCGAGAAAGCGATTTCATTTTTGGAACAAGCATTGCTACTGTCTTCTGAGGTTGATGATAAAGAAAATATATTGATGACCTACCATTGGTTAAAAGAAGCAGAAAAAATCAAAGGAAACTTAACAAAATCTCTGCTGTACTCAGAGGAAAAATATCAATTATCACAAATTATCCAAAAAGAACGAGAGGCATTTGATTTCACAAAAAACCAAGTCATTTTGGCATCTTACAAGCTAGAAACTGAATTAGATGCTTTGCGTGAAGATGCAGAGTTAAGTGCTCTTAAATTAGACCAACAACAAACTCAAATTGCGCTCATGCTTCAGTCGCAAAAAATTACTGAATTAGAGATAAAAAAGAAACGTTTTTCCATATTTTTACTCATCACGACACTATCGGTTTTTGTCATCCTGGTTTTTTATATCCTCTATCGATACAAGAATACCCGTGCAATAAACAGAGAACTCGATTACTTAGCGTCGAGAGACCCGTTAACCAACTGCTATAATCGTCGTATATTATACCAGCGCTTTAACGAAAGCTTCGAGCCGTCAAAGATGCCCATACAATACTCTGTGCTACTGGCGGATATAGACTCCTTTAAGACCATCAACGATACCTACGGTCATACCTCTGGCGACAAAGTGTTACAAGGCGTCGCAAAAGTGTTGATGAATAACGCCAGTGAAGCGGATACGGTGGCGAGGTTCGGGGGCGAAGAGTTCTGTATCTTATTACCCGACTCAAGCGAGAAAGAAGCAGAACAAATTGCAGAACAAATGCGACAAGGCATTGAAAGTAGTCAATTTGAATCAATTACAGTCACTTGTAGCTTCGGTGTAGCCTCATTTAGCGTTGATGTTGAATGCAACCTAACCTTAATTGAACGTGCAGACATGGCGTTATATCAATCAAAATACCAAGGCAGAAACAGAGTCACTCGATGGGAATCCAAAAGCATGAAACACGATTAACGCTTATGTAGAGTGCTATATTAAGTCTAACTGCAAAAATAGGCCTTTCCGTTCTGATGTTATAACCTTTCATTCTCATCTGTTGCCGCATGTCAGTTATAAATGGACTTTTAGTCGCCATGAATAAACAACCTTGTCTTTACTACTAGGCTGTATGCTTACACAGTGTTATTGGGGGCCTTTTTTCAAGTAAATTATTAAACTTTATTTGCGCACTTAATTTTTTGTCATACATTTCTAATTCATAAAATCATAAACTCAATCGTTAATGTCTGGATTATTGCGTAAGATAAATGCCCATACGCATTTTGACAGCTGGAATATGGATGTTTTTTTGAGTAATGTAATTAAATTATTTAGTGTTGCGCACTTTCACAGGTCTGATGTGATAAATGTGCATGCTCACTATACAGTTGTTATATGCAAAGGAAGGTTTTGTGACACTCGAAGCTACTTGCTGTTGTAAGCAAATTTCTATATCCCTCTCAGGTGAGCCTGAAATGAACTCTGTTTGTAATTGTACAAACTGTAAACAACGTACTGGAAGCGCTTTTGGTATCTCTACTTATTTTAAAACTGATGCAGTATTAAAAAAATCAGGTGATACTAAAATTTATAAATTATGGCATAAAGAGCAAAATCACGAACAAAATCGTCACTTTTGCACTAAATGTGGCACAACGCTTTATTGGACTATATCAACATTGCCTCATTTAATTGGTGTTGCTGGTGGGTGTTTCGCCGAATCTGAAATTTTAGAGCCAACTCATACATTGAATAGCTCTAAAAAATGTAATTGGGTCAATTTGCCTGAGAATTGGCAAGTTCAGGGGTGAGTCGCACATAACAAGCTAATAAATAAGAACAAATTACGGTTGGTTTTTGCTCCTTCGCCGAGTATTTAGACCAACTACAATTTACCCATTATTAGGCGTTAAATACATGGAGGTTTGGTGATAAACGTATATCTTTTTGATTGGGGGGACACTTTGATGGTTGATTTCCCTGGTGTTACAGGAAAAATGTGTAACTGGGAAATTGTTGAGCCTGTCACTGGAGCTAAAGAAGCTTTAGAAGTGCTATCTAAAAATGCCCAAATCTATATTGCTACAGGTGCTGCCGATTCAACTGAGTTAGAAATTCAACAGGCTTTTGAACGTGTGGGTTTGAGCCAATTCATATCAGGTTATTTTTGCAGAGCTAACTTGGGGTTATCTAAAGGAAGCCCTGAATTTCTCAATTCTATTTTGGATAAATTAAAAGTCCATTCAGAGAATGTGGCTATGGTTGGTGATAACTTTGATAAAGATATTAAACCTGCAATAGCCACTGGCATTCAACCATTCTGGTTCACTTCAAAACATATAGAGTCAGCTACAGATAATGTTAAAGTAATTAGAGGGTTAAGTGAGTTGTACTTATCGTAATCTGTTTAAAACGGGACAAATAACAGTTAGTTTGTTTCGCTCTGCTTCACATTTTAGGCAACTACAATTGAGAGCTTTATGCGGGAGGCTGAGTGTTGGTTAATATCGAAGTTGCGTTGGTAAACTCATTTACAATAAATGAAAAAGGCGGAAACCCAGCAGGTGTTGTCTTGAATGCCGACCAACTATCGGATGCTAAAAAACTCAAAATTGCACAAGCTGTAGGATATTCAGAAACGGCTTTTGTCTCCAGTGATGACGAAGCTGATTGTGAAGTCTCTTTCTTTACTACAACAGGCGAAGTTGACTTTTGCGGTCACGCTACATTAGCAACTTTTTATATTCTGTACCAAAAGGGTATTCTTGCTGCAGGCTCTTATGTTCAACGCACGAAAGTTGGAATGTTACCAGTGATCATCGAGCCAAATGGTAAAGTAGTGATGGAGCTGCAATTGCCGCAAAAGTTAGATACCTTCTCATACCAAGAAATTTCAAAAGTTATTGGCATTGAAAGCAATATTTTAGAAAGCACGAAGTTACCTATTGAAGTTATTTCAACGGGACTACCTGATGTGATTATTCCTGTTCCTAACGGATATTTAGATGTAATAGAACCAGATGATGAACTAATCGCTAACTTTTGTGAAAATCATAAAGTTGTTGGTTTTCATGTTTTTGAGCTTTGTGACGCTGAAAGTAAACTTACAGCAAGCTGTCGTAATTTTGCTCCATTATTTGGTATCTCAGAAGAATCAGCTACGGGCAGTTCTAGTGGTGCTTTAGCATGTTATCTCACAGAGTATCTAGCTTTGGGATGTGACTATGTTTTTGAGCAAGGTAGATCTATGGGTTGTACTTCTATAATTACAGCATCTGTTAAATCTGATAACTCTAGTGTAATCAATGTGAAAGTGGGTGGCTTTGCGAGTATCGTCGGTAAGTTGGTAATTCCCGTATAACAGGGCATTCAAACGGACTAATAACAGTTGGCTTTCCGTTCGTGCCTCACTTATTGTAATCAAACTGTCATTAGCCCCTTTAATGGGCGTTGTATGTTTCGGAGAAACCGTGGAAGTACCTGATATAAAGAGTCTATGTTTGAGCCTTACTGATGCAACAGTAGCAGAAAGTGGTGAGCCTTCGAACGTACTTACATATAAAGTACGGGCTCGAAACTTTGCTTACTTTAAAACAAGCGAACCAGAACGTTGGCGTTTTAGTATCCGTGTATCCCCTGAAAGGTTTTTGGAACTAACGGATCAACCAGGTGTAAAACCTGCTCGCTACATGCATCGGTTTCATTGGATTACTATTGTCAACGTTAGCGAATTTGATCCAACGTATTTAACAGAGTTAGTTGGTTGGTCTTATCGTAAGGCTTGTTCAACATTAAGTAAAAAAGCACAACGTGAGTTAAACATAAAACAAGAAAATTAACAGGACTATGCTCTTCCCCCAGTTTAGTCATCAGTTGGATAGGTTTTCTCTCGATTCATAATTTAACCAACTGTTTTTGTTCGATTAAGTGGGTGTTGTACTTCAATCAGGTTATTGGGGATATCGGAAATATTGGCAATATGGAAATAAACAAAGATACTGATCTTATGGCCTTACATCGAGTAATCGTTGAAGCTAAATTTACTGCGAATAATATGGCCATATATTGCATGTTTAATTACAAGACTGACAAATTATAATTGGCTTTTCATTAGTGCCTTAATTATTGTAGCCAACGGCAATTTACTGCTTTAAACAGCGTTAAGTCACAAGGAGGTACAGTGGAAAGTTTAAAAAAATATCCCATCTCGCTTCATGAGATATATAAAGCTAAAAAGGTTGTTTCAGCTTATATAAATCGGTCACCTCTGATTAAGTATGATGGTTTATCCAAGCTGCTTGGTTGTGAGGTGTATGTGAAGCATGAGAATCAAAATATAACCGGCAGTTTTAAAATCAGAGGAGGCATAAACATTATGTCACACCTCAAAAAAGCTAACGTGAACGGGGTTGTTACTTTCTCTACAGGTAATCATGGTTTATCTGTTGCCACTTCAGCGAAGATGTTTGGCATTCCTGCAATTGTCGTAGTGCCTGTCGGATCTAATCCTGTGAAAATTAAATTAATTAAAAATGCAGGTGCTGACGTGATTGAGTCAGGTGAAAATTTTGACGAAGCGGCTAAAGTTGTAACTGAAATTAACCAAACTAGAGGTTATTACTACGTTCATCCAGCAAACGAGCCACTTGTAGTAAATGGTGTTGGTACAGAGTTTCTCGAAATAATCGAAGATATTCCAGATATTGATGCTGTGATTTTACCGTTAGGTGGTGGTAGCGAAGTGGCATCAGCGGTTACTGTACTAAAATCAATATCTCCTCGAATCAGTATCTATGCTGTCCAAGCAGAATTATCTTCGGCAGCTTATCAATCATGGTCTAGCAAGGAAATTGTCGCAAGCTCAAATCAAACTTTTGCAGGTGGTTTTGCCACAGGTACAGCCTACGAAACTACTTTTAATATTTATCGTGATAAATTAGATGACTTTGTTCTCTTATCAGAGCAAGAAATTTTGCAAGGTATAGCCTTAGCTGCTCACCATACCAAGAATTTAGTGGAAGGCGCGGGGAGTTCAACAATTATGGCAGCATGGAAGTTAAGAAAGCAGTTAGCGGGTAAGAAGATTGTACTTCAGTTTAGCGGCTCAAATGCATCACCTGATGAGTTAGAAAAGGCTTGTGAATTATCTGGTTTTCGGGATGGAAAAGTAACTTAACATTTAAGAGTGAATCGTAACGCTTGTCGTTTTCGCTTCTCTCAAAGTCTAGACAAGCGCCACGTACATCTTAATGCAGCGTTAAACAACAGCTGCAGCTTAATACCTTTGCACGTGTTGAATATTGCCAAAGTTACTGTTCAAACTCTTCTTTCACTTGCTGTAGCAGGAGTTTTTGATGTTCTTTGGTGATGCCAATATTCATTCGGCATAACCTAATGGCATAGGCAAACTTGTCTTTGCCAACAATGGTTAATAATTCGCTTAATAGATGTTTGTTAAGCATTAACGTATCGCAATAATGGTTTATTGCTTTAGTGAGGGAGTTAAAGGTTAAGCCATCAAATTCAAATTGACCGCTGTAGCCTTGTTCGATATCCACTGCATTGAGTACTAATGGCCAACCTTTTGCGTTAATACGGCCTTTAGCTATGTTGTACATCATCCATGCACTTTCTTTAAAGCCTGAAAGAATACGACAATCAAAGCCTGACTCTTCTAGTTCTTCTTCAGTCCAGTTAATCCCGATGGCTAAATCTTTATGGTAAATCTTCATTAGCTCATCTTTTACGCCGTCGCGGCAATCCCAAATCGATGTTAGCGGATTCTTTTTCGCCAAGCGGGCACATTCGCTGCAAGCGGGAACCGTCAAGGAAGGGTGCGGTGTACTCGGTTTAGCGTAAAAACTAAAAACGTCATTAGACGGTTCAGCACAAAACCAACATTGATGGCGTAAATCAAAAGGGATTTCAACTAAAGGCGGTAAATGGTTCACAGCAGACCTATTGGTAAAAGAGGTTCAATAAAAAAGCTGCTGAAATTCGTTATATTTCACGAATGTTCTAGCAGCTTTATGTAGTAGCAACTATATGCTGTCGTAACTATATTGTCGCAACTTGATGAGTAGCGATTATTCGGCTTCTACGTCAACTAATTCTTTTGCTAGTACGATTGGGTCAACTTCAATACATTCTTGATCAGCAATCCAGTCTAATCCGACTAATACGCCGTCTTCGTTTAAATCGCCAACCCAGTATTCTAAAAATTCATTTAGGCTAATTTTAACTGCTTTGTACTCAGCCCACTCTTCAGTGCAATGGCTTGATGCTGCAGATTCTGTTGACCATAAAGGCATAACATCAGTTTCTTCGAATTCAGAAGAGTCACATACAACCCAACCTTCGCCCGTTTCATCCGCTAAGCCCCATAGGACTTGATGTTCTTTAACGTTCTCAATAAAGCTTGCAACAGCAGGGGTTTGTTCAATCATGATTAGTCTCTTTGATGAATTCAATTAACGGGTCGATTATACGGTAACTCTAAACAATACAAAACACTATTACGCGAATGTGACAATATCAATTTCAAGATGAACTGAAATTAACCAGATAAACACAAAATTTCAATATTTAAGACTTAAAGGCTCTTGTTTCCTGAATCGCTATCAGTCACGATGTGAACAGTCATTATTTGTAGAAGTATTCATTTATGGTGCGTTTTAAATTTTCTCCTGTTTTTAAGTCAGTGATTTTACTTTCGAGTTGCTTTGTTAGTCTTCAATCTACCGCAGCGCCTGACAATTTTGCTCAATGTGTTGACAACCTTAAAGTCAAAGCACGCAGTGAAGGTTTGTCTGAACAAACCATTAATACCAGCGTCGCAAACCTTAAATTTATTCCTCGGGTTATAGAGCTTGATAATCAGCAACCTGAATTTAGTCAAACTTTTGGTAATTACTTTAATAAACGCGTGACAGATTGGCGCGTTAAAGAAGGCCGACGCTTACTTGCTGAAAATCGCGAGTTGCTTAACGAGTTAACTAAAAAGTACGGCGTACCTGGCCAATATATTATTTCGTTCTGGGGATTAGAAACCAACTTTGGTGGCTATAAAGGCAAAATGTCGGTGCTCAACTCTTTAGCTACATTGGCGTGTGACCCAAGACGCAGTGACTATTTCACCAATGAGTTAATGCAAGCATTAAAGCTGAAAGAAAAGTATAACTTTGATGATGCCACTATGGTGGGGTCATGGGCTGGCGCAATGGGGCACACCCAGTTTATGCCAACCAATTACGCTAAGTATGCGGTTGATGGCGACGGCGATGGCAAAGTCGATTTATGGAATAGCACTGCTGATGCGCTAACTTCAGCGGCTAATTTTTTACAACAACTTGGCTGGAAAGCCAATGAACGTTGGGGACGTGAAGTTAGCTTACCTGAAAACTACGACTATCAATATTTAGGCCGTAAACACCCTCAACCGTTAACTCAGTGGGCTGAGCTTAATATTACTCAAACTAGCGGTAAAGCGTTATCAACACCTGATATGACAGCATCTTTGTATGTGCCATCTGGTCACACTGGGCCTGCATTTTTAGGTTACGACAATTTTGATGTCATTATGCGCTGGAATCGTTCAGAGTTTTACGCCATTGCTGTCGGCCATTTAGCTGACCGAATTAATGGCGCTGCGCCGCTTGCAATCAGTGCGCCTGAGCATGGCATGTTTAATCGCAGTGACATTAAAGTCATGCAAGCAAAGCTTAATGAATTAGGCTTTGATGTCGGTAAACCTGACGGCGTGTTAGGGCGTAACTCCATTGCAGGTGTACAAGCATTTCAGCGCAGTAAAAACTTGATCGCCGACGGTTTCCCTGATGAAAAAACCTTTGAAGCACTCGGTATGACGTTGAGTCAATAAGCTTTAAAGTGAGTGATGACATCATAGTAGGGATAAGAGAGTGTCATTTCCTTTTGCTCATCACTCAGTATTAGCAGAACGTAATTAGGTTCTGCTTTTTGCTGGCAGCTTGGTAATCGATTTGTTAAGCTGCGGCAATGATAGAAATCGAAGTAAATTAAGGACATTCGATGACAGCTCAAGATAATATGGTTGTACGTTTCAACTACACACTTCGCGATGAGAAAGGCGAAGTGATTGAAACTAACGAAGGCGGATCGCCAATTGCTTACTTACATGGCCATGACAACATGATGCCAGGTATTGAAGATGCAATAACAGGTAAAGAAGCTGGGGCTAAATTCAGTGTAACGCCTCCTGCAGCAGACACTTATGGCGAACGTATGGAAGTGGCTGAGCAGCGCGTTTCAGTAAAACATTTGCAAGGTGCTAAAGTCTGGAAAGCGGGTATGCCAGCTATTGTTAATACCGAACAAGGTCAACGCCAAGTGACAGTGGTTAAAGTTGGTAAGTTCATGGCAACTATCGATACTAACCATCCTTTATCAGGGCGTGAACTGACTTTTGATATTGAAGTGGTTGATGTTCGTGAAGCAACTGATGAAGAAATCGCACACGGCCATTCACATGGTGAAGGCGGTCATCAGCACTAATATTGATTAACATCAATTGTTAAGTGTGAATAGTTTAGTGCTATAAGCTTTGTTTAATCCCAAGTGAACCTCACTTGGGATTTTTGTTTTCAGTTTGGCTAAATCGGAAATGTATTGATGATTATTGAATTTTCACAAGGCAAGTTAGTCGTGACACCATTTGAAGTGCAATGCCGCCTTAACGTGAATAGTATTGTCTTAACTGCAATGGTGGATGATATGAAGTGTATTGCAGATAGATTATTACTGATTGCAGATGCTGGTGCGGTTCGCTGGAGTTTGCAGTTGGATAATAATCAACAGTTTTATGAAGTGATTGAAATTCTGGGTATCGCACCAGAGTAAAGTCTCTGCTGGTGCGATATCCATGCTCAATCATTTATTGCTCACAAGCCACAAGCCACAAGCCATAACCGATAACTCATGCTGATGAGTAAAAGAATCCCCCCTAGAATCGAGTTTCTAAAGTTCTGAGCGATTGTGTGGACGCATGTAATCGATAATAGGCCCTTCTGGTACTACTTGAGTTGGATTAATGTGCTGATGGCTAAAGTAATAATGCTGTTTTATGTGCTCAAAATTTACGGTGTCGGCAATCCCTGGTTGTTGATATAAGTCTCGTAAATATCCCGACAGGTTTGGATAAGATTCAATCGTACGTAAGTTGGTTTTAAAATGTCCCACATACACGCAGTCAAAACGGATAAGCGTTGTAAATAATCGCCAATCAGCTTCAGTGATTTGATTACCCAGTAAATACCTTTTGTTAGCCAATATAGCTTCTAAGGTATCAAGTGTGTCAAATAATGGCATTACAGCTTCTTCATAGGCTTTTTGAGTGGTAGCAAAGCCTGAGCGGTAAACCCCGTTATTGATGTAGGGGTAAATAAGCTCGTTTAAAGAATCTATTTCTGATTGAAGTTCTAACGGATAGTAGTCTTCTGTATTACCAGTTACTTTATTAAACGCTGAGTTAAACATTCTAATGATTTCTGAAGACTCATTACTCACAATGGTATTTTGCTGCTTATCCCATAAAACAGGCACAGTCACTCGGCCGCTATAATCGGGCTTTGCTTGCAGATATACCTGGTACATAAAGTCTTTATTAAACAGTTCATCAACTTGAGCACCATCAATAGCATGAGCATCTGTTGATTGATTAGGGCCTTTAAATTCCCAACCGTTTGCAAGCATATGTGGCTCAACCACAGTGACACCAATATGCGCGGTTAATTGTTTTAGCTGCCTAAATATCAAGGTTCGATGAGCCCAGGGGCAGGCTAATGATACATATAAATGATAGCGGCCAGACTCTGCTTTAAAGCCAGCACTTCCAGATAATCCGGCGCAGCCATCAGGCGTGATCCAGTTGCGAAGCTGCGCATCTTCTCGTTGAAATTTACCGCCATTTTCTTTGGTGGCATACCATTGGTCGACCCATTGTCCGTTTTGTAACAATCCCATTCCCACACCTATGACTTCAGAATAAAAATTAAGTGTAGATTACTAATTTATCGAAAATAAGCGGATTAAATTGTCATTAATTTTCTATTTTTTCGATATTTTATGGCGTGTAAAACTGGGTCTATATCAAATCGGCTGAAAGTCAAACTGTGATCCCGGCCTTGTTGAGCAGTAATTTAAAGGGGTGTTTTACTAAAAAGATAATCAGGCAAAGCACTGTTTTGCACAAAGTCATTTTAAATTAACAGATTATCACCCTTATCTTTTTATTGATTCCATTTTCGATATAACGAATAAGTAGCGTAAAAAACATTGTTTATAAATGGTTTGTAATCAGTAGTGTAACTTATTGTTGTTATTGGGTTAAATATCACAAACTGTAATTAAAGTGACATAAAAACAGTCCAGTGTTTGCTACGATTCGGCGCAGAGCTGGGTAGCTCGTAAATATAAAAATATATTGATTAGGGGTTAGATCATGAAAAACACGTTATACAAAGGACTCGTTGCAACAGCTGTACTTGCAGCCTTATCAGGTTGTAGCAGTGACGATGATAAAGACCAAACAGCATGTGAAGCTGCGGGTGATGCTTGTACTAGCTTTACCGTTATTCATACCAATGATAACCACGGTCGCTTTTGGGAAAACAGCGACGGTGAGTATGGCATGGCTGCACGTAAAACGGTTATTGACCAAATCCGCGCAGAAGTTGAAGGTCGTGGCGACGAAACAATTCTTTTATCAGGCGGTGATATCAACACGGGTGTACCAGAATCTGATATGCAAGAAGCGATTCCTGACTTTGTTGGCATGAACTTACTTGGCTATGACGCAATGGCTGTCGGTAACCATGAGTTTGATAACCCTTTAAGCACGCTAGATATGCAATCTACATTGGCTAACTTCCCAATGCTTGCTGCAAATATCTACGACAAAAATGCTGAAGAACGTTACTTTGAGCCATACCGTGTATTCGAAATTAACGGTCTTAAAGTGGCGATCATTGGTTTCACTACAGTAGATACTCCTAAAATCGTTAACCCTGAAAACGTTGAAAACTTAGAGTTTACAGATCCTCAAGTTGAGCTACCAAAAGTATTAGCTGAAATCGAAGCTAACGAAGAAGTGGATATGGTATTTGCTGTCACGCATATGGGTCACTATGCTGATGGCAACCACGGCACTGAAGCACCTGGCGATGTTATGTTGGCTCGCTCAGTTGAAGAAGGTCAATTACACGCGATTATTGGTGGTCATTCACAAAATCCAGTGTGCATGGAAGGCGATGATTACGCAGACTTTGCCCCAGGTGAAGAATGTAAACCAGATCAACAAAACGGCACTTATATCATGCAAGCCCACGAATGGGGCAAGTATGTTGGCCGTGCTGACTTTGAATACATGGATGGTGAGTTGACACTTGCGAACTACTCGCTAATTCCTATCAATTTAAAAGAAAAAGATGACAACGGTGATTTAGTTTTCATTACTGAAGAAATTGAAAAGAATCAAACCGTGTATGACATGCTTAAGCCTTACCAAGAACGTGGCCAAGAGCTACTTGATGTGGTTATCTCGTACACAGATGGCAAGTTAGAAGGTGACCGTGAGGTTGTTCGTGTTGAGCAAACTAACCTAGGTAATTTATTAACAACTGCATATTCTGAGTTTGTTACTAATAACTTCAACGTGACGGCTGATTTCGGTGTGATGAACTCAGGTGGTGTGCGTGCATCTATTGCTGAAGGTGATATCTCTTACCGTGACGTGTTAACTGTTCAACCTTTCGGAAACTTCGTTGCTTACGTCACAATGACAGGGGCTGAAGTTGAAGACTATCTTGCTAATATTGCAGTTAAAACTGGTGGTGGTTACCCACAACTAAATGATGTTGCAATGGATGTTAATTGTGATGCAGGCACTGTTGATATTGCTAGCTTAGGTGGCCGTTCGTTTGATGTTGCTGAAAACTACACTTTCTCAGTGATCCACTTTAGCGCTGCTGGTGGCGATGATTACCCAGTCATCAATACACATGAAAACTACATTGATACTCAGTTAACTGATGCTGCTGTATTCCGTGAGTATTTCGTAGCGAATCCAGAAATCTCAGCTGAAGATTACGCGCCTGTAGAAGGGCAATTAAACTTCTACCGTAATGGTTCAGAAGTTAAGAGTTGTGCTCAATAATTCAATTTGAGTAACACTGTTAATCAAAAAAGGTAGCTTAGGCTACCTTTTTTATTATCTGAAAGGACAGAATTCTATTGATAGGTTAACGAGTTAAACTCTTTCAGTTAAGATAGCGGCAATAAATAATAAAGGATTAGATTATGCCGTCTGCAAGCACAGCACTTGAACGTATTACTATTGAACCGACCACAGCTGCAACCGCATGTGTTATCTGGCTTCATGGCCTTGGTGACTCTGGCGCAGGCTTTGCTCCTGTTGTGCCATTATTAGGCTTGCCACAAAATCACAGTATTCGTTTTGTATTTCCTCACGCGCCAGAACAAGCGGTGACCATTAATGGTGGCTATATCATGCGTTCTTGGTATGACATTAAAAGCATGGACTTACATGATCGTGCTGACATTAATGGCGTACTCGCATCAGAAACAGCCGTAAAAGCGCTGATTAATGAGCAAATAGAAGCAGGTATTGTCGCTGAAAATATTATTCTGGCAGGGTTTAGTCAAGGCGGTGTCATGAGCTTATTTAGTGGCTTACGTTTTGAGCACAAACTTGCTGGTATTATGGCGTTATCGTGTTATTTACCTGCCGGCGAAAGCTTACCTGATGATTTACACTCAGCAAATGCACAAACAGAATTATTGCAACATCATGGTGAGCAAGATGAAGTCGTGCCACTATTTGCCGGAAAAATGGCTTTTGATGCACTCACTAAAGCGGGCTATACATCGACTTGGAAAACCTATCCAATGCCTCATAGTGTTATTCCTGAACAGTTAACTGAAATTGGTGCGTGGATTTCGTCTAAATTGATGCGCTAATTGTTTTGTAAATAGCATAATAACTCGAGCTTAGACGATATATGCTCGGTTAAATAACCATCATAAAATAAAAGGCTTAGGGTGAAAGTTTAATAAACTTACACCCTAAGCCTTTTTTGTTTATACATTATCACTATCATTAAAAAACTCTTGTTTTTTAATGAGGACAATTGCTGCAAAATTATTGAATAAACTCTTGTTCTATAAGGTTTTGAATTCAAAAAAATGACATATAATGCTGGTATTTTGTTAAGATGGTCACTCATTTTTGTGACACAGTTTTATTGCGTATTGATTGAATTTGTCTACGCCCTGTTAAAAACGGATAGAATAATGATAAGAAAAATTCCGCACACAAAACGATTAACACAGAGCCTTAGTTTAGTTGTCGCTTGTGTCAGTTTGTTCAGTTTAAGTGGCTGCGAGCAACGCCCAACCTGTGAAGATAACAATTGCACAAAGTTTACCGTATTACATACCAATGATAACCACGGCCGTTTTTGGCAAAATAAAGCGGGTGAAGCTGGTATGGCTGCTCGCTTTACTGTGATTGATAATATCCGTAAACAGGTGACTGCAGAAGGGGGCCATACATTGGTACTTTCTGGCGGTGACATCAATACAGGCGTACCAGAGTCAGATTTACAAAAAGCAGTACCAGACTTTATTGGTATGAATATGATTGGTTATGATGCGATGGCAGTCGGTAACCACGAATTTGATAACCCATTGTCTGTTTTGGATGAGCAAGCTGAACTAGCAAACTTCCCAATGCTTGCCGCGAATATTTATCGTAAAGACACCAATGAGCGTTATTTTGAGCCTTATAAAGTGTTTAACCTCGGTAACATCAATATTGCTGTTGTGGGGTTAACCACCGACGATACGCCAAAGTTAACGAATCCGCTTCATACCGAATCTTTAATCTTTACTAACCCGATTGAAGAAATGCAAAAGTTATTACCGCAAATTAATGCTGATGACAGCATTGATTTAGTGTTTGCGGCAACACATATGGGCCATTATCAAAATGGTGAATTTGGCAGTAATGCCCCTGGTGATGTCACTATGGCAAGAGCCCTAAACGAGGGTGATCTTGATGCTATTATTGGCGGCCATTCACAAAACCCCGTGTGTATGAGTGGGCGTAAAAGTGAGTATGATACGCGTTTTATGCCTGGCGATTCGTGTCGTCCTGACAAGCAAAATGGAACTTACATTATGCAAGCTCATGAGTGGGGGCGATATGTAGGTCGTGCAGACTTTGAGTACGTGAATGACAAGTTGTATTTAGTCGATTATCAATTAATCCCAATTAACTTAAAGCGTATGGCATTTGGTAAAAAACTAGCGTGGCCAGTTGCTGAGCCTATTGAGCGAAATGCAGATGTTGAAGCGGCGCTTAAGCCTTATCAAGATAAAGGCAGCGCAGAGCTTGATGTCATAATTGGTAAAGTGGATGGCTTACTGCAAGGCGATCGTAAAGTGGTTCGCGCGCAGCAAACCAATTTAGGGCGCTTAATTGCGAAAGTACACAGTGAAAAAGTGCGTGCTGATTTTGGCATTATGAACTCAGGTGGCGTGAGAGCATCAATTCAAGCCGGAGATGTGGCATACCGTGATGTATTAACCGTTCAGCCATTTTCAAATACGATTGGTTTTGCTGAAATGTCTGGTGAGAAGTTAGTTAAGTATTTATCTAAAGTGGCGACTAATACTCGGACCAGTGGCGCTTACGCGCAGTTTTATGGCATTGATATGACGGTGATGTGCCGCGATCAGCAGGTTGAAATACACACAATTAATAATCAGCCTTTTGACATTAATGAAAACTATACTTTCTCAATACCAAGCTTTAGCGCAGCAGGTGGTGATAACTATCCCAAGATTAATATTCTAGAAGCGGGCTATGTTGATGCGATTGAACTGTATGACTACATTAAACAGCATGAGCAGATAAATATTGCTGACTATGCGCCAAATGGAGAGCTTAAATTCAAGCAATCTAAGAGTAGTTTAGGCTGTAGTATCTATTAATTTTTAAAGCTTAGTTTGAATAAATTAGTGTAGAAAACTGAAAGGCAATCGCAAGGTTGCCTTTTTTGTTGCCATTTTTATAAAATTTATTTTTAGCATAAGTCACTGTATTTGTTGTGTTATAAAAAATAAATTCAAAATAAATAAAAATAATTTCCGATATTTACTTGAAAACAAAAATATCGTTCTCATATCTAGTTATAAGTTAGGCACGCTCAATAGAGGTACTAACTTCCATTACGCCGTAAGGGTAATGACAAACGCCAATAATGGCATATTTATTTTCACATATTGCTTTAGACAAGGGTATGAACATGCGCAAATTTAACTTAACTCCAGATTTAACTCCTCTTTACCGCAGTGCAATCGGTTTCGATCGTTTAGCTAAAATGGCTGAGCACGCTGCAGTGCAAAATGGTAACACTGGTTACCCTCCATACAACATCGAATTACTGGGTGAGAATCGTTACAGCATTACTATGGCAGTTGCAGGTTTCACCATGGACGAACTTGATATCACCAGCGAAGGCGACAAGTTATTAGTCAAAGGCAGCAAAGTTGCAGCCGTAAACGATGAGCGTAAATACTTACACCAAGGTATTGCTGAACGCGGATTTGAACGTACTTTCCAATTAGCTGATCACGTAAATGTCGTGGGAGCAGGCTTAGAAAATGGCCTATTAAATATTGAATTAGTGCGTGAAATTCCTGAAGCATTGAAAGCGCGTAAGATTAAAATTAACGGCGCTAACGTAAACAATACCATCGAAAGCTAACCTTTCGACGCTATCTCTTACTCATTGCAACGAGAGGTTGATGAAGAGAGATAGCAAACCTTGTAAGACATTGTTTCATCCGTGCTATTTAATTCCCCTATGCACTCATCATGCATTTTAAGTAGCACAAGTTTCACATCTTCCCTGATTATTTTGCCCAACGAGAATCTATTTCCTTGTTGGGCTTTTTAGTTTTCAAATCAACATAATTACAGTTTTAATCTTGAATGAGTGCTTTATCTAAGATGACAGAGCCTACGCCATCAATGCCTAGCGCATCTTCTGGGTTGTAAATTGGACAACTCGTCATAGATAAACAACCGCAACCAATACATCCGTTTAGTGAGTCTCTGAGCTCAGTTAAATAATGAATACGTTGAGTGAGTTTATCGTGCCATGCTTGTGATAATTTAGCCCAATCTTCTTTGTTTGGCGTGCGATTATTGGGTAAGTGACTAAGGGCATGCTTGATTTCCTGTAAACTGATCCCCATTTTTTGTGCTGCTTTAATCACAGATATTCGTCGAATGACATCCCTGCGATATCGCCGTTGATTCCCTTGATTACGTAAACTGCTAATTAATCCTTTAGTTTCGTAAAAGTGCAAACTAGACACCTTAATGCCGCAGCGTTTGGCGACTTGACCTACGGTTAGATCCGCTTCGTTTAACATGCTTCTCCTTAGCAGTTACTACTCATCTCGTTTAAGCCTCATACATGTGAATCTTAAATATCAAAAATAAATGACAAAAAATGACTATTTAGGGCTTTACCTCAGCTTAGGTTGAGGTTTTATAGTGGCTTCATCTTATATAACCCATCACTAAATTGAAACCAAAGAGTGGTTGGCGCCTCAAGGATAAAAGGGATAAGGAGATTGTGTATGAGCAAACCAATATCAGTGAATCGGCCTTTAATGGATCAGAGAAGCGCTGTTTTGATCCAAGCGAACACAGCTGGCTTAGGCATTGAGTTATTTAACAAAAAAGAGGTTCAAACCCAAATAGCTATTAGAAATGTCATTGAAAAAACGCAGCAACTATTTAGTCAAACAATGGCAAACAAATAACTCTGAGATTTTCATATTTCTAAAAGTGCCAGATAAAAAGTAATCAATTCAAAGTAATCAATTAACAGGAAGTCATTATGCGCTTAGAACATTTGAATTTAGTCGTAAACGATTTAGAAACAACACTTAAATTTTATCAAGCGGCATTTCCTCATTGGAAAGTCAGAGGTGGTGGAGAAGGGGAATGGCATGGGGTGCAGCGAAAATGGATTCATTTTGGCGATGACTATAACTACCTTTCTTTCAATGATAATGGCAAAGGAAAAATTCGCCCAGTTGAAGGCTATGATTTAGGACTTGCTCATTTCGCCTATGTGGTGACAGATTTAACAAGCTTAAATCAAAGGCTGATTGCAGCAGGTTTTGAAATCGCGATTATTGGCAGCAAAGACGCGAACTACAACAGCGTGTATTACATCGATCCTAATGGTCATGAAGTAGAGTTTGTTGAGTATTTAACGGATATCCCGAGTGAGCGTAATTTCTATTTATAGATCACTGTCTAATTGGAATAAATACTATGAGATTAAATCAAGTCACACTCCCTGTTAATGATATGGCTAAAGCCTGTGAGTTTTACCTAACCTTGGGGTTTACACAAATTGTAAGCACAGCAGCCAAAGGTAATCATTATGCACGATTTGCTTGTCCTGAAGGTGAGGCGACATTCTCATTGTCTTTTTTGGGTGAAGAGTCTTTGCAAGGATCTGATTCTGTACAGAAGAGAGACAATACCAGCGTGATCTACTTTGAGCACCAAGATTTAGATGTGTGGGTTGAAGCGTTAATACAACAAGGAATTATATTTGAACAGTTACCTGTTGATGAGCCTTATCTTTGGCGTGAAGCGGTGTTATTTGATCCGTCAGGGAATAAAATCAAACTGTATTGGGCGGGAGAAAACCGCTTAAATCCGCCATGGCGAGTGAATATAAAGCAGTGAACTTGTGCTAAGCGAAATAAAATATAATAGAAAATTAAATCTAAAACTAAAACTAAAACTAAAACTAAAACTAAAACTAAAACCAAATCTAAAACAAAAAGCCTGCATCATTAATTTGAAATGCAGGCTTTAGAATTTAGATTACTGTTTCCATGGGTTCACACTGCCGCTACCATTTGGGACTGATGCAGGTTTTGACTCGGATGAACCTTGTGAACGGCGATCATCAGAAGTGCGCTGTGTACTTTTAGCGCCATAAGGTGAACTCGCTGCTTCTTCTTGGTTGAATTTTTTAGCTTTATTTTTGTTGTAGTGGTTATTCTTTGGTTTGTCAGATTTACCACGTGACATCTTAGGCTTATCTTGATCTGTTTTAGGCTTTGGCGCTTTTGGATTTTTAGGCACAAAATCTAAAATGGAAATAGGCACTTCTTTTCTTGGCGCAAAACCTTCAACCTCTTTGCGTTCAATAATATGGCTTAAACGACGCTCAATTGCGCACAGGTTTTTAAAGTCATCTTTTGACACCAATGAGACAGCAGTACCTTGTGCGCCAGCGCGGCCCGTACGACCAATACGATGAACATAATCGTCAGCAGGAAATGGTAAATCATAGTTAATGACTAATGGTAAGTCATCAATATCAATACCACGGGCAGCGACACCAGTAGCAATTAAGTAAGTGATTTTACCTGCTTTAAAGTCCGCTAATATCTGCTCGCGTATCGGCTGACTTCGACCACTATGGAAAGACTCTGCGATGATGCCTCGTTTCTCTAATTGGGTAACAAGTTTCGCTGCACCATGCTTGGTTTCAATAAAGATTAGCGCTTGTTTCCAATCATTTTCTTGGATTAAATGACTTAATAAAGCGGATTTTTTATCTTTATCAACGGTGACTAACCATTGATCAATTTTAGGCTTAGCGTCAGCATCTGTTTCAACAGAAATCTGCACCGGCGTTTTCATTGCTGTTTTAGCTAATGCGCGAACTTGATTTGATAAAGTGGCCGAAAACAACATGTTCTGACGTTCGTCAGGTAACAACTCAATAATGCGATTAATGTCTTCAATAAAGCCCATATCGAGCATGCGATCGGCTTCATCGAGCACTAACACTTCTAGCTCGTCAAAGTGGACTGCACGTTGGGTGTACAAATCGAGTAAACGACCGGGAGTGGCAACGAGTATATCAATGCCTTCAATGAGGCGCTGTTTCTGCGGTTTGCTATCAACGCCGCCGTACATCACCATTGAATTGATGGTTAAATGCTTACTGTATTGCTGAATATTTTGCTCTACTTGTACTACTAGTTCGCGAGTTGGAGCAAGTACCAGCGCTTTAACTCGTTTACCACGTACTTTACGAGGCTCTTTGAAACGTTCAAGTATTGGCAAGACAAAGCTAGCTGTTTTACCGGTACCTGTTTGCGCTGCAGCAATGATATTTTTACCCGACAAGGCCACTGGAATTGCTTTTTGTTGAATTGGAGTCGGCGCGCTGTAGCCTAACTCATTAAGAGCAAGTGTGATGGATTCGCTTAATCCAAGCTTGGAAAATGGCATGTGTTATCTCAGGTAAAATGTCAGTAGTGTCTGCAATGTTAGTTGATAACATTGCGACTTTGAAAAGCAGAGTATTATAGCAGAGTGGATAAAGTATAGGATAGCTGAGTTTGTGGCTAAGGATTAAAAAGGGAGCAAATGCTCCCTTTACGGTTCATGATTTAACACAATTAAAGCGATACACCGTAAATGTTAATTTTTACAAGGTTTATGCTTTCATGGCCTTATCACCACGGGCAAGACCTACAACACCCGAACGTGATACCTCAATCACTTTAGTGACCTCAGCTAATGCACTGATAAATGCATCGATTTTATCGCTAGTGCCCGCCATTTGAATGGTATAAAGGCTTGAAGTGACATCGACAATTTGGCCACGGAAAATATCAGCAGTGCGCTTTACTTCTTCCCGTAGCTCGCCTTGAGCTTTAACTTTAACTAATGCCAGCTCACGTTCAATGTGTGCATTCTCAGTGATATTGGACACTTTTAATATATCTATGAGCTTGTGCAGTTGCTTTTCGATTTGCTCATGAACATTGGCTTCAGCATTAACGGTAATATTTAGACGCGATAATGTGGTGTCCTCTGTTGGCGCTACGGTTAAACTTTCGATGTTATAACCGCGTTGAGAGAATAAACCTACAACACGAGATAACGCGCCCGGTTGGTTTTCAAGTAATACAGAAATAATACGACGCATTAGCTTCTCTCCGTTTTGCTTAACCACATATCTTTCATTGACTCACCACGAATAAGCATTGGGTAAACGTGCTCAGTTTCATCAACACTGATATCAACAAAGACTAATTTGTCTTTCATTGCTAATGCTTCTGCAAGCTTAGACTCAAGCTCATTAGGATCGCTAATCGTCATGCCAACATGGCCATAGGCTTCTGCAATCTTGGCAAAGTTCGGTACTGAGTCCATATAAGAATGAGAGTGACGACCTGAATAAATCATGTCTTGCCACTGCTTTACCATACCTAAGAATCGGTTATTCAAGTTGATGATTTTCACTGGGGTATCATATTGCAGTGCCGTTGATAGCTCTTGAATGTTCATTTGAATTGAACCATCACCAGTTACACAAACAACGGTTTCATCTGGCATTGCCATTTTAACACCCATGGCTGCAGGTAAACCAAAGCCCATGGTGCCTAAGCCACCAGAGTTTATCCAGCGACGTGGTTTATCAAATGGATAATACAGTGCAGCAAACATTTGGTGCTGGCCAACATCAGATGTGACGTAAGCATCACCGTCGGTCAATTTATGCAGTACTTCGATCACTTGCTGCGGCTTAATACGATCGGTGGTTTTATCGTATGCCAAGCTATCACGTTCACGCCATTGATTGATATCAGTCCACCATGCATCGAGTGCTTCGCTGTCATTGGTTTTTTGAGTCTCATCAAGTAGCTTGAGCATGCTGTCTAAAATGTTTTCAGCAGAGCCAACAATTGGGATATCTACTCTGACTGTTTTTGATATCGAAGACGGATCAATATCAATATGTAAGATGGTTGCGTTAGGGCAGTACTTCTCGACATTATTCGTTGTCCGGTCATCAAAACGCACACCGATACCAAAAATAAGATCACTGTTATGCATCGCCATGTTGGCTTCATAACGGCCGTGCATGCCAAGCATACCTAAGAATTGCGGATGACTGCCTGGGAATGCACCTAAACCCATTAATGTGTTAATCACAGGAATATTTAAGCGTTCTGCCAGTTGCAGGATTTGCTGGTCGCACTCGGAAATAATCGCGCCACCACCTACATATAAAACAGGTTTTTTAGCTGCTAACAATGCATGTAAACCACGACGAATTTGGCCCTTATGGCCTGATGTCGTTGGATTGTAAGAACGCATGTTGACAGATTCTGGGTAAACGTAGTCGTGAAGAAGCTCTGGGTTTAAGCAGTCTTTTGGTAAATCGACAACCACAGGTCCAGGGCGGCCAGTTGCAGCAATAAAGAAGGCTTTTTTGATAATTTCAGGGATTTCACGGGGATCTTTCACTAAAAAGCTGTGTTTTACAATCGGGCGAGAAATACCAATCATGTCACATTCTTGGAATGCATCATTACCTATAAGGTTACTGGGTACTTGGCCTGACAAGACCACCATCGGTATAGAGTCCATGTATGCAGTAGCAATACCTGTAATCGCATTGGTTGCTCCAGGACCTGAAGTGACTAGTACTACGCCAACATCACCAGTTGCGCGCGCATAGCCATCAGCCATGTGGACAGCAGCTTGTTCATGTCTTACAAGGATATGTTCTACACCTGCAATTTTATGAAGAGCATCGTAGATATCAAGAACTGAGCCACCAGGGTAGCCGAATATGTGTTTTACGCCTTCGTCTATTAACGAGCGCACTATCATGCTTGCGCCGGATAATTTTTCCATTGCTAAATCCTCTTAAGTTACCGTTGTGGGTAAACAGTATCTTGTTACAACGACGGTAATCGTTCTAAAAGTAGGTTCGAATGGTAATTCGAACTCGTTTATCTTTGCAGTCGATAACCGCCTTAGATAATTGTCTTGTTTTCATATGATATTGAGATAACACCAAGTGAAACAAGATGATTTCATCATAATTAATTTTGAAATTGATACAAGAGTGATTTTGAAATTAACTAAGAAACTTGAGTGTATTTCATGAATATTGATTAATAATGACTAATAAGTCAGAAAAACACATTAAATTAAGTGTTATTTGCAGTTTATTGAATATAACTTTTGTTATAGAGCGTACAAATAGAACATTTTAGGACGCACATATTGGCTAAAAGAACTGGAATAGGAATTGATCAATTTAATAATGAAAATGGGATAGTGGCATTATTGAATAGAGTGATACATAGCATCACTCTATTCATAAAACTCTAATGTGCTGGTTGAGTTCGCTGAAATAGCAAACAGACCATGACTAACATAACTGAAATCAGCATCATTGCAGAAAAAGGCACTGCAGTACCTGTGTAAAACACTGCTAGTAAAGGTCCTGCAAGAGAGCCAAACCCAAAGCGCAATGTACCAATCACGGCAGTCGCAGTTCCAGTTTCCTTTTTAAATTTCATCAATACAATCGCATCAGCATTGACTGACATAATCCCTAAACAGCCCATTAATGGAATGAGCATTGCCACTGTGTAATGGTAACTTAGGTCAATAATATTAACGATCAACAACCCAGTGGCTGAAAGCGTTGCAAACACAGTGGCCACAAACAACATTCGGCTAGAACCATAGCGACCGACAATCCTTGAATTGACAATATTAGCGAGCATCAACGCGCCAACATTAGTGCTAAACAAAATCGCGAATAGTGATTTATCTAACCCGAACACTTCCATATATATGAAAGGAGAGGCTGTTAAGTAACAGAAAAAAGCAAACGATGTGAGCACGCCACAAGTGATATTAACCTTGACGCCCTGACGAGTTAACACGGTTTTATAGGACTTAAGAAAAGACTGAGTACTGCGACTGTCTTTTGCCTTATCGCTTGGCATCTTAAGTTTAAACAACACCAGCATTAACAATACAATCGCGTAGCAGCTTTGGCTTATAAAGATCAGCGGCCATTCACCAAACTCTAAAATTAAACTGCCAAGTGTTGGCGCTAATAAAGGGGCAAGCATCATGATTAAACTGACATAAGACATGCCTTTAGCCGTGTTATCACCATAAACCTCTTTGATATAACCAGGAACAACCACAGTTGCAGCGGCGCCAATAAACGCTTGAATAAACCTCAAGGCTAAAAATGTTTCAATGCTGCTACTAAAAGAGATAAATAAACTAATTAGTGTAAAACCACTGAGGCCGAAAATGACTAAAGGCCTACGACCAAAACGATCCGCAAGTGGGCCGAATGTCAGCATGCCAAGCGCATACCCAGCTAAATAAATACTTAAAGACTGTTGTACGGTGGTGACGTGGGCATCATAGCTTATTGCAATAGCTGACATCGCTGGTAAATACATATCAATAGCTAATGGCGTGATAGCAACAATGGCCGCAAGCATTGGAATTAACATGGCAAGATGCGGAGAATTTTGTGCAGTATTATTTGAATGAGTGTTTGAAGACGGGCTCACACATACCTCAGTAATAAAAAAGAGTGAAGGCAAAAGAAGAGGAACGAAGAAAATTCCATAGAGGATTTTAACATGATTAGTGTTTGCTAATGGGAATTATTTAATAAGAACTTGTATCAAAATCTTTACTGGATCAACCAAATAGGATGTAACAATAGCTTAACAAGAGTGTCGCGTGATTGTCATTGAACTTGGGTAGCTTACCTGAAATTTTAATAACAAGTACGTAACAGGAAAGTGATGATGAAAACCAATATTTTACCCATAGCCGCTATTGTTTCTATGATGCTATTAACTGGCTGCGATGGTGACGACGGCTCTGATGGCAGCAAAGGTAGTGATGGTACTAATGGACTAATTTCGTTACTCACGACAAGTTCGTTAGCTTCTGGTCATGCTATTTGTCCTTTTGGTGGAAAGCAAATCGATACCGGCATTGATACCAATGGAAATGGCATTTTAGACAGTGACGAAATCATTACTGCCCAAACTCAGATTATCTGTGATGCTCAGCAAGGCGCTTTATCTTTAGGGCTTATAGGTCGTTACGAGTCTGGTGTGTTTGGGAAAAGTGCTGCTGAAATTGTTGATTATCACGTAGCAAGTCATCTAGCGTTTGTAGTCAATGCTCAAAGTGGCATGGTCGATGCCATTAGCCTTGAGAGTGCTGAGACTCAAGCTGTTGATGCAGCAGAGGCTTCTACATTAAGTAACTTAGAAAAAGTATACAGTTTAGATGTTGCTACAGATGCAGAATTAACTGGTCTAGGTAGCGTTAATAGCATCAGTATTTATGGCGACCTTTTAGCTGCTGCCGTTGAAAGAGCTGATGATGTAGGCAATGCGACGCAAGGTAACGGTGTTATCGCCTTCTATCAATTATCTGATGTTGATGCGCCAAGCTTTATTAAAACTGTCAACGTAGGTGCATTACCCGATAACGTGGTGTTTACCCATGACGGTACCAAAGTGATTATAGCCAATGAAGGTGAGCCTAACGATGCTTACACGGTAGATCCCGAAGGCAGCATTTCAATTATCGAAGTGGTTGATAATATTCCTGCCGATACTGCTACCTTGATTACCTTTAACGAGTTTGATGCAGGCAATGCACGCCATGATGAATTAAGCGACCTGATTAAACTTAATGGCCCTGGTGCTTCAGTTTCTGAAGATCTAGAGCCTGAATATATTGCAGTCTCTAAAGATAACCAATATGCCTATGTCAGCCTACAAGAAAACAATGCTATTGCAGTGATTAACTTGGCTGATAATACGGTTGAAGCGATTAATGCACTTGGTCTTAAAGATTATGGAAAAGCGGGTAACGAAATCGATGCCAGTGATAAAGATGATGCTATCAACATCACGGCATACGAAGGTGTTTACGGCATGTATCAGCCAGATACGATAGCAAGTTACCAATGGCGTGATCAGGACTTTATTGTTACAGCCAATGAAGGTGACGCACGTGATTATGACGGTTTTTCAGAAGAAGGGCGGGCTGAAGACTTACTGCTAGACCCAAACCATCCACAAATTTTAACAGCACAAGATAAGACTCAGCTAGGACGTTTAAAAATTACCACTAGCATGGGCGATGATGATGGCGACGGTGATATGGATAAAATCGTCTCATATGGCGCACGTTCATTTTCGATATGGACCCATGATGGCCAACAAGTTTTTGACAGTGCTAGCCAGTTCGAGCGCATTACAGCGGCGATCTTAGGTGATAACTTCAACAATCATAACGAAGAAAGCAAAGGCGATAGCCGTAGTGATGATAAAGGGCCAGAACCTGAAGCGTTAGCTATTGGAGAAATTGGTGATAAAAAATATGCTTTCATCGGATTAGAGCGCACGGGTGGTTTTATGGTTTACGATATTACTAACCCATTTGATGTTAGCTTTATTGATTATGTGATAAATCGAGATTTTGATATTGATTTTGAAATCGATGGTGATGATATTTCAGGCCAACCTGAGCTTGCTGGTGACTTAGGGCCTGAAGGCATGAAGTTTATCGGTGCTGATATGAATCTGACAGGCAAACCATTGTTAGTTATTGGCAATGAAGTGAGTGGCACGACAAGTGTTTATCAGCTGGATTTTAATCAATAAAAGCACACTGTTGTATTAATACTCAACGGCAGCTCTCGCTGTGCAAAGCCAATACTGAAAAGTATTGGCTTTTTATTTGGTTAGCGAAAGCACCTGATGAATATTCCTGATATGGCTAACTAATACTCAGTGAACAACAGTGGCTAATACAGTTATCGTTTTATTGTATAAAAAGGAGATTTTATTCTGCTTAAGATCATGTATTCTGTATTTATGTGAGCAAGTTAACGACTGGGCGGGAGAGATAATGGCAGAAGTAAACAGTGACGCTTGCTTAATTGGTGAGCATGTCATTTTAGAACCGTTGACACTTGAGCATGTGACTGCGTTAAGTCTAGCTGCAACAGATGGGAGTTTGTGGGAATTGTGGTTTACCACTGTGCCTCACCCAGATGATATGAAGGCTTATGTGGAAAAGGCTTTAGTGCAAGAGAGTCATGGTGAAGCTTTAGCATTTGTGGTCAGAGAAAAGACTTCAGGTGAAGTCATTGGTTGTACTCGTATCTGTAATTGGGATCAACCCAATCGTCGCTTAGAAATTGGTTACACTTGGTATGCCAAAAGAGCACAGCGTACAGCGGTGAATACAGAGACTAAATTACTGATACTCACTTATGCATTTCAAACCTTGGATGTGATGGCCGTGGAGTTTAGAACCCATTGGCATAACCAAGCATCTAGACAAGCCATTATGCGCTTGGGTGCGAAGCAAGATGGTGTACTGAGAAACCATAAATTATTGAAAGACGGCACAGTACGAGACACTGTGGTGTATTCGATCATCGATAGTGAATGGGCCACGGTAAAAAAACATTTAAAACATCGCCTAGATTATTATCAACAGCAAAATGCCAATGCCATTTTGCATACAGAGATAAATTACTAACCATAAATCTGAGTCAATTTAACGGTTATTGTGGTTTAAGTCGTAATCAGTTAAGTATCAGGAATAAAGGATATTTCATGTTAAACAAAGGATTTCAATTAGCTGCAGCAGTGGCTTTACTTACTGCAGCAAGCAGTAGCTATGCACAAGATAAAGCTGAAGAAGCTTTCAGTAACGAGTTAGTGCAATGCGCTGCGTATTACGAAATCGCATCTGGTGTGATCATGGGGATGGATGCACCACAGATGCAAGCTGTTGGCGGCAGACTTAAAGATTCAGGTCTTGAAGCTGAAAAGATTGCTGGACAATATATGCCTGCCGATAAAGTAGAAGCGGCAGTTGCGACTGCAAAAGAGCAACAAATTGCCAGCCTTGGCGGCTCAAGTGGTTTAGGGCCATTAATGGGTAAGTACAAAGATTTATGTAAGAAAGTGGTACTGGATCCAAAGTCTCGCCTTGAATATTGGGCAATGGTAACCATGTAATTTAGCTGTAGAGTTAATAGATGATGCGCTCAGCATCATCTATTGTTTAAAAGATTTCTTAGTCAGTATCTTCAAGATGCTGACTTATGTTTTAAAGCCTAAATCAAATTAAATTTCTACATTGTACTTTTCTGCAATACGTTTCAATCTTCCTGAATCGCGAATTTCATTAAACCACTTTTGCACATGACTTGCCGAAACCACAGAATTCGGTTTGAGCAAGATGCTATGAGAGTAAGCTTGATCCAATCTCTCTGATATCAGTAATTGCGAGCGTGCATCAGGGTGAGTTTGCAAATAATGCATAAGGTATGAATGGGTGACAGGGGCAATATCGGCGCGACCTTTGAGAACACTTTCTATTGATGCTTTATTGGTATTAACAAACTGAATATCAAAATTGAGTGCTAACTCTTGGCTGTCGGTGTTCCAGTCTGCAAATTGATAATGATAGCCACTCACAAGACTTAATGATTTATCTTTAAAAGATGAAAAATATTCTTGGTTTTTATCATTATCTCTAAGGGTGATAAACACTTCACCGTCGACAATATCAAGTGGGATAAAGGTGGTATCAAAGTTTTGCCAACCCCAAATAGGGCTTTCAAAAATCATCATATCGAAACGACCAATGTCATATGCTTGGTAGCGATTTTCAATGCTGGTATTAACAAATTGGAAGTCGACTTCTGATTGAAGTTCATTGAACGCTGCGATTAAATCAATGGTAAACCCTTGAAACATGCCGGCCTCAGAGATATTCACATAAGGGGCAAACAAGTAACCGCCCACGTTAACGACAGGTTTAGCCTGAACAGGGTTTATTAGTATTATAAGTGTAGCAATGGCAGATAAAATCTTGTTCATATTCTCAAAGGTATATACGCCTGATGTAAAAATGACACCAGACAAAAAAATGACTTATTACATAAATGTAACACTTTTGTTTTACGAATAAAATACCCACAAGCGCTATAAGGACACCAAAATTTTGTACAAATTAATGCCAAATTTATCAATATTAAAAAGAAAAAATTAACTTAAGAATGAGTATTGCGAATGAAAGCAAAAAGCGAGGTGATAAAGGTTAATAACAACAAGCGCTTATATGCCACATATCGTAAAGGGTGGGTGTTATGGTATAAAGTGAAATATATAATGCCATCAATTTTTATCCTAGTTTAAGTAAACTAAATTGATGATAAAAAATGATGACATTTACATTTTAAGGTGGAAGAACACTCAAAAGTCGCTTATTTCTGCAGCCATTTCCCGGATGAATTTTGAATGAAATGATTTTTATCCGCCGCCGCAATCGCTTTTTTAGCCGCTCTATTGGCAACATCAGTGGTTGAGAGTTTATTTTTTTTAGCTATTTTTTGATAATGTTGTTTACGTTTTGCGTTAACGTCTAACATTAACTGTTTTGCAGCTTTATCATTGACGACTAGGCCTAAATAGCCATTGGTTTGCTCACCAACTAAGCCTTGGCTTTTTGCTTGCTGTAGGGTTAACGCATAAGCATTTGCTGACAATAAAAGCCCTGTTAATAAGGCTATGATGGGTAACTTCATAATGTGATTTCCTTATTAATTAAAATAACTCGTCATCTTCTAAAAGTATGTCGAGCTCTTTATCAATTCTAATAATGATTTCATGCTCGATTTTGACATTGAGATTTATCTCAATGGGCTTGTCGGGAGGGGCTATTTTGACTGTTGGCGAGCAAGCGCTCATTAACAGACTGCTCGCGCATAAAAGCCAAAGGGTATTAATCGAATGCGTTTTCACTGAGTTGTCCTTTTACTTCACGGATCGTTCGATATCATTTTGCAGTTGGTTGCCAATCTGCGTACTTTTATATAATTGAAATAAGTTCTCTTCATGAGAGTAGTTTAAATGTATTGGCCTTTCAATATCTTGGCTTTGACCTTTCACTTGCACTTTGAGTGAAGCATCCCCATTTTCTGCCATGTCAAAACTACTACTTAGCTGGCTGTACTCTAAATGTTCTAGTGTTTGTACAACAAAATCTAAGTGTGGTTGAGTTGTTCTAATTTGCTCAAGGGCCGGGTTATTTGACACTTGAATTAAGCCTCCTGGTTTCCTTGCTGCCAAGTGTCCACCTGCAATAGTGACTTTACCATCGACTAAGCTTGCTGGTAAAACACCGTCAAAAATACCATTGGCGTAGACACCAACCTGGGGCTGTGCAGCGAGTAACGCTTCTAAGCTAATACCATTTAAGACGAAATAACCTTCAGATTTATCGTGTAATTTTAGATAAAACTCAGGCACTAAAAACTCTCCATCTAATAAGTCGCCACTGGCTGTTAAATTAACATCAGTATCGCTAAGCCCGCTAATTTCCTGTAACCAATTTTTGGCGGGTATTTCATCATTTTTTCCCAGTGAAACATTGGTTTTTAGTTGAATATTTTCAAGATTAATACCGACGTATGCATCAGCAATATTGAGTTCTGCTTGTTGGCACAACAGACGGCTTTGGCTGTAGGTCGTAGGTTGAATTGGTGTGCTATGTACCTGCTGCCAATTGAATTGACAATTAGCCGTTAAATTCGCGTTGTTAAAATAGTTTTCGTTATATTGTGCATCAAGCTGCGAGACTTGCTGTTCGAATTTCATTTCAAACAAAGACACGCCTTGGCTTTCATTCAGTGCAAAACCAGCCTTAAGCTTGTTATAGCCAGAAATGGATAAGTTTTCGGGGAGCATTTGAGTTTGCTCTAAAGTATTAACAACCGATGCTAACTCGGTATCGACCAGCCATTGACCTGCTAAAGAAACTGGCATGTTTTGCTGTGGTAACCGCAGCAAGTGATAGCTGGATAAAATTAGTTCATCGAGCTGCCATTGTTCTGAACCTGTTAACAGCTGATGCTGCAGGTTTAAGTGTTGGCTAAGCGATATATCATCAAGTCGCAGTACTTTGTAACGGCGTAATTTTGTTTTGCTTGGAATGAGCTTATCAATTTGAACATCTTGTAACGACCAATTAAGTTGGGTTTGATTTGATTGGGCGAGTAATGATTCCAGGGTAGACATTTTTGAAGTAGCGCTACCATGGCGATGGTCAGCTTCGTTGATGCTCGAAGATCCCAATAGCAAAGCGATATTCTGCGTTGCGTTGATCTCAAATTGGCCTAACTCAACTTCAAAAGTCTCGTTTAGCACTTGTTTGATGTCATTTGTTTTAAATGAAAAACGGTCAAAGCCCAATGTAACATCGCCAATATTGAGTGTAGATTTTCTAGTAGCTTGGTTTATATCTGTGCTTTGGTTTATATCTGTGCTTTGGTTTATATCAGTACTGGTCTCAATAGGCGCTTGAATGTGTTCAATACTTGAAGGTTGCGTAAGCTGCCAATGCAGGCTTTCAAAAGACAATGTCTTTTGTGGCATATAAACATTGAGCTTTTCTGTGTGAATTCCTGACTGAGGCAATAGGGTGACTTTTATTGATTGATTATCAGCAACAGCCTTTGCACTTAAGTTTATTCTGCTTCCATCAAGTGTAATACGTTTGTCAGAACCGCTAGATTCAGTAGACGTTAATGCTAAGCCCTCACTCAATTCGATTAGTTCAATAGGGTGATGCTGATTCAGACTGAAATCTAGTCTTGAGTTCAGTGTCATTCTATTAAGGGTGGATGAGTTATCGTTTGATGCTGAATAATTCGCAATTGAGAGGCTGTCCACAGTGAAATCATTGATATCTAATGCTGTTGTGACAGTGTCATGCTTCACAAGTAAGCTGGCATCTGTTGGCAAAACGTTGATTACAGATGTGTCATCCAGTGGCATTTCAATGGTTAACGGTTTCTTTAAAGATATAGACCAATCAACAGGTTTGGTCATTTTACTTAGCATTTGGTTAGCGTGAGCTGTGAACGAGGTATCAACGAATTCTGTGCGACTCAACAATGCATTGATATCGGCTAATTGCAGTTGAGTCGTGCGTTGCTGCCAAGTTAAAGGTTGCAGTTCAAAGGTCGTCATAGCGGGCGCTGTATCTGACATTGGCAGATAGTTTATCGAAAAATCGATTGGCGAATCTGAGCTAAATTTAATCCCTGAAAGTAATCGACTGCTAATGAGGGGAAGTGCGTCGCCACTTGATGCTGTTACAGGAATAATCTGATGCTGACTGTTGATTGAACCGTGAATCAAATCAAGTTGTGTATCGCTTTGCCATATGCCGTTAACATCAATTGCTAATGCATCAATACTAGTGACGAGGTCATCTAATCCAGTTACAAAATCTGATTGCGAAACGGCTGAGTGATTGCCTAAAGCCTCATCAGATGCCATGAGTGTTAATGCACTATTAAACTCAGTCATACTACTAAGTAAGGTATTCAAGTCAGTTTGATGGCTAAGCGCCCACTGTGTTTGAGCGAGTGCCAGTTCAAACGCCAATACCTGCTGTTCCATCAAATTGACTGTTCCAGACAGTACTTGATGTGTATCCGTTTTCTGCAGTGCATCGGTAGTTTTTTTGGCAGATTCCACATGGGTTAACTGCAATTTACTCGTTCGTAGAACTGGGGAAGGAACCTTTTTTTGTAACGACTTAGGTAAATATACACTGATATTGTCGAGTGTTATTTGTGGAATTTGGTTAATGCTCAGACCTATATTATCTGAGTTTTCACCTTGTTCTTGTCGTTTAAAAAAACTGTCCCCTAATGTGACTTGAATATCACGAATGTGCAGCGCATTGATATCTTCAACAGCTAAGGACATATTTTTTAGGGTATGGTAACCATCTTTTAGATCTAACTTGATATCACGAAACTCAATAAAGCTATCTTGATAACGTAATTGCAGCCATGGGAAATATAAGTGATTAAGATCGGTGAGCTTAAATTGGGTTAATTCAGTCAGTTTAACGTCAACATCAATCACTTCGATATCATAGGGCTCAGTTAATGAGTTGATTAAATTTAGTGCAATAGGCCTGAAGTTTTGTTGAAGCAGGACTAAACCTAATGCGATTATAAAAAAGCACAATAAAAATAATCGCTTAACAGTAAAAATTCGAACTGCCATTAGGGTAATGAGTCTTTTAAGGTTTTGATATATTTGAATCAGGAAAGGATAGCATAGCTTAGGTGTAATGGCTCAGTTGTCATTTAGTTAACAATCATTCAATCATTCAAT